>NZ_JAJFDF010000018.1:0-58728 GCF_020708595.1 Pseudomonas sp. 203-8 | reverse complement strand
ACACCAGGGCCGCGGCCTCTCGTTTGAACTCGGCGGAAAACGTACGTCGTTGCTTGCTCATCAGACACCTCTCTCACGGCGAGGATTTTCGCCTAAATCGGTGTCCGGGATCAGTAGACCACTACACGATATCCAGAGGCAGCGGCAGGGGCGCTTCGCCGATGTGCTGCTCGCTGGCGAACTTTCCCTCGGCCAACACACGTGCCGGGTCGTTGAGGGCGAGGAAGTCACCCCCGTCGTATTCCCAGAAGTTCAGCGGGGAGCGGCCGGAGTAGGTTTCGTTCCAGCAGGCGACGTACGAACGTTCGCCCAGGACTTTCGGACGGCAGGAAACGTAGGGTTCCAGATAGACCTCATGGGTGAGGTACAGGAAGGTGAGGTCATCCACACGATAGGCCGGCGCTTCGCTGACCTCCTGGGGCTCCCCGTCCAGTTGCGCTTCGGGCTTCGCTCCCGGATCGACCGCTGCGACAGCGGAAAACCCATCCGCCCCCCCGGGCTCTCCCATGGCCATGCCTCCGCCGATGAACAGGGAAGCAACCACGACCAATAACTTCAACACGACGCGTCCTCGCCTGAAAATCGCGGAGATTACGCCGCCAACTTTTCAGGTATGCGATCAGGGTGGCCCGCAACCTTCCGCCCCGCCGCCCGATATCGGGCAATTCCTACACGACGGAAGACGCATCCACCTGGGCCCGCACCCGGCTCGTCTTCTCGCTCAGCGCTCTTTCACGGTGTTCCGCAGCAAATTAGTAATTATCTGTAGGAATAACTCCTCAACAGCCTCGTATCACTTCCGCTCGAGCCGAATCTCGACCAGCTTGCCATCGATGAAGCGCAAGTGTCGGTAGACGCCTCCACTGGGGCCATACACCCAGAATTCGGTGCGTGCGGCATTCAACTTGGGCACGCCGTTGTTGCGCAGGGCAGGCTCGTTGACGATCCTGCTCAGCGGTTGCCCGCACCTTTCCAGGACTTGCTCGACGCTGTCGCCCTCGTCCACCAGATGCGTGCCGCATCTCATCGAGGCGACGGCAGGAATTGCCAACGAAGACATGACCAGCGTCAGCGCCGTGCGAAACATGGATACCTCCCGCTTCCCCCGATAATGAAAGCGCGGACCGCCGCGGGGCGAGGCGAACTCCCTCACAAAGGCGCAAGCGTCGCACAGCGGCATGGCGACGCAGGCAGTTCCTTGCCGTCGCTTCGCCAGCTTCGTTAGACTGCCGCATCGCAGCACGCTTTCGTGGCTGCTCCCTCCCCGATCCGAGGCTTGTATGTTGGAGATAGTAATCATCCGATAACCGCCACTTCGTCATCCCGCACGAGGTGTCGCCGGTTATCTGCCTTCGCCATGGCTCGCACACGCCTTTTCGCGCAGTGCGGCCGCGTTGTCACACCGATGATTACAGGTTCTACCGACATGAACGTTTCCAAGCCGGAACAACGGACGCTTCACGCCTTGGCCCAGGGCGGCCATATCGCCTTCCTTCGCGACGCTTCGGGCAAGATCACCCGCGTCGAGTGCTACAACCGCGACGGCCACCTGCTGCTCGACTGCACCCTGGCGGTGTTCTCCAGGCTGAAGAACAAGGGCCTGGTCCACTCCCGCCAGGGCAGGCCATACCGGATATCCATGGCCGGGCTGAAAGCCGTGCGCCCGCAGGCGGACAATCGCTGACCCCCTTCCTTTTCCATTGCCCCCGCTGGGACAAGGCGGGGGTTCCGAGGAGTGCTTGCATGAATATTTCCATCCGTGCGGAAACGCCCGGCGACATCGACGCCATCGCTCGCCTGACCGAAGCCGCGTTCCGCAACGAAACGCACAGCAGCCATACCGAGCAGTACATCATCGACGCCCTGCGCCGTGCCGGCGCGCTGACGTTTTCGCTGGTGGCCGAAGCGAACGGCCAGGTGATCGGCCATATCGCTGCCTCACCAGTGACCATCGATGGCGAAGCGGGCGACTGGTACGGCCTCGCGCCGCTATCGGTGGCGCCCGAGCGGCAGCGCCAGGGTCTCGGTTCGCAGTTGGTCCGGCGCCTGCTCGCCGAGCTGCGCATGCTGCCCGCGGGCGGCTGCGTGGTACTGGGCGAACCGACCTACTACTCACACTTCGGCTTTCGGGTGGAAAGCGGCCTGGCGTTGCCCGGCGTTCCCGCCGAATACTTCCAGGCACAGTCCTTCAGCGGGCGCATGGCGCAAGGAATAGTGGCCTTCCACGCCGCATTCGACGCCAGCGGCTGAGCCGGAACGACAGCAGCCGCTATGTCGCCCCCTGGTCGCGGACTCAATCGAACTGGGTGCCCTTCTGGATCAGTTCCACCTTGTAGCCGTCCGGGTCTTCGAGGAAGGCGATCACGCTGCGTCCGTGCTGCATCGGCCCGGCCTCGCGGGTGACCCGATAGCCCAGCGCCCTGGCCCGGGCGCAGGTGACGGCGGCATCCTCGACCTCGATGGCCAGGTGGCCGTAGCCGTCGCCCTGGCTGTAGCTGTCCCGGTCCCAGTTGTGGGTCAACTCCAGGGCAGCGGCCGCGCGCTCGTCCTGGTAGCCGACGAAGGCCAGGGTGAAGCGGCCTTCGGGATAGTCCCGGCGCCGTAGCAGACGCATGTCCATGGCGCGGGTGTAGAACTCCAGCGCGGCCTCGAGATCGGCCACGCGGAGCATGCTGTGCAGGATTCGCATGGAAATTCTCCGTGGAGTCCGGCGGCGAGCCGCCGGAGCGGGGATCAACCTTCGACGCGGTAGCCCTTGAACAGGAAAAGCGGACCGAAGGCGTAGCTGTCGATCAGTTCATAGAAGCGCGCGATGGTTTCGTTGCGGCAATGCTGGAGGAACGCCGCCTCGTCTTCGTACACCTCGTCGAGGTAGAAGCGGTTGCGGTTGTTCTCGTCGCGGATCACCTCGAAGCGCAGGGTGCCCGGCTCGTTCTGCAACGAGCCATTGGCATCGAACAGGCCTGCCGCGGCGAACGCTTCGCGCTTGTCGGAGGGAACGTCGAACTGAACCAGTACGTGGTAGGTCATGGAATCTTTCCTCGTGAAATGGGGTTGGAAGCGATCGCGAGGTCCATGCTAGGGTGGCCTTTCACTCATTAAAAGTAATCAATAATCAGCAAGGCACTCACTTAAAGAGAATTATGTGAAACTCTCCCAACTCGGATTCTTCTGCGCGGTGGTCGAACGCGGCACCATCGCAGCCGCGGCCGAACAGTTGCATTGCGTGCCGTCGAACATCACTACCCGCTTGCGCGAACTCGAAGGACAACTCGGCGTAGCCCTGTTCAATCGCGAAAGGAATCGCCTGCTGGTCACCCCCGAGGGCCGCCTGCTGTACCGCCACGCCACGCGCCTGCTGGCGCTGGCCGACGAGACCGCTGCGCTGTTCGCCGGCGACCAGGCGCACGGCGCGCTACGGGTCGGCGCACTGGACGTGGCCCTGGCCAATCACCTGCCCCAGCGCCTGGCCCGCTACCGCCGCGAGTCGCCGGGCGTTGAACTGCACATCCGCCCCGAGCATTCGCTGCTGCTCGAGCGTCTGCTGATGGAGGGAGAGCTGGACCTGATCGTTGCCGACGGCCCCATCGAACACCCGTTGCTGGCCAGCCGCCTGGCCTTCCGCGAGCGCCTGTTGCGAGTCACTCCCGCCAACCTGCCGGCGCCCACTCCCGAGGACCTCGCCAGCCTCGAACTCTATGTGTTCGGCCACACTTGCCACTACCGCCGCCAGGTCGACCGCTGGCTGGCGGAAAGCGGTATCCAGCCGCGTGCAACCCTGGAAATCGAGTCCTACCCAAGCCTCTTCGCCTGCATCGAGGCCGGTCTCGGCTTCGCCTGCGTGCCGGAGAGCTTCGTTGCACGCATGCCCTCCACGCGACGGGGTTTCCATGCCGAACCGGTAGCCGGCCTGGACTCCAGCGATATCCATTTCGTCTGGCGCAAACAGCAAGCCTCGCCGCTGATCCAGGGCTTCATCGACAGCATCGGCGCCGACTGACGCCAACGATCGATGCCGCAACACAAACGCACTCGGAAAAATCGGTAACAGCGGAACCACTGCACAGACCAGAGAAAAAGCCGCCACCAACCAGGCCTGGCGGCGACACCGGAAGTACCCTCGGCGGCCGATTGCCGAGCCGATCCCCTACCTGCCCCCTGGGTTTTCCGACGAAAGACCTTGATTCGTGGGAGGTAGGGTCGTCTCCGCTAGATACCCCTCAACCCTGCGTGCGGGCTCCATGCCCGAGCGCCTTGGCGAGATTTGCCCATAGAGCCATCACTTATGACTGCGACAGACAGAACGCCCCCGCCATTGAAATGGCTCTGCCTCGGCAACCGTGATGCGAACGACGGATTCGAGCTCTTCGCCCATGGCATCTATGCGAGGAACGGCGCGTTGGTCGGCAGCAAGCTCTCCCTGCGCGAACGGCGCCAGCGCGTCGACCTGTCGGCCTTCCTTTCCGGCGCACCGCCGCTGCTTGCCGAGGCGGCGGTCAAGCACCTGCTGGCACGCCTCCTGTGCGTGCACCGGCACAACACCGACCTCGAACTGCTCGGCAAGAACTTCATTCCCCTGCATGCCAGCAGCCTGGGCAACGCCGGGGTCTGCGAGCGGATCCTGGCCTCGGCCAGGCAATTGCAGCAGCACCAGGTCGAACTCTGCCTGCTGCTGGCCATCGACGAGCAGGAACCCGCCTCGGCGGAGTACCTGGCGTCCCTCGCCCGGCTACGCGACAGCGGCGTGCGCATCGCGCTGCACCCGCAACGCATCGATACCGACGCTCGCCAGTGCTTCGCCGAGGTCGACGCCGGCCTCTGCGATTACCTGGGCCTGGACGCGCGCCTGCTTGCCCCCGGCCCGCTGACGCGTAACCTGCGCCAGCGCAAGAGCATCGAGTACCTGAACCGGCTGTTGGTGGCACAGGACATCCAGATGCTTTGCCTCAACGTCGACAATGAGGAACTGCACCAACAAGCCAACGCACTCCCCTTCGCCTTCCGTCACGGCAGGCACTATTCGGAGCCTTTCCAGGCCTGGCCGTTCAGCAGTCCGGCCTGCTGAACGCCGACGCGGCTGCCAGCCGTCACGCCAGGCTGGCCCGCTATCCCGCCAGGCGCTACCCTTGGCGGTTTCGACGGACAGGGACGGCGGTCATGGGCAACTATTTCGAGAGCCCCTTCAGGGGCAAGCTGCTCTCGGAACAGGTCAGCAACCCGAACATACGGGTGGGGCGCTACAGCTACTACTCCGGCTACTATCACGGGCATTCCTTCGACGACTGCGCCCGCTACCTGATGCCGGACCGCGACGACGTGGACAAGCTGGTCATCGGCAGTTTCTGCTCGATCGGCAGTGGCGCCGCCTTCATCATGGCCGGCAACCAGGGACACCGCGCCGAATGGGCGTCGACCTTCCCCTTCCACTTCATGCACGAAGAGCCGGCCTTCGCCGGCGCCGTGAACGGCTACCAGCCAGCGGGCGACACGCTGATCGGCCATGACGTCTGGATCGGTACCGAGGCGATGTTCATGCCCGGCGTACGGGTCGGCCACGGAGCCATCATCGGCAGCCGCGCGCTGGTGACCGGCGATGTCGAGCCCTATGCCATCGTCGGCGGTAACCCGGCCCGGACCATTCGTAAGCGCTTTTCCGATGGCGATATCCAGAACCTGCTGGAAATGGCCTGGTGGGACTGGCCACTGGCCGATATCGAGGCAGCCATGCCACTGCTGTGTGCCGGGGATATCCCCGCCTTGTACCGGCACTGGAAACAGCGCCAGGCCACGGCCTGACGGTTGGACGAAGGAGGTCGAGGATTTTTCTCGGGCCCGATGGCCTACCCTCTATGCTTCCGACGGTATACTGTCGCGATGCCTGGCCATCCAGGCATGCGTGCCAGAGCCACTCCAGCGACCGTACCGGCGGAGCGAAACGCTGTGTTTCCGACAGCCCGTGCCGAGCACCGATCGCCGGAACGATCGCAGGACTTCATGACCGACGGCCCCCTGGAGCGGCTACCGGGCAAGACGAGTGACAAGAACGACACATGATTGAAGAAGCCACTTCCAGCAAGCACTCAGGCACGACGGACGCCCCGCTGGTATCCGTCGTAGCACCCTGCTTCAACGCGGAAAAGTACCTGGAAGAAGCCCTGCGCAGCATCTACGAGCAGGACTACCCGAATTTCGAAGTGATCATCGTCGACGACGGTTCCACCGATAACAGCTACGCCATGCTGGAGCAGTTGCAGAAAGTCCACGGTTTCCAGCTCTACCGCCAGCAGAACCAGGGCGTCAGCGCAGCGCTGAACTTCGGTCTGCAACACGCCCGCGGCGACTACGTAGCCACGCCGGACCTGGACGACATCATGCTGCCGCACTCGTTGAGCGTGCGCGCCGCGTACCTCGACCAGCACCCGGAAGTCGGCTGCGTCGGCGCCCTGGTGATCTACATCGACAGCGAAGGCCAGGAAACCAAGCGGCAGAACGGCAACCGCATCCGCCAGCTGGACTTCGACTACCTGCTCGGCAACGCCTATGTCTGCGGCGCCCCGGTGTCCCTGTACCGAATGGAGGCCCTGCGCGCCGCCGGCTTCTACGATCCCGAGATCAAGGTGCAGGACTTCCAGATGACCCTGCGCATCGCCAGCCAGGGCTACCAGATCCACAAGCTGCCGGTGCTGGTCACCCGCTACCGGCGCCACCCTGACAACCTGTCGCGGCGCTACAAGGTGCTGCTCGATGCCGACCTGCGCACCATCGCGCCCTACCAGTCGCATCCCGCCTACGAGCGCGGCCGCACGGAGCTGGTCAACAAGGCCCTGAAGTACGCCGTGGTCGCGGACAAGCGGCATGCCTGGCAACTGCTCCGCTCGCTGCCGCTGCGGCAGTGGAACCGCACCACCTTCCGCCGGTTGAAGCGCTTCCTTCTCCATCACGAGACCACCTGAGCCCCGTGGACTCCAAGGTGGCAAGGTAATTCGATGAAATTCCTGGAAAAACTGAAAAAACGCAAAGAGCGGAAGTACTTCCGTGGCTGGGAAAAGATCTTCAAGGCCCCGGAGAAGATCCGTCTTGCCTACCCACATTACGAGGTCGGCGTGGGCACCTACGGGATCCCGGAGGTCACCGAGTTCGGCGACAAGGCCACCCTCAGGATCGGCGCCTACACCTCGATCGCTGCCGGCGTGAAGATCCTCCTCGGCGGCGAGCACCATACCGACTGGCTCACCACCTACCCCTTCCCGAAGATGATCGATGAGGTCGCCGACATCCCTGACAGCACCACGACCCGCGGCGACGTGGTCATCGGTAGCGACTGTTGGATCTGCACGAACGCGCTGATCCTCTCCGGGGTCACCATCGGGCATGGTGCGGTAGTCGCCGCCGGCGCGGTGGTGACCCGCGACGTGCCGCCGTTCGCCATCGTCGGCGGCAACCCGGCCCGGCAGATCCGCTGGCGCTTCGAGGAAGACATCCGCGAAGCCCTGCTGGCTTCGGCCTGGTGGGACTGGCCGGTGGACGAGGTGAAGCAGGTCGCCCGGACCCTGTGCAGTACCGACATGACAGCCTTCCTGCGCTACATCGAGCAACGCAAGGGCTGATTCCCCGGCGGGAATGATCGCCGGTCATGGGCTATACCTCCCCGATACACCTTGGTTTCGAATTGCCGCCCGACAACGGGTAGGCCGGCCGCTTGACGCCCGCGGCCGTTCTTCGAGGGAGCTTGAATGACCGCGCTGCACGACCTCCCGGGAACCCGCCTGCTGGCACTGTTCGCCCGCCGGGAACTCTCGCCTGGCGAGTACTACGAGCATCTGCTGGCCCACATCCAGCGCTGGGAACCGCATCTCAACGCGCTGTATCGCTTCGACCCGCAACGGGTTCGCGAACAGGCCGCGGCGGCCACCGAGCGCTGGCGCAAGGGACAGCCCAAAGGCCCGCTGGACGGGCTGCCGGTAACCATCAAGGAGCTGATCGCCACCGCTGGCGAACCTATCCCATTGGGCAGCGCCGCCACCGCCCTGCAACCCGCGCCCTGCGACGCGCCGCCGGCCGCTCGGCTGCGCGAAGCCGGCGCGATCGTCCTGGCCAAGACTACGGTTCCAGACTTCGGCATGCTTTCATCCGGCCTCTCCAGCTTCCACGGAGTCACCCGCAATCCCTGGAACCTGGCCAACAATACCGGCGGCTCCAGTTCGGGCGCGGCAGCGGCGGCCGCCGCCGGCTACGGACCGCTGCACCTGGGCACCGACATCGGCGGCTCGGTGCGACTGCCGGCGGGCTGGTGCGGCCTGGTGGGCTTCAAGCCAAGCCTCGGGCGGATCCCCATCGACCCTTACTACACCGGTCGCTGCGCCGGTCCGATGACCCGCTGCATGGACGACTGCCTGCTGCTGATGCGCTACCTCGCGCAGCCCGACGCCCGCGACGCCACCAGCCTGCCGCCGGAAGCGCTGGACTGGAGCGCCGAGCCGCTGTCGGTGCGCGGCCTGAGGGTCGGCCTGCAACTCGACCCCGGCTGCGGCCTGCAGCCCGACGCGGAAATCCGCGCCGCGATCGAGGCCGCGGCGCGGCTGTTCGAGGAGCACGGCGCTCAGCTCAGGATCGTCGAACCGCTGATGGACCGGAGCCTGCTCGACGGCCTGAACGACTTCTGGCGCGCCCGCCTGTGGAGCGAACTGCTGCTCCTCGACGAGACGCGGCGGGCCAGGGTGCTGCCCTATGTCCACGCCTGGGCCGAGGGCGGCGCACGGGTCAGCGGGGTCGATGCGGTGCGCGGTTTCAACCAGACCTTCGAGATGCGCCGGCGCGCCGCCCGGCTGTTCGGCGAGATCGACCTGCTGCTGACGCCGACCAACCAGGTCGAGGCCTTCCCCGCCGACTGGGCCTCGCCGCTGAACGATCCGCAGCGGCCGTTCGAGCACATCGTCTTCACCGTGCCGTGGAATATGGGCGAACAGCCCGCGCTCTCGATAAACTGCGGCTTCACGGCCGCCGGCATGCCGATCGGCCTGCAACTGGTCGCGCCGCGCTTCGCCGATACCTGGCTGTTGCGCATCGGCAAGACCTACGAAGGCTGGCGCGGTCCGATCCACGGCTGGCCCCGGCCGCCGGCTGACTGAAGCCGGCGGCCGCTCGTCGCTCGGCTCCAGGCCTGAGTGTTTCAGTCGTCACTCCGAGAGGGCCTTCGCCATGCGCTCCCCCACCCGTCCCCCGGCGGCCGCCGATCCGGCCAGCCGCCGCAGCGTCTTTGCCGTGGTCCTCGGCAACGCCGTGGAATTCTTCGACTTCGGGGTCTATGCCACCTTCGCGGTGATGATCGGACGGACTTTCTTCCCCTCCGACAGCGCCTTCGTCAGCCTGCTCCTGTCGGTCACCGCGTTCGGCGTCGGCTTCGTCATCCGCCCCCTCGGCGCGATCCTTATCGGCGCCTACGCCGACCGCGCCGGGCGCAAGCCGGCGATGCTCCTTACCCTGTTCCTGATGGCGCTGGGCACCGGCGGCATCGCGGTGCTCCCCGGCTACGACAGCATCGGCCCGGCCGCGCCGCTGCTGCTGGTGCTGACCCGCCTGCTGCAAGGCCTGGCCTGGGGCGGCGAGGCCGGGCCGGCGACCACCTACATCCTCGAGGCGGCACCGCCGCACAAGCGCGGCACCTACGCCTGCTGGCAGGTCGTAGCGCAAGGCATCGCGGCGGTCGCCGCCGGGCTGATGGGCTACCTGCTCACCCTCTGGCTCGACGAGCGCCAACTGCAGGAATGGGGCTGGCGGATTCCCTTCGCGGCCGGCCTGCTGGTCCTGCCGATCGGCCTGTACATCCGCCTCAACCTGGCCGAGACCTTTGCCGGACGCGGCCGCCAGGCCAGCACCCGGAGCCTGCTCGGCGAATTGTTCGGCAATCATCGGCGAGCCCTGCTGCTCGGTCTGCTGATCCTCTCCGGAAGCACCATCACCCAGTACTTCCTCAACTACATGACCACCTTCGCCCTTACCGAGCTACACCTGCCGGCGGGCATCGCGATGCTCTCGACGCTGGTCGCCGGCGCCGCACTGGCGCTCTCGGCGTTGCTCGGCGGCGTGCTCTGCGACCGCTACGGGCGCCGCGCCGTGCTGATCCTGCCGCGCCTGGCGCTGCTCGCGGTGCTGTTCCCGGCACTGCAGGCAATGACCCGTCACCCCGAGCCGGCAGTCTTCCTCGCCGTCCTCGCCCTGCTCTCGGCCCTGCATGGCATGAGCGGCGCGGCGCTGATCGTGCTGCTGGTAGAAAGCTTCCCCCGGGCGCTGCGCTCCACCGGTTTTTCCCTGGTCTATGCGACCGGCGTCGCCGCGTTCGGCGGCACCGCGCAGATCGTGGTGACCTGGCTGATCGGCGTCACCGGCAATCCGCTGTCGCCGCTGGGCTACCTGCTGCTGGCCAACCTGGTCTGCCTGGGTGGGGCCTGGCTGGCCCGCGAGACCTGGCCGGGTCGCGGGGACATGGGAGGCGCGCCGCTGGTGCTGCGCGACTGAGAACTTGCGCGGTTCGTTCAAGCGCCGCCGGCCTGTCGCGAGCGACGCTGGGGACCTCATTCATCCGGAGGTCCCACCATGCAGTTCTTCCTGCGCTACGCCTACGCGCCCCTCTTCTGGTCCGGCTTCATCGGCCTGGCGACCTGGCAGGTCGGCTATCGCCAAGCTTCCCACGCCTGGCTGGTCGCCCTGTTCCTCGGGGCGCTCGGCCTGTCCTTTCTCGCCGAACGACGACTGCCCTACCAGCCACGCTGGAACCGGCCGCACGCCGACCGCCTGCGCGATGTCCTGCACGCGTCAGTCAACGAAAGCCTGAACGCACTTGGCATCCTCGCCCTGCCACTGCTGGCCGGAGTCCTGGGCTTCTGGCCGGTATGGCCGCAGGCCTGGCCGCTGTGGCTGCAACTGCTGCTGGCGATCGTCCTGGCCGATCTCGGCATCACCCTGGTGCACTACGCCAGCCACCGTTCGGCGCTGCTTTGGCGGCTGCACGCGGTGCACCATAGCGTGCAGCGCCTGTACGGTTTCAACGGGCTGATGAAGCATCCCCTGCACCTGGGCCTGGAAGCGCTCGGCGGCACCCTGCCGCTGTTGCTGCTCGGCGTGCCGCAGACGGTCGCCGCGCTGCTCGCCTTCGCCATCGGCATCCAGTTGCTGCTGCAACACAGCAACGTCGACATGCGCATCGGCGGGTTACGCCATGTGTTCGCCTGGGCACCGCTGCATCGCCTGCACCACATCCGCTACGGGCGCGCCGGCGACGTCAACTTCGCGCTGTTCTTCAGCGTCTGGGACCGCCTGCTCGGCACCGCCCTCCATCGTCCCGACTACCGCCTGGACAGCACCGACATGGGCATCGGCGACCAGCCTGACTATCCCCGCGACTATGCCGGCCAGTTGCTCGCGCCATTCCGCGACCTGCCACGCAGCAGGCACGTCCCACAGCCGCCGGAAGGATTGGGGCGTTCAGCCGGCCAGGCGTAGGTGCGGCAGCGACAGGCCGGCGCGGATACCGAGCAGGCTGCGTACGCTGCGCGACAGGTGCGCGGCGTCGGCAAAGCCGGCGTGATGGGCCGCCTCGGTCAGGCTGCGCCCCTGCAAGGCCAGGGCGAAGGCCAGGTACAGGCGGCGCCAGAGCACCAGGCGGCGCACCGACAGGCCGACCTGGACGGCGAACAGCCGCTCCAGTTGGCTCAACGAAAGACTGGCGCTGCGCGCCAGTCTTTCCGCCTCGACCCGCGCCGCGAGTTGCTCGTCGAGCGCCGCCAGGGCCTTTTCGACGCGGCGGTCGAGCCGTCGACGAGGCAGCCGCGCAAGCCGCCCCAGCAACGCCTCGGGCTCGCCGGGAGCGTCCTCGAGAAGCTGACGCAGGTCGTCGCTGTCGAACGCCAGCGGCTCGGCGTACAGCGCCAGCAACGGCTGCGACGCTTCGACGCAATGGGCTTGCAGCGAGGGCACCAGCAAGCGCCGGGCCTCCAGTACCTGGCCCGCGACGCGCACCCGCAGCGGCGTCTCCGCCAGCAGCAACTGGTGGGCATAGTGCGCGTGCTCGCGGGTATCGCCGTTGACCCCGGCGAACAGCGCGTGGTCCCGCGCCAGCCAGACCTCGCCCTGCCAATGCCGCTCCGTCATCGCGTACCTTCCGTCAACCGTTCCGTGGCGAAACGGTGTCGGCTATGGCGGCCGCCGTCAAGCCCGCAAGGTCAGCGTCCGAACCAGTCGCGCCGGTCGTCGAAGGCGTGCTCGATCAGATCGAGCAAGGCACGCACCTCCACGCGGTTCTCCGCTTCCGGCTGCACGCTCATCCAGACTTCCCGCCGCATCGGCTCGTCGAAGACCTGCGGCAACGCCGCCAGGTTGCGCTCCAGGCGTCCGGCGTAATGCGGCAGCAGGCCGATGCAGGCGCCCCAGAGGATCGCCTGTAGCAGCAGGTCGTGGCTCTGTACCTCGATCACTCCCGACTGGCGAGCCGCCACCCGCCGGTTCCAGGGTGCCAGGGCGGCGCTGGCGGCCTGGCCGTGGAGCTGCGCCAGCAGGTAGTCGTCCAGCTCGTCCTCGCTGGCCGGCCGCGTGCGCTCGCGCGAATAGCGCTTGCCGATGTGCGGCTGGTACTCCAGCTCAGCGATGCGCGCCGGTGCGGCGAAGTGGCCTTCCATCGGCGGATGCGGCTGCCCCGGATCGGCGATCCAGATGGCGATCTCCGCCGGCCCTGCGCTTTCCGGCCAGCCCTCGCGCAACTCGGCGAGGGCTACGCGCAGGTTGGCGTTCTTGCGCAGGTAGCCCCACAGCTCGCGACTGAGCACATCGTGCAGGACGCTTTCGGCCACCGCCAGGCGCACCAGCGGCTGTTGCCGGTGAAGATCGGCGTGGCTCTGGCTGTCCTCGACCAGGCGCTGCCCGGCGGCCTGGACGATGCGGCCCTCGCGGGTCAGCGAGAGGGCGTTGCCCTCATGCACGAACAGATGCAGGCCGAGGCGCTCCTCGAGCCGGGCCAGGGTCTTGCGCAGCAGCGTCGGCTTGACGTCCAGGCTGCGCGCAGCCTGCATGAAACAGCCGCAACGGGCGGTGACCAGGAAGAAATGCACCACCTCCAGAGAACCGAACAGCTCGTGCCAATAGGCACGGTCGTCGCGTCCCTGCGCGGGCCTGAGCAGTGCCGGGCGCTGCCCGGCGGACTCCGATAGGGCCATGCTTCCTCGCTAGCGTCCAGGCATGAGGCGAATCCGCAGTTCGATCGGCTGCGGCATGTGTTCCGGCGGCGGCAGGCGCAACGAACGGTCCATCAGCGCGCGCCGCAGTTCATTCTCGATCGGCTCGGCGTCGCTGCGCAGGCAGGCGAGACGGACGATCCAGCCGCGTTCGTCGAGCCAGACCCGCAGGTCGATGTCGGTATTCGGCAACTGCCCCGCCGCGCGCCGCGACTCCAGGAAGGCCAGCAGCCGCGGCGTGGTTTCGGCGTCTTCGCCCAGGCGCTGCTGGACCTGCTCGCCGAGCCATGCGGCATAGGCGCCCCAGAGCCGCTGGCGTTCGTCGCGGAACCGCTCGGGCTCGCCGAACAGCCAACTGCGCAGGTGCCGCCAGCGGCTCGCGCGCGGCCCACGCCTGGCCTCCGGCGTGCCGCCCATCAGTGCAGTTCCGCCAGGGTCTTGCCGAGCAACGCGCCGTCGATGCTCAGGGTAGCGTTGTTCACCAGGCCATCCAGGTAGGCCTTGGCAATCTGCTCCTGGCGTTGCGCGCGCAGGCTTTCGCGCAGGCGACCACGGACCTCGTCGAGGGTGGCGAGGCGAGCGTCGCGACGCTCGGTCAGCTTGACCAGGTGGAAACCGTTGGCGCCCTGGATCGGCTCGGACACCGCGCCGACCTTCAGCCGTTCCAGCGCCGGACGGATCGCCGGCAGCAGTTGCGCCTGCGCCAGCAACCCACCGATGTCGCCGCCGTTGCGGGCGGTCTGCGGGTCGTCGGAATGCTTGCGCGCCAGTTCGGCGAAGTCGCCGTCCGCGGCCTGCCGGTAGAGTTCCTGGGCGCGCTTGCGCGCTTCGGCAAGCCCGCCGGCCGCAGAGGCGGCGATGAAGATCTGGCTGACCCGGTACAGCGCCGGTACAGCCAGTTGCGCCTTGTTCGCCTGGTAGGCGGCCTGCAGTTCGGCATCGCTGGGGTAGTCCTCGGGCACCGTGCTCACCGACTCCAGGTAGGTACGCAGGACGATCTGCCGCGCCGCCGCATCGATCAGCGTCTTCACCTGCGGACGCTGTTGCCAGTCCTGGGCGCTGGCCTGTTCGTAGAGCGCCTTCTCGGCGAGCCGCGCACGCATCCAGCGTTCCAGTGCGTCGCGGTTCTCGCTCAACTGCGCGCGGGTTTCCGCCGGCACCTCGGCCAGCAGCGCCTTCAGTTCGTCCGGCGCCACCTGCAAGGCGCCGAGGCGGGCCACCGCGGGTTCCGCGGCGGCGCTGGCAGATGGCTTGGCAAGCGCGGCCTGGGCCTGGCCCGCGCCGCCGTCCTCGCGCTGGCCACAGCCGGCGAGAACGGCAAGCGCGAACGCCAGGACGCCGCAACGAAATGCCGGCCGCATCGGCTCAGGCCTCGCCATCGACGGGTTGACCGGCATCCTGCGCCATGCCCTGCTGCTCCGCGGCCAGGCGGCTGTAGTCGCGCAGATAGGCGATGAACTCCTGCAGCAGGCGATCCCACAGTTCGATATGGCTACGCAGGTTGGCCGGGCTGACGCCGCCGGCGACGATCACGTCCATTTCCATCACCAGGAACTCGCCCTGCCGCGACAGGCGGCCGAAGCGCCGGCTGAGATTCCAGCGCTCGGTCAGCCCGGCGGGCAATTCGCCCTGCACGCGCAGGGCGCAGCTGAAGGTGAAGTCGAGGTAGCTCGCCGGCGTCGCCGCCGGATTACCGAAGCGCACCGCGTAGCCGATTCCCTGGCTGGCACTGAGCAGTTGCACGACGCCGTTCTGCTCGCTGCGGTTGACCCGGTAGCCGGCGTCCTGCAAGGCCTCGGTCAGGCTGTCGACGGAAAGGTGTTCGATCAGGGTGATGTCGTTCATATCCGGGTTCCTGGTTTGCTGTCGGATTTCACTGGGCGAGCGCCGCCTGGCGGTTCTCGACCTGGGTCTTGTAGAGGTCGTCGCCGAGCTTCTGCGCCATCTCTTCGAATTTCACCCGCGCACCGCTGGCGAACGGTTGGCGGATCTTCATCACCTCGGCGACGCTGACGTTCTCGTAGGCGCCGAGGATTTCCTTGGCCACGCCATACATCTCCCGATTCTTCGCGGTGCACTGCTGCAACTGCTGGTCGTGCTCGCGGAACGCCAGGTCGAGCTTCTGCCGCTCGGCCTCCTTGGCTCGCGCCATGACCAGCAACTCGTCGTAGGCCTGCTTGTACTTGCCCAGTTGCTCGTTGCTCGCCTCGACCATCTGCCGCGCCCGGTCGTGCAAGCCCTGTTGCTGGGCCGAGAGCTGCTCGGCCTGGCCCTTGGCCCGGGCCAGCTCGGCGCTCAGTTGCTTGACCTGGGCCAGCGCCGCATTGCGCTGGCTTTCCAGCGCGGCTTTCGCCGCGGTGGCCTGGGCCTGTTCGGTCTGCAGCGCCTGGAGTTGCTGGGTGGTGCTGCGCAACTGGGCGCGCAGGCGTTCCTCCAGGCTGTCGGCGTAGGCCGCCTGGCTGGCGTAGGCGGCGAAGGCGGCCCCGGCGAGCAGCGCCTGGGCCCAGATCGGTAATGAGAAAGGTCGCGTGTTCATGGTCTGCCTCTTCATGGTCTGCCTCGAGGAGCGCTCAGAAGCGCGTGTTGACCTCGAGTTGCAGGACGTCGATGGAGAACGGTGCGCCGTAGACCTCGTCGGAGCTGAGCCAGCGCGCGGTACCGTAGACGCGCTTGTCGAAGCCATAGCTGGCGCCGAGGATGTAGCCCTTGGCGTTGGTCCCGCCAAGGTGGAAGGTGGAATCGTTGAAACCGTCCGGCAGGGCATCCGGCTGGATGTACTTGTAGGCGGCGAAGACCTGCCAGTCGCCGGCGTCGCGCATGTCCAGGGCGTTGCCCAGGGTGAACTGGAGCATCCAGGCGTTCGCCCCGCTCTTGATGTCGCCGTCGGAGCCGAGGTTGTTGGCGATCTGCGCCACACCGCCGGCGCGCTTGCGCATGTCGCCCTCGTCGTAGCCCAGGTTGTGCACGTAGTTGCCGGCCACCCGCAGCTTGAAGTCGTTGGGTAGCTCGGCATCCCAGCCGAGGTTCAGGTCGAGCAGATTGAACTCCGAGGCCAGGCCGACGTACTGCGGGTTCGGCGTGTTCGCCGGGTCGGCCGGGTTGGGCACGATGTCGCGCAGGAGGAACACCGTGTTGCCCTTCTGCATGAAGGTCGGACGGCTGCCGTCGGTGTCACACTCCGGATCTCCGGCCCAGGGCCGGCAAGGGCTGGAACGCCGCCCTTCGATATCGTCGAAGCGGTAGTAGGCCAGCGCGCCGGTAAGGCTGTGCTGCGGGTTGATCTTCCAGGTGGCGCCCAGTTGCGCGCCGTAGAGCCACTTGTTGTCGCTGTCTTCCTTGTCGAAGCCGTTCGACGAGGCGGTGTCCGAGCTGTATTCCACGGGGAACGCGCCGACCGTGCCGAACAGCGCGACATCGCGGCTCAGCGGCTGGTTGAAGATCGCCGCCACGCCGTCGAAGTTGAGGTCGTTGGAATACAGCAGGTCGGTGGACAGGAACGGATTGGCGATCCGCCCGCCGGTCAGGCTCAGGCGCTCGCTGGGCTTCCAGGTCAGGTAGCCCTGGTCGAGCCAGAGGTCCTTCTTGCCGAAGCCGCCGCCGAGGGTCTGGGTGGTCGACACCGGGTTGTTGTCCGAACCGGTGCCGATGCGGATGCCGGCGCTCCAGCTTTCCGACAGCGCCGCCTTGAGGCCGAAGCGCGCGCGCAGGCGCAGCAGGCTGTCGCGGTCCTCGCGGGTATTGAGCAGCGGCGGCAGGCCCGCGCTGGTATTCGGGTTGACGTCATAGGGACCGTCGTCGTTGAGTTCGGCGAAGTCGGTGATCTGGTTGCTGTTGCCGTTGCCGAAGGAGCGCGACTCGTAGCGCAGGCGCACGTCGCCGTCGAAGCTGATGCGCGAGGCCCAGTCCGGGAAGGCGTTGGGCTGCGCCCAATTCTCCGCCTTGGCCTGGGTCATTACCTCGGCCTTCACTTCGTCGCGGATCTGGTCGCGCACCACCTGCGGGATATAGGGTACGCGGACCTCCCCGGGGACAGCGGCAACGGCCGCCGCGGGCGCCACGGCCTGGCGCGCCTGCTGGGCCTGCTGCGCCTCGGCCTCGGCCTGCCTGACCAGCGCATCGGCCTGTTCCTTCTTCAACACGCCCTGCTGTACCAGCAGGCGGATCAGGTTGATCGTGGCGTTCTCCGAGGGCGCCGGCGGCTGGGCCTGCGCCTGGCCGGCCAGCGCGGCGAGCATGACGCCCATCCCCAGCGCCAGTCGGTTCACTTTCGCGTTCATCTGTGTACGGCTCCTAAGGTCCTTCAAGGCAGTCGCCTGCCGGAAATCGTTCTGGGTTGGCGTCTTCTCATCCCGGCCGCTTGCCCTGCAGGGCGATGCGCACCGGCAGGGTCAGCGAAGCCGGCGGGCGTTCTTCCAGGCGGCCGGCGGCGCGCAGCGCGGCCAGCACCTTCTGGTCGGTCTCGGGGTCGCCGCTGGAGCGGGTCAGTTCGGCCCGGGTGATATCCCCCGAGGAACTCAGCCAGATCTCCGCCTGCAGGCGGAACGCCAGGTTGCGCAGCTCCGGGTTGTCCCGCAGCAGGCGCTGGAAGGCGTAGGCCAGGTACTGGCTATAGCTGGCGTTGCCGGCGCGACCGCCGCCGGAACCGGCCATCCCGCCGCCCTTGCCGGAGCCGATGTTGAAAGCGTCGGAGCCGGACTGGGCGTCGCCATCCATCTGCATCGGGTCGGCCAGGTCGTCGGCCGGCGACGGCGGCGCTTCCTCCTGCGGCTTGACCTCCTCCAGTTCGGGTTGCGGTTCCGGCTCGACGATCTTTTCCTCTTCCACCGGCTGCTCCGGTTCCGGCGGTTTTTCCGGCGGCGGCGGAGGCGGTGGCGGCAGCGGGATGATCGCCGGCACCTTGGGCGCCTCGCGGCGCACGCCGCTCATGTCGTTGGCCCACTCCCAGACCAGCCAGGCGAGGCCGGCGAGCAGCAGCGCGCCGAGGCCCCACTTGAGGTAGCGCAGGGTCGGGTTCGCCGGGCGGCCGTCGATGGACAGCGGCGCGGCATTTTTCGGCTCGGGGGTGTGCTTGGGATCGGCGGACATGTTCATCCCGGGCCTCAGGTCGGTTTGCCGGTGACCAGGCCGACCTGGGACAGCTCCAGGCGGCGCAGCAGGTCGAGGACCTCGATGACCTTCTGGTACTGCACCGTGGCGTCGCCGCGGACCACTACCGGGAAGTCGGGGTTGAGGGCCTTCTCCGTACGCAGGCGGTCCTCCAGCTCGGGCAGGGTCACCGGGTAGGCGTCGAGGAACACCTGGCCGGCATCGTTCACCGAGATCGCCTTGGTCTTGGGCTGCGACAGCGCCACGGTGGCACTGGCCTTCGGCAGGTTGATCTGGATCCCGGCGACCTGGGCGGTGGCGGTGAGGATGAACATCACCAGCACCACCATCAGCACGTCCACCAGCGGGGTGATGTTGATGCTGTCGACGGCGCCGTCGTCGTCATCGTCGTGGCTGCTGTTCACGGAAGCCATGGCGTTCTCCTCAGGCCGGCAACGGCTGGCCGTTGCGACGATGGGCCACTTCGCTGAGCTGGCTTTCGCCATGCACCTCGGCGAGGCGGGTGACGAACTCGTCGACGAACACCCGCATGTCCGCGCTGACTTCCTTGTTCCGCGTGACCAGGCGGTTGTAGCCGAACAACGCGGGGATCGCGACGAACAGGCCCATGGCCGTGGCCAGCAGGGCGGCGGCCATGCCCGGGGCGATGGCATTGATGTTGACGTCGCCGGCCATGGCGGTGCCGAGGAACACCACCATGATCCCCAGCACGGTGCCGAGCAGGCCGATGTAGGGGCCGCCGGCGATGGCGTTGGACAGGCTCGACAGGCGCGAGCCGAGCTGCTGGTTCTCCTTGGTGCGCACGCCGTCCATGGAGGCGCGGATCGCCTCGATGGTGGCCGCGGAGACGGAAGAGGTGTCGGCGCCCTGCTCGCGGCGGGTGCGGATCTCCTTCACCGCCACCTGGTACAGGCGCCACAGCGAGGAGTGTTGCAGGCGGGCGGCCAGCTCGCGGTCGTCGGCGAGCAGTTCCAGGCGCGTGCCGACCTCGGCGAAGCGCTCGCGGAACAGCCCGTTGGCGCGACTGACACGGCCGACGTTCTGGTTCTTGCGGTACATGATGACCCATGACTGGACCATCATCAGCGCCAGGATCGCGATGATCACCCAGGCATCCAGCGGCACTGCGTTGAGCAGGAAGCCGAGCTTGCCGAAGCCGAAGCCGGACTGCTTCTCGTCGACCCCGTAGGCCACCAGGCGCGACTCGGCGCCCTGGGCGGTGGCGTCGGCGAGGAGCAGCGCCGCCGGGCGGGCGATCTTCGACAGGCGCAACTCGTCGATGGCGCCCTGGAAGGGTTGCAGGGTCGGCGCCGCGGCGCTCGCCTCACCTTCCCCGCTTGCCGCTTCGGTGGCGACCGCAGGCGCGGCCTGGCCTTCCGCGCCGATGGCGATCGCACCGCTGAACGCCGGCAGCGCCGCCGCCAGGCTGGCGACTTCGCGACCGCCGAGATACAGCGCCAGCCGGGTACCGTCGGCGACCAGCGCCAGATGCTGCCATTGCCCCTGCGCCAGGGCCTGGCTGGCGGCAGCGCGCTGACCGTTCAGCTCGACGAAGGGCGCGCCCTGGGCCAGGCCGACCAACAGGGCGTTGCCGCCTTCGCGGCGCGACAGCAGGACCTGTTCACCGGCCAGTTGGTCGGGACGCACCCAGCCGCTGAAGCTGAAGGTGCCACCGGCGCTCACCGCCAGCGATGGGCTGGCCGGCAGCAGCAGCGGCTGGCCCAGCAGTTGCGCGGAGCGACCGATGACGCCCTCCACCGGACTGCCGGCGGCGGTCTGCGCATTGTTGGCGTAGGCGGTGGAGTCCCGCGGCGGAGTGCCCGGCGCACCGTCGAAGTGATAGACCAGGGTGTAGTCCGGGTCGAACACCGACTGGCCGTTGCCGCTCTCCGGCGCCTTGGCGTTGCCGTAGTACATCCAGATGTCCTGGCGCTGGCCACCCTCCACCCGCGGCACGTCGACCCAGATCAGGGCCATGCCCATCAGTGGGTCGAAGCTCTCGACCTGGTGGCGCAACACGGTCTTGTCGTCGGCGGCGACGAAGCGGATGTCCGAGCCGTTCTCGTTGACCCCGTCGAAGGTGAAGTTGCCGGTATGCAGGCGCACCAGCAACGGCAGGCGACCGAGACTCTCGTTGATCGCCGCGCCTTGCGGGGTGGTATCGACCGAGACCTGCTTGCGGTACTGCCAGTCGTCCTGCCACCAGGCACTGGCGCTGGCCGGGGCCAGCAGGCCCAGGCAGATCAGCGATGTCAGCAATAAGCGATACATGTGGGGTTACTCCGGGGTCAGCGTCAGAAGCTCGCCTGCACGCTGAAATGCAGGCGCGAGTCGTGTTTGTCGGTGTTCGTCCCTTCCAGCAGCGGGAAGGCCCAGTCGAGGCTGCCGGACAGCCAGTCGGCGAGTTGCGCGCGGGTGCCGATGCCGACGCTGGCCAGGCTGAAGTCGTCGTCCTGCTCGGGCAGCGCATCCTGCAGGCGCAGTTGCGCGCCCTCGGCGAACACGTAGAAGCGCCAGTCGTTGACGTAGCCGCCGGCGCGCTTGCCGAGGAAGCGTCCGAGGGACGGCGTACGCCATTCCTGGGAGAGCAGGTAGCCGTCGTCGGCGGTGTTCTCCGCCGCCAGGTAGCCACGCACGCTGGTGGCACCGCCGGCGGCGAACTGTTCGTTGGAAATCAGCGGCCCGGAGGCGAGCTGGAAGGCCGCCTTGGTCGCCACCTGCCAGTCGCCGCCGAAGGTCAGGGTGTGGTTGAGATCGCCCTTGAGCACGCCGAAGCCGGACTTGGCGCGATAACGCTTGCGGTCGAATTCCTCGTCGTCGTCGCCGTAGCCGAGGAGACTGCCGGTACCGGCCACCAGGCTCAGGCCAAGGGCCAACTGGGAACGTTCGGTGTAGCGGAAACCGTTGTAGCCGAGGGTCAGCGGGGCGTACTTGATCGGCACCCTGTCGTTGTTGCCGCCGATCCGGGTCTGTTCCTCGAAGTCCTTGAAGTCGACGCCGAAGGAGAACGAGTGCGACCAGAGGCCGGTCACCGGCAGGCTGTAGATCGCCGCCACGCCATAGGAATGGCCCTGGCCGACCACATTCATGCTGCCCACCGTGGCCACGTCGCTGTCGGACTGGTAGCCGGACAGCTGCACGCTCCAGCGCTGGCTCAGCGGCGCGGTATAGGAGCCGGACCAGACCTTGGCGTTGTCCTGGTCCTGCGGCGCGGTGAAATAGGTCAGCGAGATGGCGTGGCCGAGTTGCCAGAGGTTGTCGTAGCCCAGCGAAACCACCGAGCGCAAGTGACGGGTGTCGGCGCTGTAGTCGTTGTTCAGGCCGATGCTGGCGTGCCAGGGATTCTTGTCTTCCACCTGCAGGTCGACGTCCATGGTGCCGGGCCGCTGGCCCTCGCGCACCATCGGCAGCACCTGGCGGCCGGGGGTGCGGTTGACCTGCGCCAGCTCGCGCTGGACCTGGGCGAAGTCGGGCACCTTGCCCTCCTCCAGGGCCGGCACTTCCTCGCGCAACTCCACCGGCGAATAGTGCTTGGCGCCGACCACCCGGACGCGACCGACAGTGGTCTCGGTGACCTGCAGGTAGACCACCCCGCCGCTCACCTGCTGCTCCGGCAGCTCGACGTAGACCGACTGGTAGCCCTTCTCCTGGTAGGCGGCCTGCAGCGCATCGCGCGCCCCCTCGATGTCGCCCAGGCTGCGCTGCGGTCCGAGGAAGGGATACACCGCCGCCTCGATGGCGCGGTTGTCCAGCACGGTGTTGCCGCGTACCACGTACTCGTTGATGTCCACCAGACGCTGGGTCTCGGCTCCCGCCGCGGCGGGAGGGGCCTCGTCGGCCAGCGAAGCGCACGACAATGCGACAGCCAGGCAACCGATCGACCAGCGCTGGCGAAACGGGTGCGCACAATTGAACAGCGAACGCTTCACACGGTCCCCCGAAGTTCCATCGGGACTTATTGTTCTAATGCAACAAGTCCGTTCATCGAACAGTTCTGTGAAAGACAACAAACTAGCGGCGACGCATGAACAACCTGTTAAAAACGGCGCCCGCCCTTATGAAATCTCGTTCTTTTCTATTTTCACTTTCGTGCTAGATATTCAGCCGTCGCGCTCCGCCATGGCGCGCTTGCCATGTATGCAACAAGGCGAAGTTCAGGGAGAACTCCGGCATCTGCATGAGATCCCCGGAAATCACTTCCCCGATAATCCTGCCTATTATCCTTACCGCCTCCGCGCTGTTCAGCAGGACGGTTATATCGCTGACGAAAACCGGAAAATTCCAGATCTTCTGCTTCATTTCCAGGCCGACGAACCAGCGATACAGCAGGTTGTAGTTCAATTGCTCATACAACTGCTGCTCGCTGGGAATCGCGTACAGCAGTTGCAGCAGCAGCGCGTGGATCAGCGGCTCCGGGGCCAACTGCATGCCATGTTCGCGGGCAAGCGCCGAGAGGACTTTCGCCTCTTCGACAAGGAGACTTTCTATTTGCGGTTTCAGCAACGCCAGGGAATGTCCCGGCGGTATATAGCTGGACACTTCCTTGAGCGCACCCTGCCAATCTTCCTGGGACACTATCCAGACCCATGGTGCCCCATATCGATAAACCGATACCGGTTTCTTGCGTGCGGCTTCGACGATCTTCGATAGGCGCTGGTCAAGTTCCTGCATACCGACTTTCGAGTAACTTTCCATCAATACTCACCGTCCTTCGCCGTATTCACCGGAGTGACCACGGCCGTTAGCGGATACTGTTCTCTTGTTTCAGAGCGGAACGCGTCTTTCTCGAACGACACGCTCATTTCCAGCAACCGGTCAGCGCAACCGGGAAATGGCCGATTCCTTTCGTTCCCGTCCCTGCCTTTCACCGCTGAATTCCGTTTTCCTCATTCACACCTGTTTGACGGCAACCCCGCCGCACCACCGAACTTTTGTCATGAAAACTTCATGCGGCCGGCCATTCGCGCGCCACCGGCGGGGACGAACGGGCATTCACCCGAGAATCGACCAGCGCCTCGGAAGTTCGCAAAAAAAGGGCCCTCCGTGGGGAGGGCCTGGCGGGTATCGTGCCTCCGCGGCGGTGCCTTACAGGATCAGGTTGCCGCGCTCTTCATCGGTCAATTGGCTGCGCGCCTGTTCGCCGAGGGCTCCGGCGCCGAGCACCTGCACGGCGCTGTCCGGGTTGTAGCCCGGCGAACGACTGGCGCCGTCGCGCGAAGGCTCCAGGCGCTCGTTGCCGAACCCGAGCACCTGCACCGTGATCACCGACGGCATGCGCTGCCGCGCGGCGGCCTGCTGCTGGCGACTGACGTCCTCCGCCGCCTGGGTCGCGGAACTCGCCGCGGCGCTGGCGGAGGTCAACGCCCCGGTATTCACCGAAGCCACCAGCGGAATGCCGCTGGACTGGCCCTGGGTCTGGATGTTCGCCGCGTTGACCACCTGCAGCGCCGCCACGTTGACGTTGCCGGAAACCCGGATGCCCGCCTCGCCGGCATCGATGGTGCCGAGCGGGGCGATCAGGTCGATGTCGCCCGGTGCCACTTCGGGAATCGGGTTGAGGGTGGCGATACCGGCGCCGGTGCTGGGCACCTGTGGCGACAGGCTGACGTTGCCCCAGGCGTCGTAGATGCGCCGCGGCGGGGTGTACACCACGGTGGTCTGGGAACCGCGACCGGCGTTGATGTCGCCTTCCGCCGACCAGGCCAATATGCTGCCGCCGAAGGTGGTCATGATGCGGCTCTGGCCGAGCAGGATGCTGTCCCGCGAATAGGCCTGGATATTGCCCTGGCCCTGGGTGACGATGCCTGCGGTGGACGGCGGCGCCTCGCCCTCGATACCGAACACCTGGCGCCCGCCGGGGCTGAGCAACTGGATGTCGCCGCCGAAGTCGGTGTGCACGCCGGCACCGCCATACATGACGATATCGCCTTCGTAGCTGATCGGATTGCCCGCCGGATCGCGCTCGGGGAACAGCGCGGCGATCGCGTTGCGCCCGCGCAGGTAGCTACCCTGGCGTACCCCGCCGACTTCGTTGTACTCGCGGCCGCCGGCCCTGAGTTCGGCGAAGTACACCTGGCGGGCGAAGATCCGCTGCTGCTCGGCGGGCAGGCCGGCGAAGAACGCCTGGGCCTGTTCCGCGTCGCCGGCGAAGCCGAAGCGCTCGTTCAACCACTTGGCCAACTCGCTTTCGTAGGTCCTGACCACCTTGCCCGGCTGCTCGGCCAGCGGGGTGCCGCCCTGCGCCAGGTTGGCCGGATCCAGGTAGCGCTCGAGGAAGGCCTGATAGTCGGCCCCCGCCGCGCCGGCCTGGAGCACGATATCGGCACCCGGCCGGCTGTCGCCCGGCACCACCGCGCCGAGACTGGTGATCGCCGCGCGATCCTCCATGAGAATGTTGCGCCCGGCGCTGATCTCCAGGGTACCGGGGCCGGCGACGTTGAAGTTGCCGTAGAGGATGTCGCGGCCGGCCTGGACCAGCGAGAGGTCGTTGGGGTCGTCGTGGACGAAGAGGTTGCCGGTGAACGAGGCATCCGTACTGATCTGACTGGGAGCGCTGATACGCTGTCCCAATGGGGTTCCGGAGGCTACGATGTCGCGCCCGGCGCGCATCCAGACGGGACCCGCACCTTCATACCAGGTTTGCCCGGCGCGGTTCCCCGCCTGCTCGCCGAAACGAATCTGCGCACCGCTATTGAGCCCGACGATATCTCCTGTCAACGCATAGAAACGCGCCGGTTGCAGATCGCGCGCCAGGCTCGCAGCGCTATCGGGGCCGAAGTAGAACAGAGGCAATCCGCCAATGACGGCCGGATTCCCGTCCGGACTGCCGTTGCCGGCTATCGGGTTGAGCAGCGCGGCATCGGAGTAGCCGGCAAATGCCGGCGTCCAGATCGATGGCAGGTTCGCAGGATCGGCACCTGAGCGTTGCACCGAATAGCCACCGGCATAAATGGAGTCTCCAGCCAGCAACTCCAGTTCACCGTTGAGCGACGGTGCCAGTAACAAGGAGTAGGGAGTGGTCGAGACATTCAGGCTCACGCCTCCCATGTAACCGCTGGAAGGACCGAGATAGATACTTCCTTCCGGGGCCGCCGCACGTACTATCGATGGATAGATGAATCGCCCATCGCTAGGCGACAGGTTTCGGCCTGCCATGGGAATAGCGTTGGTTGCCTCGACCAATTGGGTGCTGGGCGTCAGGTTGCCGCCCGCCGCAAACAGATCGATCGAGGTGTGTGCAGTCCAGAGACTGAACCAAGCGATCCCGCCCCCTTGGTAGACGCTGCCATCGGGAGCCGTGAAGCCAACGGTATTCGGCACCCCCACCCTACCGGGATCAGTCACCCCGCCCAGGACCAGGTCGCCACGGGTTTCCAGACGCATGCCAGTATCTCCGGCCACCAGGGTGAGGCCGCCCGTGGAGCTAGCCAGCGTCGGGCTGAACGCATCCCTGCTGCGCACTTCGGCGGGGTCCCGCAGTAGAGTGTCGTAGCGAGGATCGATGCCTCCCAGCGCACCACTGTACAAGCTCGCGGAACCGCGCAGATTGATGAGGGCCCCCTGCAGATCGTGAATGGTGCCGCCGCTGTAAAGACCGTCAAACCCCGAACTCGAGTAGGTCTGGGTAGCCCGCGCCTCCCGGCTCGGGTTCACCTCCCCGCCAATTCTCACATTCAGGTCACCGCCGCCGCCAAGTTGCAGCGCGCCGTCGGAGGTGAGCCGGCCAGTGCCGGCAACCGCCAAGACCAGTCCCTGGCTGCGCGGATTAAGGTTACCGGACGAAGGTATCGAGCCATCTCCGCGTGGCGCGATATTGCCGGCATCACCTCCGGTTCGCATGCTGAGATTGCCGCCTCCCAGAGTGCCGAAACCGGTGAAGCCGACCAGATAGGGAGCATCTCCCTCCGCGCCACGCACATAGCTGCCGAAATTGACCCACCAGGCCGTCGGCACTCCTTCCCTATCGGCGCTGCCCTGGCGCCAGAGCCAGTTGCCGACTGCAGCGCTGGGGGGCAAGGGGCGAATGGGATCGCTACTTGTCAGTTTCTCGGCCCATTGATCGCCAACCACATCACCGCCAACGGCGATATCGAGGTTGCCGCCATGTTCCGGATACCAGGCCTGGTACTGGCTGGTTGAGAGCACTTCGTAATCCGCGCCACCGGCGCCCAGTACCGACCCATTGAACAGACCGCGAGGCTGATTGAATCCCGTCGCGACATCGGCGGCCTGCGTTCCGGCGGTATAGACGCCGTACGGCGACCATTGCGTAAGGTTACCGGCACTGGCCAGGTCAAGATCGCCAGTGCCGGTGCGCAGCACACTGAACAACTGGTTCTGCGGTGTGACCACGGTTTTGCCGAGATTCTCGATACACAGGGACGGATCGACACTGCACCACCACAGATCGCCCTCGCCGATCGCCGTACCAGCAGGCATGCCCAGGTAATTGCCGGGCGCCCAGGTCCAGCGGGGAGGCTCGGCACAATACGGCCCCAGCCCGCAGATCCATTCATTGCTCTCGTCGACCGGAGTTCCCGGGGTGATCCCCCAGTCGGTAGCCTGATCGGTGAACACCAGCCCTCCCGAGCTCTGTTCGATCTTCGCCTGATAGTGCGTATCGGCCAGGTTCAGGCTGGCCGAGGAGTCCGGACGCACCAGACGGTTGTCGGCAGCCGCGAGATCGGCACCGGCGACCAGGCGCATGGACCAGGACTGGCTACCGGCCGGCAGCATCTCGGCCAATGCCCAGTTGCGTCCCTGGCGGACACCGTCGCTGGGCCGCAACTCGATGAAAGGCGCATCGCCAGCCAGTACCACCTCGGTCTGCGAAGGGATCAGAGAACCACGTGCCAAGGCCAGCTCTCCATTGAGCAGCAGGACATTGGGTCTGCTGGGCCCCTCGCGCAGGATGCTCGGCAAGGGCACGCCCGCAGGCCAGGTCATCGCCTGCACGCTGGCCGGTGCAGCCAGCAGGGTACCGGCACCCAGCCGGCTGCCGACCTCCAGCGTCACCCCGTCGCGCAGCAGGCTGCCCGCGGCGTATAGCAGGTTGCCGGCGGCATCGTGGATGTCCGCTACCAGCACGCTGCCGGCGGCCAGGGTATAGGGCTGTTCGAGTACCGCCTCGGTGGCCAGACGGGTGCCGGCGGCCAGGGTGGTGCCCTTGATCGGCAGGTCGTAGTTGAGGGTGCGGCCGCCGAGGAACGCGGTACCGTCGCCGAGCACCACGCCCGGGCCGGGAACCACCAGGTCGCCACCGAACGGCTGCACTCCCGGGGTGAGGATCCAGCCCTTGTCGTCCGGCGAGTCCGGCGGCGGCGCGAAGCCGTCGTTGATACTGCCGTAGAGGTTCAGGTCACCGCCGGCGCGCAGCACCAGCGCGCCGACCTCGCCGGAACCGTAGACCTCGGTCAGCGGCGTGTTCGGATTGAGGCTGGCGTAGCGGTAGCCGGACAGATCGAGATCGCCCTGCACCACCAGATCGCCGTCCGCCGTTGCGCTGACGATCTCCACCCCTGGACGCAGGTGGAAAGCATCCGCGTAGGTGGCATTGGTCAGTCCGGCCAGCTTGCCGTCGAGCAACTCGCGGTTGGCCAGCGCCGCGGCGATGAACGCGCTGCTCTCGGCATGCCGCGCATCGAGGTAAGCCTGGTCGATCACCTGGTAGGACCGCCCGCCGGCCGCCGGATCGTTGCCCCAGGGCGCATCGTCGTAACGCTGCATCGCGTTCAGGGCGATGCTGCCGGCGCCGCGGATATCCAGCGCGCCGCTGGCATCGATGGCGATGTCGCCGGCGCTGACCCCGCCCAGGCGTGGCGCGTTCAACTCCAACGTGCCACGGGCGACGCCATCAACCTGTTCCGCTGGCGCCGCGGTGCCATGGCGCAGGTCCATGCGCGCGCCGCCGGCCAGGACCAAGGTGCCGCTGCCGGAACTCAGCTCGACCATCGCCCGGTTCGGGCTGTCGATGATCTGCCCGTAGCTGTCGCGCCGCAGCAGGCTTCCATGCGCATCCAGCAGCGCGTTGCCACCCAGGCTCAGGCCGCGGCCGCCGGCCAGGCGGATCTCGCCGACCTGCGCGCCGCTGGCGTCCACCGTTCCGCTCACGCCGAGCTGGCCATTGTCGAGGGACACCTCGATGCGATGCGCCTTCAGGCCGTCGCCGATCTGCAGGTCGCCTTGCTTGAGCTGGAAGCGCCGCGCGCCGAAGACCTCGCCCTGGTTCAGGCGCTGGTTCAAGGCGGTGAACTGCTCGCTCAGGCTGCCGCCATCGCCCAGGCGCTGGGCGCGGATCTCCAGCTCGCCACCGAGGAACGGCACGCGGGTGCCGCCGGCATCGTAGTCGCCGCTGGCGCCACCCAGTATGCGGCCCTGCAGGTCCACCACCCCGGCGTCCTCGGCCAACGCCACGGCGCTCAGGGTACCGCCGCGGTTGTTGCGCGCCGACAGGTCGATCAGCGAACCGGCGGCCTGGCGGATGTCGCCGGCGCGACTGCTCAGCAGCAGGTCGCCACCCCAGCTGTATTTATCCACATCGTTGAAGCTGGCCTTGCGTCCGGCCAGATCGATGCGCGCGCCATCGCCCAGCTCCAGGTCGTCTTCGGCGCTCAGGCTCAGCTTGCCGCTGGGTAGCGAGACCGCGCTATCCAGGCGGATCTCGCGGGCGCTGAGGGACAACTCGGCACCAAGCCCGGCGGTGCCGCTGTCGAAGGTCACCGCGGCAGCGCCCGCCGGCGCCGCCAGGCTGAGGCTACCGCCGCTGCTGATCCGACTCAGCGAGCCGGCCTCGCCGGTCAGCAACGGCGTGCTCAGGCGCAGGTCGCCGCCACTGTAGCGCAGGCCTTCGCCGGCGACGTAGCCGTCCAGGCGCTGGTAGACCCGCAAGCTGCCCTTGTGGTTGGCGCTGATCCGCTCGCTGGCGTTCAGTTGCACCTCGGCGAAGCCCAGCGCCAGGCGTGCCTCGTCGGTCTCGCCGGCCGGCTGGGTATTCGCGCCGTAGCCCAGGGTGATGCGCTCGGCATCCACCCGCAGGGTTCCGCTACCGCTACCGGCGCCGCCGGCGACCGGTGCCGCGGCCGGCTGGCTGGAGCCGCTCCAGACCAGGCTGGCGGTGCGAATGCTGGCGACATCCTCGCCGGTGCCATGGCCGTAGATGGCCGGGGTGCCCAGCACCAGGTTGGCCAGGCTGGATTTGCCGGTGGCCGGGTCGTAGGTGTCGAGGCTGACGCTACCGTATATGTTGACCGCATCGCGGGCACTGAGGATCAGGTTTTCCAGGGCCGGAATACCCGTCCCGCGCTCGCCGCGCAGCAGGCGCTGGAGCACCGTCTGGTCCAGCGCCAGGCCGTTCGGCAACACGCCGCGAGCGGCCGCGTCGGCCAGCGACTGGCTGGAGCCGATATTGATCGTACTCAGCGCCAGGCTGAGATTGCGTGTCCCGTAACGAACGTTGTCGCCAAACGTCACCGTACCATTGGTGGCGATACCCAGAGTGCCCTCCGAATAGAGTTCGGTGTCGGCGCAGCCCGCCCCTTCCGCACAACCTCCGAGACGAACCGGTAACGAGCTATCCGCTGCGGGTGCCAGCAGGTTCAGCCATCCGTTGGACAAGAGCAGCAGGTTACGGCCGCCGGGTTGATAGATGAAACCATCGGACGAATCGTATGCAGTCTTGCCTTTCCCCAGAGTGCTGATGCCACTCCCGCCTTCAAGGGTGATATCCCTGCCAATGATCACCTCCGGTGCGGAAAGGTGCGCGCCCTTTCGCAGCACAACGGGAAAGAGCCGGTTGCTCCCGCCGAACTGGACGAAGTTTCCTTGCTCGCCGTATTCGACGTAGGGCAGCGTGCCAATGGCGATACGGCTGGCGCCTATTGCATTCAGATCGTCCGCAACCAACGACACGCCAGCGAAATCGGAGTCGGGCAGCCCACCTTCAGGCAGAATCTCGATGCCCGCCTCGGCATCCACGATGAGGCTGCCGCCATATCCGCTTTCTTCCGGCGTGAAGTCGACCTTCCCCTCGAAGCTCAGGGCGTTTTCCCGAAGCTCCTCATCCGCGCGCAATCCCAGGTAGAGGGATCTGGCATCCACTGGCAACATCGCTCTGGGGATGTTCTTGCGCGCGGCATCGGCGCGAATGAAATCCGCATAGCTCATTTCGTTGTACTGCGAGTAGCGGCGCAGCGTATCGGCGGAAGACAGGATGACCTGACGGCTCAGACTGTCGCGGATGGACGTGCCGGCAATCGACAACTGCCCGAACGTCGCCCAGGAGCCATTGCGCAACCCCTGCGTCGCCATGGGCGCGCCTTGCCCCGCCAGACCGTTGATCTCGACGCGGAAAGCGCCCGGCAACAGGGCATAGGTCGAAGGCAGCAAGGTGTAGGTACCGGCGGCCAGGCCGGGAACGCCATCCCCGATGGTGACCTGTTGCCCGACCAACGGCTGGATGGCGCCCGCCTCGCCGCCCAATGGCGCACTAACGGCCTGGTGTCCAGGCACGATGGCATACACCGGGTTGCTGGACAGCTCCGGCAGACGGAACCCATCATTGTCCTGCTGCACCAGGGGATGAAAACGCGCATCGGTCGAACCCCCTCTGCCGGAGATGAATCCAGCCCCCGCGAGTTCGCCGCCGCCGGACAGGTCCAGCCGCGCGCCCTGTTGCACATCGACCTCGCTGGCATAAAGGCCGACTCCCGCAACCAGTGTCCCAGCAGCGAGAGCGCCCCCGGCACCGGTCAGTTGAATGGGGACCTGGTTGACCAGATAGTTGATCCCATCGGTCGTGCCTCCATAGGGCATGACCAGCTCAGCGCCGCTAACCGAGGTCAGGCTACCCGGCAACAACCTTACCGTGCCCGGGGCACGATCCAGATTGCTGCCGAACTGGATGAGCCCCAGCGGCGCACGCACCACGCCACCCTGCTCGATATTCGATGCCATGAACGCCAGACTGCCGAATACCGACAGCGGAGTGTCCGGCAAGGACTCGCCGCTACGTTCGATAGCCAAATGCCGTTCGGCATCGAAGACAGCCTGCCCCCCCTCATCCAGTCCATACCCGGCATAGAGGGTCGAACTCGCTCCCGTCACCGGATAGAGTTGGGCCGCAGTCAGTTGCAGATCGCCGTGGGTTATCAAGCGCCCCGACGGATCGCCATTCTCTGGATAGTCGCCAGCGAAACGCAGGTCGCCCTCGCTGCGCAGCGTTACCTTCTCGAAACCTGGTCGCTGATAGCGGACAGCCTCTGCGTTGACCCCATTGATCACCCCGTCGCTACCGAATGACAAGCGCCCGGCGATATCCAGCAGGCGCCCGGCAGAAACCTGCAAGCGAACCTGCTCCGCTGTCGCGGTCGGCCCGTACGTGAGACGCGGACGAAACTCGCCAGAGGCCTGCTGCCCATACATCCCGATGCCGGAAAGGCGGACATAGGGCGCCTGCAACTTCACCTCGCTCGGCCCACCACCTGTGGCGGCTATCGTCCCCGCGTACAGATTCAGGCTGCGCCCCATCGCAAGATCGATGTTCCCCTCGAACGACAGCGGACCGTTGCTGAACAACGAAAGTTGGTCGAATCCGCCGCCCGTCAGCGACTGAGTCCCAACTCGGCTCTGGCCATAGCGCAGAGCCGAATCGTCCATTCCCGGTTGCAGCAAGGTCGGTAATCCCGAATCGGCGTGCCCTGCCGTCAGGATCAGCTCGCGCATGGCCAATACCCGGTCATCCACGACAGTAAAACCTTGGTACAGGGGAGCGTCCGCAATGATCTCCAGGCTGCCGCCCGCCGCTCCCGAGCCGCCGGCTGCGGCGCGCAACGAGCCGTCAAGATACAGCCCATTGTAGGAACTGAGAGCGATGCGCCCGCCGTCGCCGGCCAGCAAAACCCTTCCCAGTCCCGGTACATCCAGCTGTGCCTGGCTGCCGGAGGCCTCCAGTCGTGCACCGGGGCGTACGATGACGAACGCATCCGCCGAGGTCGCGATCGCCTTGCCCGGATCGATCTCGCCGCCGATGACGATGCTGCCGCCGGACTGCACTTCTCCATAGCGGCGACCGCGCCCATCCAAGGCAGTGACAGCGCGGCCGGCAACATCCAGCAATGCCTGCTCTCCAATCCAGATGGAGCGAGCATGGGGCTGGCCTTGCGCCTTGGGCTGATTGTCCTGGGTAACGTCGAGCGCGCCGAACTGCTGCTGGCGCACGTCGATGCGTCCGCCCCAAGCGTTCAGAGTGCCATCCAAGGTGATCTGTCCGGGACCGCGCAGGACGATGGCGCGCCCCGGATCGACCTCGACCAGCGAACCGCGCCCCAGCTCCAGCGTCTGGCTGGCGGGATCGAGCTGCCCGAGGATATTGCCGTCGCCGCCTGCCTGCAGGTACAGGTCCGCCCCTTCGCGTTGGACCAAGCGTCCGGCCAAGGCATCCTCTAGGTACAGCGGCGGTATCCAGGCCTCCAGCGCCTCTCGCGGCGCCTCGCCAGCCGCGACCTCGCCGGCCCCGCTGGCGAAACGGTAGACCGGCCGCGCGACCCGCACCTGGGCATCCTCGGCTACCGTCAATCCGGAGCGACCGACCACCCGGTAGCTGGCGAAGCCCTGCTGGAAGAAATCTTCGGCCAGTTGCAGGCTGCCATCCCCGAGGTCGTCGCCGCCGATCCGCACCTTGCCGCTCTGCAGCGACAGCGTGCCGGCGCCACTCGTGCCGAGACCATTCAATGTGCCGCCCAACTGCAATTGGCCATCGCTGGCCTGCGCCAGCCCGGCACTGGCGTGCAAGGCGATGTCGCCGCCGCGTCCGCCCAGTCGCTTGCCGTCGGCCAGCAGCGCCGCCCCGGACGACACGTCGAGCAGACTGCCCTGTCCCAGGCTCAGGTCGCCGCCGCTGCGCAGGGAAATCCGTCCGCCGTCGCGGTAGGCCAACGTATCGTTGTCCTCCGGCGCCAGCAGCAGGTTGCTCCACAAGCCGCTGGCATCCAGTCGTACACCATCGCCCACGCGCAAGATGCCGGCTTCGCGGCCGGCATCGACGAAACCATCGATCGTCCCGTTCGGGGAAATCTGCGCCAGTACGTTGCCGGCCTGCAGGCTGCCGCCATGAGCGGTGATGTCGGCGTCGATCGCCACGTCGTTGGCGAACAGGATCGCCTCGCCGCCATTGGCCAGGGTCAGCGCGCTGTCGACGCGGATGCTCTCGCCGGCCGCCACCTTCAGGCCGCCCAGCTGGAAGCCGTTGAGCAGTTCGCTGTCCAGGCTCAGGCGGCCCTGGCGCTCGGCGGCCACCGGAGCGTCCAGGGTCGGCTCCTCGGCCGCCACCTCGCCGGTACCGATGACCACCTGCTTGAGGCTGCCGGCATCGGCGCCGAGAGCGTACTCCAGCAGGCCGCTGCTCTTCACGTAGTAGGGGGTGTAGCGCCCGACGACCAGCTGCGCGCCGCGCGCCACGGCATTCTGCGACTGGTTGTAGCCGTCCAGGCCGGCCTGTGGCGCTTCGGTCTGCCGCTCGCCGCGATAGGTATCGCCGACCACCTGGCCGTCGAGCCGCGCATTGGCGCTGCCGATCACCAGACTGCCGGCGTCGCGGCCAACGCTGTAGCCGTTCTCGTAGCGCTGGGTCGGCGCGATCAGCGGATTGTAGAAATAACGGGTCTGGTCCCAGCGCTCGCTGTGTGCCTCGTAGCCGCGGTAGATGCCGTCGTAGAGCAGGTCACCCGGCGCCGAGCCGAGTTCGTAGAGGCGTCCGTCCGAGCCCTTCAGCCAGGTCTGGCGGATGTAGCCGCCCTGCACATCGAGGGTTCCGCCGGACAGGTTGATCTGCGAACCGGCCTGGGTCACCACGTCGTTGCCGGTGAAACTGACGATGCCGCCCTGGGCCATCCACTCGCCCGCCGAGTGGCCCTGGGTGCCCAGGTAGCCACCGACCTCCAGCAGGCCGCCAGCGGTGTACCAGCGGTCGCTGGCATAGCCGTTGGTGCCGGCAGGCACCCGTACCAGGTCGCGCACGTCGACCCACACGTCCTGGCTGTTCAGACCGCCGCCCTCGCGGTTGACCGAGGCGTCGCGCTGCTCGTTGCCGCGCACGTTGACCTTGATGTTGTTGGTCTCCATCGCCACCTGCACGCCTTGCGCGCCGGAGACATCGATCACCGCGCCGTCGCGCAGCAGCGCGCGCTGGCCAGCGTTGACCGCCACCTGGCCACCGCTGGCGAGGGTGATGGAGCCGTCGCGGAAATCGACGCTGCCGGCGGAGTCGATCTCCACCCGCGACAGGTCGCGGCGGTCGTCGTCGCCCCGACTGACGGCGGCACTGGAGCCGTTCAACGGCTTGAGCAAGGCCTCGCGCTGGCTGTCGAGGGCGGCGCTGCCGCTGCTATCCACCAGGATGGCGCTGGTGGCGCCTTCGGCCAGGGTGATCCGCTCGCTGGCCTTCAGGTGCAGGGTGCCGCGGCTGTCCACCGAACTGCTGGAAAGCAATACGCCGGCCTGCTCCACCTCGCGGCCGCTGAGGCTGATATCGCCGGTGGCGGCCTGCACCAGGCCGCTGTTGCGCACCCGGCCAGCACTGCTGTCGGCGGCGAAGCCCGGCAGCACCTCGTTACCGCGGGTGGTGGAGGTCAGGTTGCCGTCGGTGCCCTGGCCACGGCGGATGACGAAGCTGTCGCCGGCGGACAGGACCGTCTGCCCCTTCGGCGTGACGATGCTGCCGGCGTTGTCCACCTCGCTGCCGAGCAGCAGGACGTAGCCGCCGCCCCTGGTCGAGCCGGACGGCGCTGCCGTGCGCAACTGTGCGCCCTGCTCCACGCGCACGGCGCCGGCCGCGTCGGTGAAGGTCGGACGGCTGCCGGCGTTGTCGTAGTAGAGGCCGCGCTGACGGAACTGTTCGTCCGAGATGTTCGCCGCCGCCACCGTCAGGTTGCGCACGTCCACCTGGCTGCTGCCGGAAAACACCACGCCGTTGCGGTTGACCAGCATCACCGTGCCGTCGGCCTTGATCTGCCCCTGGATCTGGCTGGGCCGCGCGCTGGGGTCGTTGACCCGGTTGAGCAGCGCCCAGTCGGCGTTCTGCTGGAAGTCCACGGTGGTGTTGCGGCCGACGTTGAAGGTTTCCCAGTTGAGCACCGCCTTGTCGGCGGTCTGCTCGATGCTCACCGTGGTCTTGCCGGCGGCCTGGGTCTGCACCGGTCCCTTGGCGTTCTGCCAGGCCTGCTCGAACGGCAGCGAGGCGTCGACCTTGAGGCCGCCCTCGCCGAGCCCGTCCGGAACATCCTGCGGGAGATTCAGCGCCGCCTGGCGTCCGGCGGCCTGGGCGGCCTGCTGGGCGGCAATGGCGGCGACGGTGTTGTTCAGGTTGGCCATCGAACGCTGCAACTGCTGGTTGACCCGCTGCTGCTGCGCCAGCGGCGGCGGCGCCCCCGGCAACTGCGCTCCCGGTCGCGGCGCCCCGGCAGCGCCGCCCTGCGCCGCGCCCTTGGCGGCGAACCAGGCGGCGCTGAACGGCTGCCCGGCGGCCTGGGCGCCCCCTGCGACCAGCAGCAGGGCGATGGCCTGGGCCAGCGGCTTCAGGCGCGGCGCGTAAAGCGCGCGGGAGGAACGGGCGGACGACGGCGAACGGGACGGCATGGCGAAGGGGTCCTTGAGCATGAAGTCGGTCGGGCGCCCGCAACGACGCCCGTTACTGGTAGACGGCCTGGCGGAGGGTGGGCCGAAGACTTGTCATGGAAAGTTCATGGAGCGGAGCGAGGAGCCTGGGCGAACGGAAACACGACGGCAGCCGGATTTCAGCCACCGTCATGCCAGGTCACTCATGGACGCCCTTTGCCGTTGCAGACGGAGGGATTGTTGATCGCGAGGTTTTCGCTGGTACCAGTGATGAAGGCGCTCATGATGGCGCTCTTCCAGGAAGCGACCAGGGGTACGAAACGGTGGTCAGCTACCGCTCTATTTGTAGTGGTGCCGCCATAATGCTGGGTAAGGAAGGCACGCAGGTCGGCGGCAACAGTGGCATCCTTGTAGCACTGGCCAAAGACAAAGTTGGTATAGCCGACGATGGAGTAGCCTGCGTTCGGGTTGACGAAGACCGGTATCCACTTGCTCGGATCGGCGCGATCTGCAGCGACACCCGGCGGAGCCACGCTACGAACAGCGATCACGCGATTGGCTAGAGTAGGGAGCAAGCCATTCACTCGCGCGATCTTTGAATTGTCGCTCAGGTCCACACCATCAGGCCCCTCATAGCCGATCGAGCCTGACACATTGTCGACGGCATTCCTGACACTTTCATAAGGCTGTACTGCCACCCAGTTGCTCGGCAGCGCACCGCCGGCCGGCAGACGGGCGTTCGTGAAGATCGAGTTGGTGGCGAAGCGAGTCGGGCAGACCGAGTTCAGGTGGCGGGTCAGCAACTCGGTGGCTCCACTGCCGCCCCGCTGGTAGACGATACGAATCGGCGTACGGTCGGCGGGGTTCCCCAATAGTTGCCCCCAAGTGACCTTGGCGCCGGAAAAGGCATCGCAGAGCTGGGCACTGGTCAGGTTCAGGTCGGTAATATCGGGCTTCTTGTAAGGAATGGTTACTGCGGTACCCGCCAATGGAATCTGGATCAGTGGACCATATGCGCCTCTATAGTTGGTTGAATAGGCGCTCAGTTCGCTGCTACTCAAGATCGAGTCACTACCAATGTAGTGGACGGTGCCGGTAGTAGCGCCAAGCAGCATGGGGTTATTCATCAGGAAAGCGGTCTTGCCAATGCCGCTGCCGCTTGCGGCATAGCTGAAGTTGATTGGCAGGATGCTGTCGGCAGAACCTTTGTACAACTTGGCCGGCATGGAAGCACCACCGCCGGTCACCGTAGCGCCCAGCGTTGTATGACTGGTCAAGAGCGTCAGAGCAACGACGCCAAACATTGGCTTGAGCATGAAAACCTCCTGGGTTCCCCACAAGAAAAAAGACCGGCAGCCATAGGGCTGCCGGTCCTCGTATCGATTCGCCTAGGCGAAGCGCTTACGGGCGGCCTTTGGTGTTGCAGACGTTGGTGTTGCCGATGGCCAGGTTTTCGCTGGTGCCGGTGTAGAAGGCGCTCACGATGGCGCTCTTCCAGGCCGGAGTCAGCGGGATGAAGCCATGGGCGGCAACTGCGGCGTTGGTGGTAGTGCCACCGTAGTGCTTGTTGATGAAGGCGCGGACGTCGGTGGAAACGCTGGCGTCCTTGTAGCACTGGCCGAAGACGAAGTTGGTGTAACCGACGATGGAGTAGCCGGCGCTCGGATTGGTGAACACCGGAACCCACTTGCTGGGGTCCGCACGGTCGGCGGCGTTGGCCGGCGGAGCCACGCTGCCCAGGGCAGTGGAAACGTTAGCCTGGGTCGGCAGGTTGCCGTTCACACGGGAAACCTCGGCGTTGCTGTTGATGTCCACCGCATCCGGGCTGACATAGCCGAGGGAGCCGTTGGTTGCCTTGACGGTCGACACCACGGTGGAAGTGGCGGCGACGCCAACCCAGTTGCTCGGCAACGTACCGCCGGCCGGCAGACGGGCGTTGGTAAAGGTCGAGTTGGTGGCGAAGCGAGTCGGGCAGATCGAGTTCAGGTGGCGGGTGAACAGTTCGGTGGTGCCGCTGCTACCGGTGCGGTAGACGATGCGGATCGGCGTGCTGTCGGTGGTGCCCAGCAGTTGACCCCAGGTGGTCTTGGCGCCGGAGAAGGCGTCGCAGAGTTGGGCGCTGGTCAGGTTGAGCGTGGTGTTGCCGTCCTTGCGATAGGGCACGGTGACCGAGGTGGCTACCGACGGGATCTGGATCAGCGGACCGTAGGTGCCGTTGTAGTTGCTGTTGTAGGTGGTCAGTTCGCTACCGCTGAGGACCGAGTCGCTACCGGCATAGTGAACGGTACCGGTGGTGCCGAACAGCGAGGAGTTGTTGGTCAGGAAAGCGTTCTTGCCGGTGCCGCTGCCGGTCACGGCATAGCTGAAGTTGGCCGGCAGGATGCTGTCGGCGGAGCCTTTGTACAGCTCGGCCGGCAGGGAAGCGCCACCGCCGGTGACGGCCATGGCTTGGGCGGATACGAGGGCGGCCACGCTCAGCGAGGCAGCGATCAGAGAGCGCTTGAACATGAAGAATCTCCTTTCATCGTGGTGTTGGTACGTTGAGGAAGTCGTCTTGCATGAGGCGGCGCCGTGCTTGCCGGGCTTTGCATCCCTAGCCGGTCGAAGGGGCCGCTGGGGATAAAACTCGCAAGTTCCGGTGACAGATCGGGGAAAAAATCTCGGGAGCATCGAATTGTTTTCGCAGCCTTTCCTCGGGTGTTCGCAGGCTCTGCGCCGGGCCTTTTCGCGGGACCTGCGAGGTTCCGCGAGCGCCTCCCGGCGGCCGGCCCGCGACGGCCATGGCGCGCCCTCGGGGCAACCTCGCTGAAACATGCACCCGAGCCCTGGCGAGGGGCCACACGGGTTGATGACAGCGAGAGGAAGGCCGGCTTGCACAAGCCCACCCGTAGGGCGGATTACGCCAGCGGCGTTATCCGCCGATACCTCTCTTCGGAAGACTGCTGAGACGCCCCATCCCCACGGCGGATAGCCGCGAGCGGTTAATCGCCCAGCACGGGAAAGGCTTGTTCAGGCACGGACTACTGGACCAGTTGGTTCATCTCGATGATCGGCATCAGCACCGCCATCACGATGGTCAGCACCACCCCGCCCATGACCACGATCATCAGCGGCTCGAGCAACGCGGTCATGCCCATGGCGCGGCGCTCGATGTCGCGCGACAGGGTCTGCGCCGCGCGGTCGAGCATCGGCGGCAGCGCACCGGTCTTCTCGCCGCTGGCGATCAGGTGGGTGAGGATCGGCGGGAACACCTGCCGCGTGCGCAGCGCCGAGGCCAGCGAGACACCTTCGCGAACCTGCGCGGTGGCCTCCTCCACCGCCTGCGCGAGGCAGTCGTTGGCCAGCGTCTGGCGCGCCGCATCGAGCGCGCGCAGCAGCGGTACACCAGCGCTGCCGAGGATCGCCAGGGTGGAGGCGAAGCGCGCGGTATTCACCCCGAGCACGAAGCGACCGAGCAGAGGCAGGCGCAGCACTCGCCGGTGCCAGCCGAGCCGCGCCTGCGGGTCGCGCAGGTACAAGCGCCAGCCCCAGTAAGCGCTACCGATGGCGCCGGCGCAGAGCCAGCCCCAGGCGCGCACGAAGTCGCTGGCCTGGAGCATCGCCCGGGTCAGCGCCGGCAGGTCCTGGCGCGCCTGGGAGAAGGCGCTGACCACCTGCGGCACCACGTAGCCGAGGAGGAAAATGACGATGCCGATGGAGACCACGCCGACCACCGCCGGGTAGGTGAACGCGGTGAGGATCTTGCCGCGCAGGGCGTTGCGTTCCTCGATGTAGTCGGCCAGGCGCTCCATCACCTGGGCCAGGTCGCCGGACTCCTCGCCCGCCGCCACCAGCGCCCGGTAGATTTCCGGGAAGTCCCGCGGCCGTGCGGCAAGGGCGTCGGCCAGGCGCATGCCGCCGCGCACGTCGCTGCGCACGGCGCTCAGGGTCTGGGCGATGTGCTTGCGCTCGGCCTGGTCGAGGGTGGCGCTCAGCGCCGCCTCCAGCGGCAGGCTGGCGGCCAGCAGGCTGGCCAGCTGGCGGGTGGCCCAGGCCAGGTCGCCGTCGGACAGGCGCGGGGCGAACAGCGCGCCCGCCCCTTGCCCGGTCCCGCCGCCAGCCTGCTCGCGGACCTCCAGCGGGGTCAGGCCGCGGGCGCGCAGTTGGCCGAGGGCGCCACGCTGGCTGTCCGCCTCCAGGGTGCCGGTCTCGATCCGGCCCTGAGCGTCGGCGGCTTCGTAACGGAAGGTCTGCATCAGGCGTCCCGGGTCACGCGGAGGATTTCCTCCAGGGTGGTGGAGCCGCTGGCGATCCAGCGCTCGCCGTCCTCGCGCATGCTGCGCATGCCAGCCGCGCGGGCGGCTTCGCGGAGATCCTGCTCGGCGCGGCCCTGGTGGACCAGGCGGCGGATCTCGTCGTCGATCACGAACAGTTCGTGGATGCCGGTGCGCCCGCTGTAGCCGGTCTGGTTGCAAGCCGGGCAGCCGACCGCGCGCCAGCCGCCGTCCTCTTCGACCCGGCAATGCGTGCACAGGCGCCGCACCAGGCGCTGGGCGAGTACGCCAAGCATCGACGAGGCGAGCAGGAACGGCTCGACGCCCATGTCCACCAGCCGGGTCACCGCCGACACCGCGTCGTTGGTGTGCAGCGTGGCCAGCACCAGGTGCCCGGTGAGCGAGGCCTGCACGGCGATCTGCGCGGTCTCCAGGTCGCGGATCTCGCCGATCATGATGATGTCCGGGTCCTGCCGGAGGATCGCCCGCAGGGCTACGGCGAAGGTCATTTCGATGCGCGCGTTGACCTGGATCTGGCTGATCCCCGGCAGGTCGTACTCCACCGGGTCCTCGACGGTGAGGATGTTGCTGGTGCTGGCGTCGAGCCGCGCCAGGGCGGCGTAGAGGGTGGTGGTCTTGCCGCTGCCGGTGGGCCCGGTGACCAGCACGATGCCGTGCGGCTGGCGGATCAGGTTGTCCAGCGGCGCCAGCACGCCCGGGGCCATGCCCAGAGTCTCCAGCCTCAGGCGTCCGGCCTGCTTGTCGAGCAGGCGCATCACCACCCGTTCGCCGTGGCCGGTGGGCACGGTGGAGACGCGAATGTCGATCGGCCGCCCGGCTACCCGCAAGGCGATGCGGCCATCCTGGGGCAGGCGTTTCTCGGCGATATCCAGCTGCGCCATGATCTTGATCCGCGACACCAGCGCCGCGTGCAGCGCCTTGCGCGGCGCGACCACGTCGCGCAGGGCGCCGTCGACGCGGTAGCGCACCACCGAATGGGTCTCGAAGGGCTCGATGTGGATGTCGCTGGCCTCATCGCGCGCGGCCTGGGTCAGCAGCGCGTTGATCATGCGGATCACTGGCGCGCCATCCTGGGTGTCGAGCAGGTCGGTAACCTCGGGGATATCGTCCATCAGGCGGTCGAGGTCGACCTCGCTCTCCGCCGCGCCGACCACCGCCGCGGCGCTGCCGGTATCGGAGTAGGCGCTGGCCAGCAGGGTGTCGAGCTCGTCGTCGCGGACGCTCTCCAGGCTGGCCAGCGCATGCCGCTGGCGCACCTCGCTGATCGCCCAGCCGGGCGTCCGCGGGCTGACCAGCAGGGTCGCGCCATGCTCGCCCGGCCGCAGCAAGGCGCGCTGCGCCTTGGCCCAGGCGTAGGGCAGCAGGCTCATAGCGGCGCCGCCTCGCCCAGCGGTACCGCGCGCAGCGGCCGCGGACTCGGGCGCAAGTCGTAGGCGGCCTGCGGGATGCCCTGCTGCGCCGGCGGCAGCACCGGAGCCTGCATGTCGCCGACGCTCCAGTCGTGGCGCGGCTGCACGCGCTGCTGGGCGCGGCGGATGAAGTCGTAGCGGTTGAGGGTGATGCTGCGCCCGGCGGCGGCGTCGCGGACGATGTAGGGACGCAGGAAGACCATCAGGTTGGTCTTGGTCCGCGAGCGCTTCTGGTAGCGGAACAGCGAGCCGACGCCGGGGAGGCTGGAGAGTCCGGGAACGCCGTCGGTGTTGTCCTGCACGTTGTCCTGCAACAGGCCGCCGAGGACCATGATCTGGCCGTCGTCGAGGAGGATGCTGGTATCGATCGCGCGCTTGTTGGTGACCACCCCGGCGGCGGTGCTGGCGCGCTCGTCGACGCTGCTGACCTCCTGGTAGACGTCGAGCTTGACCGTTCCTCCCTCGGAGATCTGCGGACGGATGTTCAGCTTCAGGCCGACGTCCTCGCGCTGGATGGTCTGGAACGGGTTGTTGCTGGTACCGCCGCCGTCGGTGACGTACTGGCCGCTGACGAAGGGTATGGTCTGGCCGACCATGATGCTCGCCGACTCGTTGTCCAGGGTCAGCAGGTTCGGGGTCGACAGGACGTTGGTGCCGCCGCGGCTCTTCAGCGCCCGGGCGAGCACCTTGAGGTCGAGGATCTTGCCGATCCCGGGGATGTCCACGGTGCCATCCACCAGGCCGATGTTGAGCCCCTTGGGCAACACGTCGATGGTGTTCTTGCCGGCCGTGTTCAGCGCCGACTGGCCGAAGTTGACCCCGCCGAACACGCCGTTGCCGCCGAGGTTGCCGGCCTGCCACTGGATGCCGAACTCGCTGGAGTCGTCTTCGCTGACCTCGACGATCAGGCTTTCGATCACCACCTGGGCGCGGCGCTGGTCGAGCAGGTCGATGACTTCGCGGAGGTTGCGGTACAACGGCTCGGGTGCGGAAATCAGCAGGGTGTTGGTGGTGGCGTCGGCCTGTACGGTGACCCCGCCGGCGGAGAACGCCGAGTTCTCCTCGCCCATCGCACCGGGTCCGGCGCCGCCCTGGCCGCTGCCCATCGCACCATAGGCGCCGCCGCTGCGGTTGCTGCCGCCCAACCCGCTGGAACCGCTGCCCGTGGTATTGCCGCTGCTCCCCAGGCCCTGGCTACCAGTACCGCTGTTGCCGCCACCGAGCATGCCGCCGCCGCTCAGGCGCGCGCGCTGCTGGTCGCCCTCGTTGCCCTCGCCGCCGCTGTCGCCGGTGATCAGCCCGCGCAGGGCCTGGGCCAGGCGGGTCGCCTGGGCGTTGCGCAAGTAGACCACATGGAGGTTGCCGGGATTGCTTTGCACGCTGTCCAGCTTGCCGATCAGGTCGCGCGCCAATTGCGTGCGCTCGGGGCTCGGCGAGCGGATCACGATGCTGTTGGAGCGTGGGTCGGCGAGCACCACGGTCTTCTGGCCCTGCTCGGCGCCGCCGCTGCCCTGGCTGTCGAGCAGTTCGGAGACGGTGCTGGCGATGTCCACCGCGATACCGTTCTGGATCGGCACCACGTCGGTGTCGCTGGCGCTGGGGATGTCGATGCTGGCGATGATCCCGGCGACCCGGTCGAGGTTTTCCGCGTAGTCGGTGACCACCACGGTGTTGTTCCCCGGATAGGCATTGATCGGGTTGTTCTGCGCGACGATCGGGCGCAGCACCGGGATCAGGTTCACCGCGTTCTCGTAGCGCAGGCGGAAGGTCCGCGTGACCATGCCGTTGGCCGCCGGCCGGTCGGCGCCGTAGACCGGCCCGCCGAGCAGCTTGGCGTCGGCCTCCGGCACCACCTGGCTGACCCCGTCGACGTCGACCACGCTGAAGCCCTGCATGCGCAGGGCGCTGGTGAGCATGCGGTAGGCGGTGCGCGCCGGCACCTGGCCTTCGGAAACCAGGGTCAGCTTGCCCTTCACCCGCGGGTCGACCAGGAACTGCCGGCCGGTGGCGCGCGACAGCGCGCGCACCACCGCTTCCACCTCGGTATCGACGAAATTCAGGCTGACCGGCTGCTCGCCGAGTTCGGCCGCTGTCGCTGAGACCGGAGCCACGCCACCGGAGCGCGCCACGCCGCGTCCGGCACTCAGCGCGCGGCGGGCCTGCTCGGCCTGGGGCCGCTCGCGGACGTCGGCGCTGCGCAACGGCGCACCGGAGCGGACACTGCTCAGCGGCCGGCCGACTTCCTCGTCGGCCGGGGGCACGCCGGGGACCTTCGGCGTCTCGCTACACGCCGCGACCAGCAGCGCGCCCAGCGCCACGCCCAGTACAGGCCAACGACGCCGGGCATGGTGGAAAGCTGATTGCCTCATGGGGAATCCTTGGGAGCGGAAGACGACTGCAAATGGATCGAGGCGGACACCAGCCCGCCGGACGGCTCGCTCGAAGAGCCAGAGCGCTCCTCGGAAGGAGCGTCAAGACGCGTCACCTGCGCCTCGCTGACGCTCAGGCGCAACGCCGCCGGGCTGCGCGCCAGCCAGCGCAGCAAGGCCTCGCCGGACACGCTGGCGAAGTCCAGTTGCCATTGGCCCGGTTGCGGGGCGTCCAGTTGGAAACCGTCGAGTCCCTGATCGCGCAGGCTGCGACGGATCGCCTCGGCGTCCGCCGTACCGCTCAGGGTCGGACCGCGCAACGCCTCGACCTCGCGCAACACGCCGTCCACCGCCGCGGCCTGCGCACGCAGGCGCGGCAGCTCGGCTTGCCAATGCTCGATCCGCGCCAGCGGCGGATCGATGAACACTTGCCAGGTCAGCGCCAGGCATAGCGCCAGGCCACCGCCGGCGAGAATCTTGCGCTCGCGCGGCGCCAGTTGCCGCCAGTAGGCCTGCAGCCGCAGCAGCAGGGGACTCCAGCGCTGCGCCGGGGTATTCAGTAGGCCCGCCAGGCGCTTATTCATCTTCATCGGCAGCCGCCTCGGCAGTGCCACTGTCTGCCGCGCCAGCGGCCGGCGCTGGCGGCGCTTCCATGGCGCGCACCTGCCAGCCCTTGTCGGAGGCATCGGCCTGCAACCCGTGCTTGCCCAACTCGCCCTGCCAGGCAGCGGCATCGCCGCCTGGCGGTCCCGGCAGCAGCTCCAGGTCCAGTTCGCCGGCGTGGTAGTCCAGTCGTTGCAGGCGCCCGGCGAGGAACGGCATCGCCTCGCCGGCGCCATGCAGCAGCGCGGCCAGCCCCGGTACGGCATCGCCATCGGCCTTGCCGGCCAGATAGGCGTCGCGTCGCTCGCGAGCCTGGCGCAGCGGATCGAGCACCACCGGCAGTTCCGGGAAGGCCTGCTGCACGCGTTGACTGCTCTGCCGTTGCAAGGACTGGCCCTGCCCGGCCAGTTGCCCGGCGTACAGGTTCAGACCGGCGACCCACACCAGCAAGGCCAGGGCAGCGCAGATCAGGGGCATCTTCCAGGTGCCGTTGCCGGCGCTCGTCGCCGGCGCTTTCAGCGCCAATCCCCACGGACTGGCAGGCCCGCTCCAGCGCAGCGCTTCGTCCAGCGCCTCGGCCCGCTCCAGGGCTGCGGAGCGCCACGCCGGTCGCTCGCCCAGCCAGAACAGTCGCAACTCCTGCGGGACCTCAGCGAGGCCCTGCTCCGGCAAGGGATGGACCGCAGCGTCGCTCAGCGAGCGGCGCAACAGCAGATGGCCGTCCCACTCGCCGGCCACCCAAGCGTCATCGCGCAACGGCAGGAGGAACGGCGCGGCCTGCACCTCCCGCACGTCGAGCCGCAGCCGCTGCACGGCCTGCTCCAGCGAGGCCAGCGCCGACGCCTCCAACCACCCCAAGGTCAGGCGCCCGTCGGCGCCGCGCGGGCCGTGGGCCAGGCGTAGCTGCGCCGGATCGCCGAGGACCAGCGCCTCGGCCGCGCAGTTCACCGCGGCGGCGAGCTTCGCCGCAGGCAGCGCCGGCAGTTCGAGACTGACCAGGCGGCAATCGCGCGGATGCAGGAACAGCGCCACCGGCAACCCCTGGCGTCGCCGCGCCAGTTCCGCGAGCGAGGCCTCGATTCGTTCCTGCACCGCGCCGCGCGCATCCAGGCGCAGGCAATGCAGCGGCGCCGCCTCGGCGAACTCGCTCAGCGGCGGCAGCAGGCAACGCCAGGTGGCTTTCATGAGCCCACCCTCACCCAGTTGACCGCCGTGCTTTCACCGGCCTTGCGCTGCACCAGGGCTTGCAGGCGCACCTCTTGCCGGTCGCGCCGAGCATAGGCGGTGAGCAGGAACCAGTCGCTGGTGATCCCGACCTTCACCGACTGCGCCTGCAATTGCGGCATGTTCAGGCGGTTGACGAAGTCGCCGCGATTGAGGAACCAGCGGCCCCGGTCGCGCTCGCCGAGCACCCGCCGCGCCTGGTCCAGCCCGAGGCCGGGGACACAGGCGGCGAGCACTTCGGCGCGCGCGGTGTTGCCGTTGATCCAGGTGGTTTCGGGCAGGATGGTGACGTAGGGCCGCAGGCGTTCCAGGGTCGCCGGCGGAATGCCCAGCCGGGCCAGGTCGTCGAGACGCCTGAGCGCCGGCATGCGCGCCGGAAGCGCACGCAACACGGCGCCCGGCGAAGTCTCGCGGCCGCTGTCGAAGCCTGCGGGTTGCGTCTCGGCCGGCGGCGCTTCGGCGGGCAGCCGTGCATAGGAATCGAGTACCCGCTCGACGATCAGCCGCGTCTCCTTCGGGCGCACGCCGAGCAGACCGGCGAGGCGTTCGAAGTTCGCTCGCTCCTGGAGATCGGGGCGCTGGTCGACCAACAGGTTGCGCAGGTTGAACTTGCCCTGCTCGTCTTCCAGTTGGCCGTTGAACGGCAATTCGGCGCTGCTCAGACGCAAGCCACGCATCGGTTGCGCCCAGCGCTGGTCGAGGCGGGTCAGCGGGTCGCGGCGGCTGTCCTCGAGCAGCAACTGGCGGCTCCATTCCAGGCCGCCGCGCAGCATCCAGCCGGCCTGGATGCGTAGCTGCTCGCTTTCCAGGGCGCGGATGAATGCGCTCTGGCGGGCGATCAGGCCGGCGGCTATGACCGCGACCACGGTGACGATCAGCAGCGCGCTGATGATCGCCATGCCGCGCTGGCGATGACCGTTCATGGCGCGCTCAGAGCTGCCAGGAGCCGATGTCGGCGTTGATGCCCTCGCCGCCCGGCTGCCCGTCGGCGCCGAGGGAGAACACGTCGATCTCGCCGTTCACGCCGGGATTCAGGTACTGGTAGGGCTTGCCCCAGGGGTCGTTGGGCAGGCGCTCCAGGTACGAGCGCCAGTTGCTCGCCGAGGCATCGGCAGGACGCTCCGCGAGCACCTTCAAGCCCTGCGCCTGGCTCGGATAGCGGCCCTGGTCGAGGCGGTAGAGCTTGAGCGCCTGCATCAGCCCGGAGATGTCCTGGCGCGCCGCGGTGGCACGGGCCTGGTCGGGACGGTCGAGCACCTTGGGTACCACCATCGCGGCGAGGATGCCGAGGATCACCACCACCACCATGATCTCGATCAGGGTGAAGCCCCGCTGTCCCCGATGTCCTTTCGGGCTGGAGCTGAACTGCACGACATCCATCTCGACACTCCTCGGCATGGTTCGATTCGCCGCGGATTGTTTCAGGAAGATATGTCAACGATATTGAAAATCCTCGGGTGCGCCGCTCTTCCGGAGGCGCCCGCAAGGCCCTGGAGCCGGGCTTTCCGGCAGGCGCCGGGGATGGCTCGCGGGAGCGCCCTCCCGAGCTTTTGTCAGGGATCGGTCAGATTTCCCGGCTAGCCTGGAAGTCCCCTTTCGCCGACCTTTCCGCGATGTCCACGCGCCTGTCTTCCCGCGGTTTCACCCTGATCGAAGTGCTGGTCGCGCTGGCCATCGTCGCCATCGCCCTGGCCGCGGCGATCCGCGCGGTGGGCCTGATGACCGACGGCAATGGTCTGTTGCGCGACAAGTCGCTGGCCCTGCTGGCAGCGGAGAGCCGGCTCGCCGAGCTACGCCTGGGCGTCGGCACGGCTCCGGGAAACAGTGATTTCGAATGCTCCCAGGGCCGCCTGCGGTTGTACTGCGAACAACGCGTCGAGGCCACCGACGACCCCGCGCTACTGTGGGTGGAAATCCGTGTGCGCACGCAGCGCGAACAGGCGGTGCCGCTGGCGCGCCTGAACACCCTGCTGAGCCGCTCCCGGTGATCTCAACCGCGCTTGAGGGTAGCCAGCGGCGGCGGTTCGGCGAGCCGCTGCATGGCCACCCGGCGAACCTCGCCGTTCTGCTCGATGAGCACCGCGTCGGCCTCGATCCGCCGCACCTTCGCCGCACGTGCCAGGACCTCGCCCTCGCGATAGGCCTGGGCCGGCGCGCCGTTCACCGAGAGGATGGCGATCGCCGCGGGACCACCGCTGATCAATCCCGCCAGTTGCACCTCGACCTCACCGGAAGGCGCCGCGAACCAGCGTTGAGCGGCGTCCTCGCCGCTGGGCGGCGGAACGTCGGCGACCTCGGCCTGGACCACGCCGGGAATCGGCGCCAGCAACAGATAGCCCCAGAACAGCAGGCCGGCGAGGATCGCCAGCACGGCGGCGAACTGGACCAGGCGGGGCGGATCGATACGGGGCATGGCCGGCATGGCGGGCTCTCCTGGCGTATGGGCGACGGGCGCCACGAACGGCGCCCCGGCACCAGCCTAGCGCGGAATTCTCTCCGTTATGTTTCACACGCCGATCATCTTCGTCGGGCACTCTGGAAACCTCTCTCTTCGCGGAGCGGCATCCGGTGAGGCGACCCCGGCAAGGCGGTTTCACCCTGATCGAACTGATGGTGGTGCTGGTAATCGTCGGCATCGCCACGGCGGCCATCAGCCTGAGCGCCCGCCCCGACCCGACGGGCCTGCTGCGCCAGGATGCCGCGCGCCTGGCGCGGTTGCTGGAAATAGCCCAGGGCGAAGCGCGGGTACGCGGTACGCCGATCCTCTGGCAGCCCAGCGCCAAGGGCTATCGCTTCAGCCCGCAGGCCTATCGCGGCAAGACCGACGCCTTCGCCGCCGACACCGAATTGCGCGCGCGCGACTGGCAGGCCGCGCCGCTGCGGGTCAGCGTGCGCCCGCCGCGACCGGTGTTGCTGGACGCCGAATGGATCGGCGCGCCGTTGCGGATAACGCTCTCCGACGGCCAACACAGCGTCACCGTGCTGCGCGAGGCGAACGGCCATGTCCGGGTACACTGAACGCGCGACGACGCGGCGCCGGCAAGCCGGCTTCACCCTGATCGAGGTGATGGTCGCGATCATGCTCATGGCCATCGTCAGCCTGATGGCCTGGCGCGGCCTGGACAGCATCGCCCGGGCCAGCGCGCACCTGGAGGACAGCACCGAGCAGGGCGCCGCGCTACTGCGCGCGCTGAACCAGCTGGAGCGCGACATCGCCCTGCACAGCGCCATCCGGGAGGAGACCGGCCTGCCCAGCGGCGACGAGCCGATCCGGGCCGGCGACAGCCTGCCGCCCGGACTCGCACTGAAGCGCCTGAGCGAGATTCCATTGCGCCTGGACATCGTCCGCGCCAGTACCGAGCCAGGCGCGCCGCTGCAGCGCGTGCGCTGGTGGCGACAGGGCAAGATCCTCTACCGCGCCGCCTCGCCCAGCGGCGACCGCCTGCCGTTGCCGCCGCTGGCGGAGCGGGTGGCTGTGCTGGACGACGTGAGTCGGTTCGAGATCCGTGCCTGGGTGCCGGGAAAGGGCTGGACGCGCCTGCCGGCACGCAGCAAAGTCCGCGCCAGCGGACTGGAGATCAGCCTGTCGCGGGTCACCCGCAACGGCGTGGAGCGCTATCGACGGGTGGTGGCCCTGCAATGAAGCGGTGGCTCAGCCGAGCAGCACCACCCCGCCCGGCAGGCGGGTGACCTCGATGCCATAGGCATCGCGGATCAGGGTCGCCACGTCGGCCAGTTGATCGAGGCTGAAACGGGCCTGGACCCGGCGTCGGCCAAGGGCCTTGTCCAGCAGCAGGAGCATGCCGGGACGGTAGCGGTTGATTTCGTCGATCACCGTGGCCAACGGTACGTCGTTGAACACCAGCATGCGCTCGCGCCAGGCCATCACCTCGGCAACGTCGAAAGGCACCGGCGGACCGTTGCGTCGCTCGTCGAAGGTCAGCTGCTGGCCGGCCTGGAGGTCCAGGCGCTGGCCGAGGTGTTCGAGCCGCACGCTGCCCTCCAGGCAGGTCACCACGCAGACGTCACCGCTGCTGCGCACGTTGAAGCGGGCCCGGCTGGCGCTCAGCCAGGCGCTCCCGGCCATCACCCGCAGGCTGCTCTGCGGCGGGTGGCTGGCGATGATCTCGGCCTCGCCGCCGAGCAGTTCGATGGTTTCCTGCTGCTCTTGATTGCGCCGCACGTTCAGGCGGGTGCGGGTGTTCATCTCGATCCGCGTCTCGCCGCTCACCTGCACCTGGCGCTGCTCGCCGACCGCCGTGACGTAGTCGGCGCCGCCCAGGCCATGGTCGAGCAGCGACGGGCGCAAGACGAACAACGCCACCGAGGCGGCCAGCGCACCGCCGACGAACCAGCGACGACCGAAACGCCTCGGCGCGATCTGCGCCACGGCCGGCGACTCCAGCGGCAGAGCGGCGGCACTGCCGAGTGCCTGCCAGAGATCGCGCGCCTCGACGAACGCTCGCAGGTGTTGCGGGCTGCGCGCACACCACTGGCGGAAGGCCCGCGCGTCGCCCTGGGTGACGCGTCCGGAGGTCAGGCTGATCACCCAGGCGTGCGCTTCGTGGCGAAGGTCGCCGGTTTCATCGGCGGCGGAGTCTGAGGCTGTCATGACTGTGCTGTACGGACACCGGAATGGCTCATGGGAGGGATATGGCGGCGGTTTTCCACCTGCTTATGCTTATGACGGTTTTCCGGCCCCGGGACCGAACCTCTGGATGACTTTTCTTTCCAGGCGCTCCGCGCAGAACCACAGGGCGGCCTTGAGTTCCTTCTCCACGGTGCGGGTGGAAATGCCGAAGCGACGGGAGATTTCCGCATGCGGCGTCTCTTCCAGGCGCGAGGCGATGAGAATCTGCCGACGCCGCGCCGGCAGTTCGCAGAGCGCCTCCAGCAGGCGACGGATCTCGGCGTGACCGCCGACGATGCGCTCCGGGTCGAGGCCTTCGTCGGCCACCTGCAACAGCTCCGCCACCTCCTCCCCGGTGAGCAGGCGGGCGTCGCCCTCGCGGCGGTCGGCGGCAATGTTCAGGGCAATACGGAACAGGTAGGCCTGGGGCTTCTTGACCTCCAGGGCATCATCCAGCCGGTCGACTCTCAGGTAGGTTTCGTGCAGCACGTCGCACGCCAGGTCCTCGGAGCCCAGGCGCCGTTTCAAGCGCGCCTTGAAGTCGTCGTAGGAGGCGAGGAACAGCTTCACCATCGCGCTTTGCCGCGAATCGCTCATGACCCTCCCACTCCCTCCGTCAGCTTGCATTCCATGGCCTTGCCCGTCGTCTTCGGCAGCAACAGGATGGTCAGCGGCTGGGCCAGCGTAGCGGGCGTCGCCTGCATCACCCGCACGCCGCGCAGGCTTTCCACCAGGGCGCTGTCCCGCTGCGGGTCGCCGGTCGAACCGAGCAGGCGACTGTGGCGAACCTCGCCGAAGCGACCGATCCAGAGTTGCAGCACCGCGCGATAGGTACCCGGACGAGTGCGCGGCGAGCGGCACAACTGTTCTTCCAGCGCCGCCTGGACCGCTCCCGCGTAGCGCCGATCCAGCGGCTGCTCGACCTTCGGCATCTCTGCCGGCAGCGGCGCAGCGTTCCTGACGGCCTGCGCCGGCAGCAGGGTGAACGCTTCCTGGCTGGTGTAGCGCGCCATCAGGCCGGTTCCGCCGAGCAGTCGGGTCAGGGCGTCGCTGGCGGTGAAGCGCCCCTGCAAGCGGGCCGAGCGCCGTCCACGAGCCAGCTCGCCATCCACCAGAACCGCCATTCCCGTCACCCCGCTGTAGGTCACCAGCGCCGATGCCAGGCTCTGCGGAGGAATATCGAACGCGTGCACCGCCAGGCGCAACGGCGGCCTGCCGCCATCGCCCGGCACGGCGCCGGACGCCGGCAGCAGCATGCCGAGACCGAGCAACGACACTGCGCACGACCTTGCCACCCCGAGGATCGACATCAACGGATTCCAGTCCGAACTACCCGGTTCAGGCCAGATGGCCATCACCCAGGAGGGACATCCTGATGGCACTGTGTGACTGTGGTGTGACGGTACCTGCGGTGACATGTTTTCACCGATTGCCGTATAAGCGGGAAACCACCATCCCAGCGCGGGAGAATCGCCATGCACCGTTCATCGCAGGTTCTGCCGGCCCTGATCCTGGGCCTGGCCATGAACGCCACCCTGGCCGACGAGCCGACGCCGCCGGCGAACTGCATCAACACCGAGGTCAACGGCTACCAGGCTTTGTCCTATGAATGCCTGAGCCAGCAGATGACCGATCCTGACAGCGCGGCCAGGACCCGCCGCGAACAGGAGCTGGATTCCGCCGCCATCGTCCGGCGTCCGCCAAACCAGCTCGGCCTGTACAACCAATCGGCGACGCGCATTCGCCTGGGCACCTCGTTCGGCAACTCAGTGGAAGCGCAGCGGCCGCCTCGCTAAGGGTCTCCGCAGGTCCGCGCTCCTGGCCGGCGGCGCAAGACAGAAAACCCCGGCAACCAGGCCGGGGCAATCGTCGTCGGCGAGGTTGGCCGCCGATCAAAGGACAAGGAACGCCCCTCAGGCGAAGGTACGCTCCAGCAGGTCGCCGAAACGATTGAAGGCATCGCTGGCGCCCTTGGCGGCCAGGCGCTCTTCTTCCTCGTTCAGCTCGATGCCGTCGAGGATCGCCACGAAGCTCTTCCAGCCTTGCGCGCGGCCGCCTTCCGGTTCGGCCAGATGGCGGGCGCCGAAGTTCTCGTCGAGTTCGAGCGCGGCGGCTTTCTTGAACAGGAACGCAGCGCCCAGCTTCGAACCTTCGGAAACGAACAGCCAGCCCAGTGCCTCGGCCAGGCTCAGGTCGGCCTCGCGCACGCTCTGGTCGCCCTCCGGCACCGGATGGCCGAGGTCCGCCAGGTCTGCACGAGCGGCGTCGTCGCGGGCGCGGGAAGCCAGGCCGGGGAACAGGCGGGCCAGCGCTTCGTTGCGATAAAGCGGCTCCAGGTCATGCTGGAAGAGGTACTGGGCGGCGACGAAGCGGGCGAAATTGTCCCGGCTGGCGAAGGGTTCCTTGCTTTTCACCAGGCTCTCCAGGCGCTGGTGCGGCTCGTTGGTCAGCAGGTTGAGGCGTTGCGAACGCAGGTTTTGCCGAGTGGATTCAGGGGCCAGGGTATCCATAGGGGAATTCCTTTCGAGGGACGGAACGCACTGGGCCGACATAGCGCGCCCAGGATCAATAACGATTCTCAATTATATTAGTTATTGAATCTCAGTGTCACATGAAAGGATGCCGACCGACTGCCATTGACCAGAAAAGGACTACAGCAAATACTGTATTTACATACAGCATTCGAGTTATTTCCTTGGCCTCCCTTTCATCCGTAGCCGACATCTCCCCACCCGCAGCCGTCGCCGGACGAGGCAATGGCATAGCGCTGAGTGCGCTGCTCGACGCACGTAGGATCTGGAAAGGCCAGTCCGCCGTACCGGCCGGCGCTTCCCTGCCCACCGGGCATGCGCGCCTGGACGCACTGCTGCCCGGCGGCGGTTGGCCGGAGCATGCCCTGAACGAAATCCTCCATGCCCGCGACGGTGTCGGCGAACTGCAACTACTGATGCCGACCCTCGCTCGCCTGACCCAGGCGCAACGTCGTGTCGTCCTGGTCGGCGCCCCCTATGTACCTTATCCGCAGGCCTGGCTGGCCGCCGCGGTCGACCTGCGCCACCTGGTCCTGTTGCAGGCCAGCGGACGCGACGCCTTGTGGGCTGCCGAACAGTGCCTGCGCTCGGGCAGTTGCGCCGCAGTGCTGTGCTGGCCGCAGCAGGCCGACGACCGCGCCCTGCGCCGCCTCCAGGTCGCCGCCGAAAGCGGTCAGGCCCTGGGTTTCGCCTATCGCCCCCTGCGCGAAGCGGTCAACCCTTCGCCGGCAGCGCTACGCCTGTGCATCGAAACCCGCCCCCCACGCCTGCGCATCCTCAAGTGCCGGGGCGGCCTCGCGCCGGCGACCGCCCTGCCGGCCAGCGCCTGGCAATGAGGCGGCCATGCTCTGGGCTTGCATTCTCCTGCCGCAACTGGCCATGGACAGCGCGCTGCGTCAACGGAGCAATCCCGACGCACCGCTGGCGCTGCTCGGCGGCCCAGCGCAGCGCCGGCAGTTGCAGGCGGTCAACCCAGCGGCACGCGCGCTCGGCCTGAAGCCCGGTCAATCGCTGATCGCCGCCCAGGCCCTGAGCCGGGACTTCGCCACGGCGGAATACGACCTCGCCGCCGTGGAGCGCTGGCAGGCCTTCCTCGCCGCCTGGGCCTACGGTTTCAGCTCGCAGGTCAGCCTGCACTATCCGCGTGCGCTGCTGCTGGAAGTGCAGTCCAGCCTTGCCCTGTTCGGCCCCTGGCCACGCTTCGAGGCCCGCTTGCGCAAGGAACTCACGGCGCTGGGCTTCCGCCATCGCCTGTGCCTGGCGCCGAACCCGGTGGCGGCGAGGGTCCTGGCGAACAGCCACGACGGCCTGGCCATCGAGGACGAGACAGCGCTGCAACGCCAGTTGTCCGCCCTTCCGCTGGACCGCCTGGGACTCTCGCGGGAGCTGGCCGTCGCCCTCGGACGCATGGGACTGCGCCATCTGCGCCAGGTCCTCGAGTTGCCGCGCGCCGCCCTGGCCCGTCGCTTCCCGGCCGAACTGCTGTTGCACATCGACCGCCTCTGCGGCCGCAGCCCGCTGGCGCTGGAGCACTACCGGCCGCCGGACACCTTCGACCTGCGCATCGAACTCAATTTCGACGTGGAATCGCACCAGGCCCTGCTCTTCCCCCTGCGACGGCTGAGCGCCGATCTCGCCGCCTTTCTCGCCGGACGCGACAGCGGCGTGCAGCGCTTCACCCTGCACCTGGAACATCACGGGCGCGCCGACAGCCAGGTCACGGTCGGCCTGCTCAGCGCCGAACGCGAGGCGGCCATGCTCTTCGAACTGACCCGCGGCCGTCTCGAACAGCTGCAACTGCCCGCCCCCGTGCATGCCGTGCGCCTGGAGGCCCGCGAGCTGCCTCCTTTCACGCCGCAGCACCGCGAACTGTTCGACGAGCGCCCACAGCAGTATCTCGGCTGGGAACAGTTGCGGGAACGCCTGCGCGCGCGGCTGGGCGACGAGGCGGTACAGGGCCTGAGCGCCGTCGCCGAACACCGTCCGGAGCGAAGCTGGCGGCCGCACAGCTGCGACAGGGCGCAATCGCCGGCAGCCTGCGGCCTCCGACCCGGCTGGCTGCTGGTGGAGCCACGCCCCCTCGGCGAGGCCTTGCCCACCGTGCTGGCCGGCCCGGAGCGGATCGAGTCGGGCTGGTGGGATGGCGAAGACATCCGCCGCGACTATTACCTGGTGGAAACCCGCAGCGGACAACGTGCCTGGGTCTATCGCGAGGTCGGTAGCGAGGGGCCGCTGTGGCTGCATGGCTGGTTCGCATGAGCGCCTACGCCGAACTGCATTGCCTGTCCAACTTCAGCTTCCAGCGCGGCGCCTCCAGCGCCACGGAACTCTTCGCCCGTGCAGCGCGCCTGGGCTATCGGGCCCTGGCGATCACCGACGAATGCAGCCTGGCCGGTATCGTACGGGCCTGGCAGGCGGCGCGGGAGCACCAGGTACAACTGATCGTCGGCAGCGAAATCCGCCTCGAACAGGGGCCCAAGCTGGTCCTCCTGGCGGAGGACCTGGAGGGCTACCAGAACCTCTGTCGCCTCATCACCCGCGGCCGGCGACAAGCCGACAAGGGCCACTACCGGCTGCTGCGCGAAGACCTGCAACAGCCGCTCGCCGGCCTGTTGGCGATCTGGTTGCCGAACGACCATGGGGACGAGCAGGCTGCCTGGCTCCGCGAACGCTTCCCCCAGCGCCTTTGGCTGGGCGTCGAGTTGCATCGCGGCGCCGATGACGATGCCCGCCTGGACAAACTGCTCGCGCTCGCCTCGCATCTCCGGCTACCGCCCGTGGCCTGCGGCGACGTCCACATGCACGCCCGCGGCAGGCGAGCCCTGCAGGACTGCATGACAGCGATCCGCAACCATCTGCCGGTCAGCGAGGCCGGCGCCTATCTCTTCCCCAACGGGGAACGCCACCTGCGTACCCTGGAGGCCCTGCAGGGGATCTACCCGCAAGCCCTGCTGGCGGAAACCCTGAAGATCGCCGAACGCTGCCGGTTCGATCTGGAACAGCTGAAATACCAGTACCCACGCGAATTGGTACCGGCCGGACACGACCCGGCGTCATGGCTCCGCCATCTCACCGAACAGGGCATCGCCAGGCGCTGGCCGAACGGCGCGAGCGCCAAGGTCCGCAAGCAGATCGAGAGAGAACTCGAGCTGATCGCCGAACTGGGCTATGAAAGCTATTTCCTCACCGTGCAGGACATCGTCGCCTTCGCCCGGGGCCGGAAAATCCTTTGCCAGGGCCGCGGCTCGGCGGCCAACTCGGCAGTGTGCTTCGCCCTCGGCATCACCGAGTTGGACCCGGACCGGACCAACCTGCTGTTCGAGCGCTTCCTTTCCCGCGAGCGCAACGAACCACCGGACATCGACGTGGATTTCGAACACGAGCGCCGCGAGGAGGTCATCCAGTACGTTTTCACACGCTACGGACGCCAGCGCGCGGCGCTGACCGCGGTGGTCAGCACCTACCACGGCGCCGGCGCGGTGCGCGACGTAGCCAAGGCCCTGGGTCTGCCGCCCGAGCAGGTCGACGTCCTGGCCAACTGCTGCGGCCGCTGGAGCGACCAGGCCCCCAGCGCCGAACGCCTGGAAGAGGCCGGCTTCGATCCGCAGAGTCCGATCCTGCGCCGGGTGCTGGCCCTGACCGACGAGTTGATCGGTTTTCCGCGCCACCTCTCGCAGCACCCCGGCGGCTTCGTCATCTCCGAACAGCCATTGGACACCCTGGTCCCGGTGGAGAATGCCAGCATGGCCGAGCGCACGGTGATCCAGTGGGACAAGGACGATCTCGACGCGGTCGGCCTGCTCAAGGTCGACGTCCTCGCCCTGGGCATGCTCAGCGCCCTGCGCCGCAGCTTCGACCTGATCCACGCGCTGCGCGGCGGCAAGCGGTTGAGCATCGCCAGTATCCCGAGCGAAGACCCGGCCACCTACGAAATGATCAGCCGCGCCGATACCATCGGTGTGTTCCAGATCGAATCGCGCGCACAGATGGCCATGCTGCCACGCCTGCGCCCGCAGAAGTTCTACGATCTGGTGATCCAGGTCGCCATCGTCCGGCCGGGGCCGATCCAGGGCGACATGGTGCATCCTTACCTGCGCCGGCGAAACGGTGAAGAGCCGGTGGCCTATCCATCGGCCGAACTGGAGAAGGTCTTCGAACGTACCCTGGGCGTCCCGTTGTTCCAGGAACAGGTCATGGAACTGGCGATCGTCGCCGCCGACTACACGCCGGGCGAGGCGGACGAACTGCGTCGTTCGATGGCCGCCTGGAAGCGTCATGGCGGCCTGGAACACCACCGCGAGCGGCTGACCCGGGGCATGCTCGCCAAGGGCTACGCGGCCGACTTCGCAGCGCGCATCTTCGAGCAGATCAAAGGCTTCGGCAGCTACGGTTTCCCTGAATCCCACGCCGCCAGCTTCGCCCTGCTCACCTACGCCAGCAGTTGGCTGAAACGTCACGAGCCGGCGGCCTTCGCCTGCGCCTTGATCAACAGTTGGCCGATGGGCTTCTACAGCCCCGACCAGTTGCTCCAGGACGCCCGCCGCCACACCCTGCAGACACGCCCGGTGGATGTCCGCCACAGCGGTTGGGATTGCAGCCTGGAGCCGTTCGGCCAGGCGCAACCGGCCATACGCCTCGGCCTGCGGATGATCCGAGGCTTTCGCGAGGAGGATGCCAGGCGTATCGAGCAGGTCCGGGAGGCCCAGCCGTTCCTCGACGTGCACGATCTCGGCCGACGCGCCAGGCTCGACGCCCGGGCCCTGGAGTTGCTGGCCGATGCCGGCGCCCTGCGCGGTCTCGCCGGACACCGGCACAAGGCGCGCTGGGCCGTCGCCAGCGTCGAGCCGCAATTGCCACTGTTCGCCGAAGGGACCGTCATCGAAGAAACCACGGTCAGCCTGCCGCTGCCTTCGCGCGGCGAGGAACTGCTGAGCGATTACGCTCTCCTCGGCACCACCCTCGGCCCGCATCCGCTGAAACTCTTGCGTGGACAGCTCAAGGCCTGCCGCTGCCGCGACTCCCGCGAACTGGCGAAACTGGGACATGGACGACCGATACGGGTCGCCGGCCTGGTGGTCGGCCGGCAGCGCCCACAGACCGCCAGCGGCATTACCTTCATCACCCTGGAGGACGAGTTCGGCATGCTCAACGTGGTGGTCCGGCACGACCTCGCCGAGCGGCAGAGGCGGCCATTCCTCGAGTCCCGGCTGCTGCAGGTGGAGGGCATCCTGGAGTCCTCCGGCGAGGTGCGCCACGTCATCGCAGGGCGCCTGCATGACCTGACCCCTCTACTCACCGGCCTGGACGTCCGCAGCCGGGATTTCCATTGAGACAAAGAAAAAGGCAGCTCGAGAGACGAGCTGCCTTGGGATGGCCAACAGGGATGGCCACGAAGGGGGGAGCGCTCAAGATACTGTTTATTCATACAGTAAATCAAGCGATTCCCTTCATCGGAAGCCACCTTTCGTCTTTCTCCTCGAAGCGAGGCTCTAACTCGCGGATCGGGATCGGTACGGCGAACGCAAGAGCGCCAGCGCCATGCGGATCCCCCCGGACTCTCGCTACGCTAGACGCGAAAGAGGACATGCCAGGAGGGTTTCGGCAAGGTGAACAGGAAGCACGCCTTTTTCCGCGCGCAAAAGCAAAACCCCTGGTCATCGCTGACCAGGGGTTTTGGGATAGGAGCTTGACGATGACCTACTCTCACATGGGGAGACCCCACACTACCATCGGCGATGCGTCGTTTCACTTC
>NZ_JAJFDF010000017.1:0-68710 GCF_020708595.1 Pseudomonas sp. 203-8 | reverse complement strand
CTGTGCCTGGAGTCGGTGGAGTTCTGGGGCAACGGCACCGAGCGGCTGCACGAGCGCCTGCGCTACGACCGCGACGAAGGAGGCTGGAAGCACCGCTACCTGCAACCGTGACGACACCGCTGCGCCGAGGTTTCATGGCGGATAACCGCAAGCGGTTATTCGCCCTACGCGGCCTTGGAGCCCATCCAACCGCACGCGGTCATGCGTACCGCGGCCTCGGAGCCGGGTCGTAGGGCGAATGACGCCACCGGCGTTATCCGCCGCTGCGCCGACGTTTCATCGCGGTAAACGGTCATCCATCCCAGCCGAACCCCCATCGATTCGAACACTCGAGAAAAGGAAGCACCCATGAGCGAACCCATCGATATCCTCATCGCCGGCGCCGGCATCGGCGGCCTCAGTTGCGCCCTGGCCCTGCACCAGGCCGGCATCGGCAAGGTCACGCTGCTGGAAAGCAGCAGCGAGATACGCCCCCTTGGCGTCGGCATCAATATCCAGCCGGCGGCGGTCGAGGCCCTCGCCGAACTGGGTCTCGGCCCGGCTCTGGCGGCCACCGCCATCCCCACCCACGAGCTGCGCTACATCGACCAGAGCGGCGCCACGGTATGGTCCGAGCCGCGCGGGGTGGAAGCCGGCAACGCCTATCCGCAGTACTCGATCCATCGCGGCGAACTGCAGATGATCCTGCTCGCCGCGGTGCGCGAGCGCCTCGGCCAACAGGCGGTACGCACCGGTCTCGGCGTGGAGCGTATCGAGGAGCGCGACGGCCGCGTGCTGATCGGCGCCCGCGACGGACACGGCAAGCCCCAGGCGCTCGGTGCCGATGTGCTGGTCGGCGCCGACGGCATCCATTCGGCGGTCCGCGCGCACCTGCATCCCGACCAGGGGCCGCTGTCCCACGGTGGGATCACCATGTGGCGCGGCGTCACCGAGTTCGACCGCTTCCTCGACGGCAAGACCATGATCGTCGCCAACGACGAGCACTGGTCGCGCCTGGTCGCCTATCCGATCTCGGCGCGTCACGCGGCCGAAGGCAAGTCGCTGGTGAACTGGGTGTGCATGGTGCCGAGCGCCGCCGTCGGCCAGCTCGACAACGAGGCCGACTGGAACCGCGACGGGCGCCTGGAGGACGTGCTGCCGTTCTTCGCCGACTGGGACCTGGGCTGGTTCGACATCCGCGACCTGCTGACCCGCAACCAGTTGATCCTGCAGTACCCGATGGTAGACCGCGATCCGCTGCCGCACTGGGGCCGGGGACGCATCACCCTACTCGGCGACGCCGCCCACCTGATGTATCCGATGGGCGCCAACGGCGCTTCGCAAGCAATCCTCGACGGCATCGAGCTGGCCGCCGCGCTGGCGCGCAACGCCGACGTGGCCGCAGCCCTGCGCGAATACGAAGAAGCGCGGCGGCCGACCGCCAACAAGATCATCCTGGCCAACCGAGAACGGGAAAAAGAGGAATGGGCCGCCGCTTCGCGACCGAAGACCGAGAAGAGCGCGGCGCTGAAAGCGATCACCGGCAGCTACCGCAACCAGGTGGAACGGCCACGCTAGCAACACCGGGCAGGCCACCGCGCCTGCCCTCTCCCGCCTCTCCCGTCCGCGGGAGAGGAGGCATCCGTGCGGGTGCCGGGCGCTGCGCGCCTATCGGCAGCGCCTCAGGCCTCTTCCGCCCGCCCCTTCCATTCCCCGCGCCCCTCGCCGGCCTGCAGGCGCAGGGCGAGCAACAGGGCCAGCACCGCCAGGGCGCTGCCGGTGAGGAAGCCGCCGGCATAGCCGATCTGCGCGGTGAGGCTGACCAGGAACGAAGACGCCAGCATCTCGCCGAGGTCTCGGATGCTCTGCACCGCGGTGACATCGGTGCCGGCCTGGCCGCCCTGGCCGGCGAAGCGCATCGCCGCGGTGAGGATCGCCACCGAGGTGATGCCGGTAGCCAGCGAGCCGATCAGCACGCAGGTCCACGCCAATCCTTCGCTCAGTGCCAACCAGCGACCGGCCTGCAGATACCAGAGCAGCGCCGAACAACCGGCGAGCACCACGCCAAGGGCGAAACCGCGCCACAGGCCGATCCGCCTGACCAGCCAGGCGCCGCCGCCGCAGCCGAGGAATACCGTGACCAGGCCACCGCTCATGCCCAGCCGGCCGATGTCCTGCAAGGCCCAGCCGGCATCGCTGAGGTACAGCTTGGACAGGCCGAAGCCGGATACCGCAGTCATCGCCGACAGCAGTGCCAGCGCCAGCAGCGAAGGCGCCAGCGGCCGACGCAGGAAGCGCAGCAGGCTGGCCTTGGCGGCCGGTGCCGGGGGGAGTTCGTGGGGGTCGCCGCGCCCCAGGGCGAGCACGCAGCACAGGCTTGCCAGCGGCACGCAGGCCACGACCAGGAACGCCGCGCGCTGGCCGAAATGCCCGGCGAGGATCAGGCTGCCGGCACCGCCGCCGAAGAAGCCGATCATCACCCCGGCGATCTGTACCGCGTTGACCTTGGCCAGCAGCTCGCCGCTGAAGTGCTCCGCCGCCATGCCGTCGGTGGCGATGTCCTGGGTCGCGCTGGCCAGCGAAGCCAGCGCCAGCAGGCCGACCGCCCAACCGGCACTGGCCACGCCGAGGCCGAGCGTCGCCAGGCCGAGCAGGCAGGCGAGGACGATGCATTGCATCGGCAGGATCCAGCTACGCCGCCGGCCGAGACGGCGCGACCAATGGTTGTCGACCCAGGGCGCCCAGAGGAACTTGACCACCCAGGGCAGCCCCACCAGGGGCAGGAAGGCCAGCGCCTGCAATGGCGCGCCATCCTGGCGCAGGAGGGTGGGCAGGGCGTCCATGGCCAGGCCGATGGGAATGCCCTGGGACAGGTAGAGCAACGCCAGGGTGATGACCAGGCGGCGGTGGCGATACAGCTCAAGCATGGTGGTCTCCGGTGACACGGGGGTGGGCGGGTGGCGCGGCGGCGCGCGCCTGCATCCAGGCGTGCCGGATGAGCAGCGCGCCGCAGAGGATCAGGGTGAGGTCGGGGCCCAGGGCCGGCAGCCGGCCGCGCATGAGCCAGGGCGCCAGGTGCGCGACGGCGGCCGCCAGGCAGGCCAGCCCGGCGACGCCGAGCAACCCGCGCGCCAGCGGCCAGTCGCCCGGCAGCAGCAACGCCGCCAGGCCAGCGGCGGCCCACAGGACAAGGAACAGCCGCCCCGGCCAGGGTCCGGCGAGTAGCTCCGAGGGCGCGAGTTGCAGCCCCAGCAGGAGCAACGCGGCCGCCGCCACCAGGCCGGCACAGAAACCCTGGCTCAGGCGCTGCAAGAGCCGTACGCGGGCGTCCGGCGCCGAGGCGCGTCGTTGCAGCCACAGGTACAGGCCGCTGGCGCAGAGCAGGCAGGCGCCGAGGCCCATCGCCAGGTGCAGGCCGCGCAACGCGGCGGACCAGCCCGGCCCGAGCCACTGGTACTGGGCGAAATGCAACGGCTGCACGGCGATGAAGGCGCGCAGCCAGAACCCGCGCTGCGCCGAGCTGCGCTCGCCGAGCAGGGCGCCGTCGGCCAGCCGATAGCGGTGCCGCTCGAAGTTCGCGGTACTCGGCAGGCCACGCTGGATACCGGCGATCTCCACGCTGCCGGCGACATCCCCGGCATGGCTGAGGCTCAAGCGCTGGGCGACGAAGCCGGGCGCCCGCACGGCATCGCCGGCAAGCAGGCGGTCGAGATCGATGCGGGACGCCAATGGCCGCCCCTCGGCGGCGGGCGGCGGCGGTCCCATCAACTCGACGAACACCCGGTTCGGTTCCTGCGGGTAGGCCACCGGCGCCAGCAGCAGGGTCCCGAGAGCGCCCAGCCCGCTGAGCGCGCCGGTGAAACCGAACAACAGCAGCCAGGGCAGTCCCCAGATGCCGATCAGGCCATGCAGGTCGAACAGCGCCAGGCGCAGCCCGCGATCCCGCCGCCAACGCCGCAGGTCGCGCCAGCGGCGGCTGTGCAGCAGCACGCCGGCCAGGCACAGCAGCAACAGCGATACGCCGAACAGGCTGACCAGCACCCGCCCGGGGAAGCCGACGAACAGGCTCTTGTGCAGGTTCAGCAGGAGGTCCAGCGCCGGCATCGGTGGCAGCACCCGGCCGCTGGCCGGGTCGAGGTCCAGCCGGCAGTCCAGGCGCGCATCGCAGACGCTGAAGGCGGCATGGCCGGGAGCGGGCAGCAGCAGGGTCGCATCGCCGATGTCGACGCCTTCCTCGCCCGCCCGTTCGAGCAGGCGCTCCAGCGCAAGGGCTTCTCCTCCCGCCTGCGCCGGGGCCCGCAGCCACTCGCGCAGGTCGTCGTGGCCAAGACTCCAGGCGCCACTGAACAGCACCACGAACAGCAGCACGCCGAACAGCGCGCCGGCGCCACCGTGCAGCGAGAGCAGGAGAGGACGCGCCGCCACTTCAACCGCGCCCCGCCAGCAGCCACAACGCCAGGCCCAGTGCCAGCAGGCTACCGCCCAGGCGCCAGGCGAAGTTGCCCGGATCACGCGCCAGCAACCCGCCGACAAGCAGCAACAAGCCCACCCCGAGCGCGCCGAAGAGCCCGGCGTAGAGACGCTCGAGCGGGTCGTCCAGGGGCAGCCCGCGAGTCAACAGATAGCCGCTGGCGGTCGCCGCCGCCAGGCTGCCGGCGAGCGCCAGCGGAACCCGCCAGGCCCAGCCGAAGCCCGACTGGCGCGGCATCAGAACGCGCCCCGCAGGCTGACGTTGAAGCTGCGCGGTTCGCCGTAGCGGTTGTTCCAGTTGGGGTTGGACAGGCTCTGGTAGTAGGTCCGGTCGAACAGGTTGTTGACGTTGACCGCCGCCGTCCAGTGCTCGTCGATCTTGTAGCCCAGGCGCATGTTGACCAGTGCGTAGCCGCCCTGGCGCATGCTCACGCCGCGGTAGTCGACGCTGTAGTCGCTCTGCGCCTGGAGTCCGCCGCCGACGCTCCAGCGCCGATCCTGCCAGGGCAGGTCGTAGTTGCTCCACAGGCGCAGCAGGTGCCTCGGGGTGAAGGTGGAGTAGCGCGTCCCCGAGTCGTTCTGGCTGTCCTTGAGGTACTCGGTGCTGGTGTAGGTGTAGCCGGCCGAGAGACTCCAGTAGGGCGTCAGGTAGCCGGTGCCTTCCAGCTCGAAGCCCTGGCTGCGCACCTTGCCGCCGCTGATGTAGAACGGATTGTTGGGCGGCCCCGGATGGTCCGGGTCTTCCTGCGGATTGTTCTCCAGGTCGATGCGGAACGCCGCTAGCGACAGGTTCAGGCGGCCGTCGGCCAGTTCGCCCTTGATCCCGGTTTCGTAGGTCTTGCCTTCCACCGGGCTCAACGGCTCGCTGTTCCAGGTCTGGCGATCCGCCTGCGGCTGGTAGACCTCGGCGTAGCTGACATACCACGACCAGTCCCTGGCGAAGTCCCAGATCAGCCCGCCGTAGGGCGTGAACTGGCGACCGGGCTTGAAGCGGGTGGCCGGGGTGTCCTGGTCCCACCAGCTTTCGCGGCCGCCGACCACCAGGGTCAGCGGCTCGGCGAGCTTGATCCGACCCAGGGCATAGAGGCCTTTCTGGGTGGTGGTGGTGGTGCCCGGCGAAGTGTACTGGCCGATCTGCGGGCGCGGCACGCCGTGCGGGTCCCAGCGGTAGACATTGACCGGGGTGTTCGGCAGGTTGAGGAAGCGTGCGGTGTCCTGGCGGGTCTCGCCCTGGGCGTAGGTGACCCCACCGAGCAGTTCGTGGGTCAGGCCGAACAGTCGCACCGGCCCATTGAGGTTGGCGTCGAGGCTGCGCTGGATGCTCTTGAACTTGTAGGCGGCGCCCGTCAGCTGGCCACCGTCGCCGGTCTGCGGGTCGATGGCGCCGAAGGAGCCGGCGTAACGCAGGCGCGAATCGGCTTCCTGGTATTCGGCGCTGACCTTGCCTTTCCAGCCGCCGCCCAGTTGCTGTTCGAGGGAGCCGAAGGCGCGGTAGGTGTCCCACTTGAAGCGGTCCCAGTCGACATCGAGGTAGGTGTCGCGGGACAGCCCGAGATTGGACCCATCCTTGGCCATCGGTACCCCGGCCATGTTGGTGATCGAGTCGATGTGCTGGTATTGCGCACCGACGGTGAGCAGGGTGTCGGGGCTCAGGTCGAACTCGGTCACCCCGTAGAGCAGGCGGGTGCCCTGGTCGGCCACGTCGTAGAAGTAGTCGCGGTCCTCGTAGGCGGCCACCGCTCGGCCGCGCACGTTGCCGCTGGCGCTCAGCGGGCCGCCGACGTCGACCTCGGCGCGGTAGCGGTCCCAGCGCCCGGCGCTGAGGGTAGTGCTGGCGGCGAATTCGCGCTGCGGCCGCTTGCGCACCAGGTTGACGGTGGCCGCCGGGTTGCCGGTGCCATGCAGCAGTCCGTTGGAGCCGCGAAGGATCTCGACCCGCTCGTAGATCGCCATGTCCTGCGGCGAACTGGCAGTATTGCCAAGCAGCGCCGGCACCCCGTCCAGCTCGAAGGAGTCGACCTTGAAGCCGCGCACGTAGTAGGCGGTGGTCAGCAGCTGGAACGGCTGCACGGTGACCCCGGTGGCCTGCTGCATGGCTTCGTCGAGGCTGAACAGATTCTGCTGTTCGAGGCGCTCATGGTCGATGACGCTGGCGGACTGCGGCAGCTCGCGCGGCTTGAGCGGCACCTTGCCCAGGGTAGTCACCCCCGGCGGCTGGGTGGCAGACGTGCTTTCTCCGCTGATCACCATGTCCGGCAGTTCCGTCTCGCCGTCCTTGCGCGCGTCGGCCACGGCCACGGCCGCGGCCAGCGGACTCAGCGCCAGCAGCAGCCCCAGGCACAACGGGGTGTGCCGATTGCGGGCGATGCCCTGGCGTCCCTTGATCACCTTCGTCTCCGTTTTCATCGTTCGAACAGCCTCGGGGGATATACGATTTGATAATGCTTATCATTATGAAGAAATCGTCTCCGGGGCTTTTTCGATTGCCGGTCTTTCTCTATCGATCCACGACCGTCGCGGAACTTTCCTCGCCCGCCAGCCCGACGAAACCGGCATACCAGTCGTCCCGGACGAGCAGATCGGCGTGACGTCCGCTGAGGCGCAGGCGCCCCTCCTCCAGCAGCAGTACCTGGTCGGCCTGACGCGCCAGCGCCGGGCGGTGGGTCACTACCAGCAGGGTGCGCCGGCCGCGCAACCCGAGCAGGCTGCGCAGCACCTGCGCCTCGCTGGCGGCGTCGAGGCTGGCGGTGGGCTCGTCGAGCAGCAGCAACGGCGCCGTCGAGAGCAGCCCGCGAGCCAGGCACAGGCGTTGCCGCTGGCCGCCGGACAGCAGCGCGCCGCCGGGACCGACGTCGCTGTCCCAGCCCTGCGGCCAGGCCTCGATCTCTTCCAGCAGGCCAACCGCCCGCGCCGCCTCGCGCAGCGCTTCGAGATCGGCGTCCGCTCGCGCCATGCGCAGGTTCCAGGCAACGCTGCCGCGGAACAGGCCGTTGTCCTGGAACACCAGGTTGCGACTGGCGGCGAGGGTCGTTTCGCTCAACCGGCGGATATCCACGCCACCCAGCAGGACACACCCGGCGTCGGCGTCGTAGAGCCGCCCGAGCAGCGCCAGCAGGCTGCTCTTGCCGGCCCCGGAGGGTCCGACGAGGACGTTCAGCGAACCCGGCTCCAGCCTCAGGGAAATGTCCTCGAGCAAGGCGCGGCCATCTTCCAGACGCAATTCCACGGCCTCGGCCGCCAGGCTGGCGTCGTGCGGCCGCTCGCCCGGCTCGGGGCTGCGCAGCGGAGCCAGGGCGAAAACCCGCAGCAGGGTATCCAGCGCCTGCCAGGCGCCGCGCAACGCCTGGTCGAGATGGGTGAGCTGGGCCAGCGGCTCGATGAAGCGCACCAGCAGCACCAGCACGGCCACCAGCCGAGCGCCGTCCAGCCATTGCCGCTCCACCGCCCAGGCGCCGCCGAGCAGGGCGAAGGCGAACGCCGCCTGCACCGCCAGGGCGAAGCCGAGGCCGCTGGGCAGGCTGCGCCGCAACAGATCCAGGGTGCTGCGGTGGAGACTGCGCAAGGCCTCTTCCAGCCCCTGGCGGGCGACGCTTTCGCGCTGCGCCGCGCGCAGCAGCGGCTGGCGTTCGGCGAACGCCTGCAACTGCCGTGCAGCGTCGCGCTCGGCGGCCAGCCGGGCATCCTCCGCCGCCAGATTGCGCCGCCCGCTCCAGCGCAACAGCGCAACGAGGACGGCACCGGCAACGAGCAGGCCGAGGGCGATGGACGGGTCGATCAGGAACAGCCCGAGGATCACCCCGAGCGGCGTCACCAATGCGGCGATCAGCGGCCCCAGCAGGTGCGCCGGAATGCCCATCGCCTGCATCACCGGACCGCGCAGCAGGCCTTCGGCCGGCGCGACCCGGCGCAGCGCCGGCGGCGCCAGGCGCGGCAAGCGCGCCACCAGGCTGCGCACCAGTCCAGCCGCCAGCGAGCCGCCGGCGGCGAAACCGCGACGCAGGGCCAGGTACTGCAACAGCGCCTGCGCCAGGCTCAAGCCGAGCAACGCGGCGACCCAGCGCCAGGGCAACGCGCCTTCGGCGAACCAGGCCTCGACCAGCGGCACCAGCAATACGCCGCAAGCGGCGTCCAGCAGCGCCGCCAGGACCGCCCAGGCGCTCGCCCGGCGCAACGCGGCACGGCAGTCTTCGGGCAGCGCACGCATTCGTTCGAACAGGGTCATGCCGCCACCTCCGCGCCGTTCTGTTCACGCCACAAGCGCGCATAGGCGCCGTCCGCCGCCAACAGCGCCGCGTGCTCGCCGCGTTCGACCAGACGGCCAGCGACCAGCACCAGGATCAGGTCGGCATCGCTGACTTCGGCCAGACGATGGGCGACGATCACCCGGGTCCGGCCGCCGCCACGCTCGCGCAGGTTGCGCAGGACCTGCCGGGCGGTCTGCGGATCCAGCGCCGAGGTTGGCTCGTCGAGCAGCAACAGGCGCGCCGGCGATAGCAGCGCACGGGCCAGGGCCAGTCGTTGCAGTTCGCCGCCGGACAGTTGCAGGTCGCGTCCCGGCACGCTGTCGTAGCCACGCGGCAGGGCCATGATGCGCTCGTCGAGGCAGGCGTCACGGGCCGCCTGGCGAATCTCCTGAAGATCGGCATCGGGGCGGAACAGGGCGATGTTGTCGGCCAGGGATATCTCCAGCGCCGCCGCCTGCTGGCCGACCAGCGCGATATGCCGGTGGCGCACGGCATCGGGCATGTCCTTCAGTGCCAGGCCGCCAATCTCCAGTTCGCCGCGCTGCGCGTCCATGTAGCGCGCCAGCAGGTGCAGCAGGGTGCTCTTGCCGGAGCCCGAGGGACCGACCAGGGCCACCAGGCTGCCATCCTCCAGCTCCAGATCGATATCGGCCAGGACCTCCACGCCTTCATAGGCATGGCCCAGGCCGTGCAGCGCCACCGCGCCATCGACCGGCTCGCGGGTCAAGCGGCCCTCGGCCAACGGCGCCTGGTCGAACACCTGCTGCAGGCGCTCGGCGGCGGCGCGCGCGCCCAGCAGCGCGTCGCCGCCGTGGCCGAGCGCCTGTACCGGGGCGGCCAGGGCCCGCAACAGGAGCAGGAAGGCGCAGGCCTGGCCGAGCGCCAGCGGCACGCCGAGGGCATCCAGGGCCAGCGCGCCGAGCAGGACCCAGGCCAGCAGCCAGGGCGTCGACAACTGCACGTAGACCAGCGCGGCGAGGTGGCCGACCCGCTTCACCCAGGCGCCGAACGCTTCGCCGAAGGCCGCCGCCGACGACTCGGCGCCCTGTTGTATGCCGGCCCCGGGGTACTGTCGGGCCAGCAGCAGGTTGTGGGCGAATTCGCCATAGTCCGCCGAGAGCCTTTCCAGCGCGGCATTGCGCCGCAGCACCAGGTCGCGGTAGCGCGCCGAGCGCAGCAGCAGGAAGCCGGCGGCGGCCAGCACCAGCGGCAGCAGGCAGAACAGCAGCAGCCAGGGGTGCAGCCAGGCCAGCCAGAGCAACGCGACGAGCGGCACCACCAACAGGTTGCTGAGATCGTTGGGAGCGTGCGCGATCAGTTGGTGCAGGGCCCGCACGTCCTGCTCCACGAGGCGCGCCACGCCGTCCGGGCCCTGGCGACCGAACCAGTCCAGCGGCAGCCGTTGCAGGTGCGCCAGCAGGCGCAGGCGCAGGTCGTTGCAGAGGTCCGCGTCGACCCGGTGGGCCAGGTGCGCGGCCAGCGCCTGGCAGCCCAGCCAGGCCAGCACCGCCAGCAGCACCAGGGCCAGCAGGGCCGGCTGCGCCTGGCCGCGCGCCAGCGGCTCGGCGAGCCAGGCGAGAAGCATCCAGGGCAACAGCGAGCAGAGCCCGGCCAGGGCCTGCAACCCCATGGCCGCCGCCAGCCGCCAGCGATAGGTGCGCAGCAGGCGCCACAGCACCGGGGTCACGAGGCTTGCTCCAGCACCTGTTCCAGGCTCGCCGGCGCCAGCGACGCCGGCGGCGCCTCGGGGAAGCCAAGGCGCTCGCCGATCCGCTGCCATAGGGCGGCGACCTCCAGGCTGCGCTGGTTGCGCCGGCGCACCTCGTCGCCGTTGGCGAGCAGCGCCAGCGCCTCGGCCGCCGCCGCCGGCCACAGGCGCTGGTGCACCTGGGCCCAGCTGCACGGTTCGGCATACCAGAGCTGGGCGCTGGGCAGCGGTTCGCCGGCTATCTCGTCGAACAGCGCGAACAGGCCGTCGTCATCCTCTGCCGGTACCGCCACCGCAGGCGTCCACAACAACGGGCCATGGGGGCTGAGCAGGCTCAGCGTGCCGCGATCGGTGGTCAGGCTGACGCGCTGCAACAAGGTCATGCGCCCGTCGTCGGCGGCCGCCAGTTCGTTGAGCACGTGCAGGCTCAACGGCACTTCCGCCAGCACCAGGGACAGCCCGCGCATCGCCGACAGGTCGTTCGAGGGCGACTCCAGCGACCAGGGGCCGACGCCCTCCAGCAACGCGGCGAGGATGTCCAGGGTGGCGAAACCGACTTGCACCCCGCAGGCCGCGTCCAGGTGGCGGATGCCGCGCCGGCGATGCAACTGGTGGCCCAGCTCGATGAAACGCGCCACTGCCGGCAACTGCGGATAGAAGGTGTTGAGCAGGCAGCGCCGGCCCAGGCGCTCGGCGCTGCGCAGCAGGTCCTGCCATTCGCGCGGCAGCAACGGATGCTCGATCAGCACGTCGATGCCACGCGCCATCAGCGCCTCGGCCAGCGCCGGGCCCTGCTCGCCGCGTGCCGCGCCGCCGACCGCGACGCAGGCCAGGCGGACATCGTCGGGCAACGCCTCGACCTCGCACCAGGTCTCCACCCCGAGGCGCTCGGCCAACGCCCGCGAACGCCGGCTGCCCTGGCCAAGGATGCCGCGCAGGACGAAGCGCGGATCGGCGGCGACGCCGGCGGCATAGAACTGGCCGAACCGGGAACCGGCGACCACCACGGAACGGACGTCGCTCATCGGCTCGCCTCCTCTGGCATGGGTTTCGACAAGAATTGCGCCATGGCTTCGCCCAGGCAGTCGAAGTGCCCGCCGGGCACCTCGTGGATGCCGCACGCGCCAAGCGCGGCGGCCCGCCATTGGGTCTCCAGGGCCTCGGCGTAGCGCGGCACCAATGGGTTGCCGGCGTCCGGCACGAACAGCCGCAGCGCGCCGACGTAGGGCTCCGGCGCCTCGGCCTGGCTGGCACGCACCGAGTGACAGAACAGCCGGTAGAGGGTGTCGCGTTCGACGCTGGCGGCGTCGGCGCTACCGCTGGCCGCCTGTAGCACGCGGCCGCGCAGGGCGACGAGATCGGCCAGGCCCGGTAGCCCCGCCAGCACCTCGGCGCCCAGGCGCTCCGGTGTCTGCGCGAGCGCCGCCTGCACCGCCAGGCCGAGACGTTCCGGCGCGGGGAAGCCGAGCGCCGCGGTATCCAGGCCGAGGGTCGCGGCGAAGCTGAACAACAGCAGGCGCTCGTCGTCCACCCGGTAGGGAATCCGGTAGCTGGAGACGATATCCAGTTGGCGCACGCGCACCCCGCGCTGGACCAGGGACTTGGCGGTCTCCAGGGCGACCAGCCCGCCGGAGCAGTAGCCGAGCAGGTCGACCTCACGCAGCCCGGCGCGATGGAGCGCCTCGGCGTAGCGGCGGCCGAGGCAGGCGTTGAGATGCTCGGCGGGGATCGCCAGGTAGGCGTCGCTGTCATGCACGGCCAGCCCCAGCAACGGCCGCCCCTCACCCAGGGCGCGAAGCAGCGGGCGGTACGGCAGTAGCGTGCCGAGGCCTTCGTGGACCAGCACCCGCGGCACGCCCTCGCCGGGCACCAGGCGCACCAGCGGGTCGAGCGCCACCGCGCCCTCGGCGAGCGGTGCGCGCGACATGCCGGCCTGCGCCGGGGCGACGCCGCGCGCCGCGGCCAGGGCTGGCCCACGGCCCTCTTCCGGCGCGCTGCGCAGGCGTTCGGCCAGGCCGCGCGGCGTCGGCTGGCTGAGCGCCCAGCGTAGCAGGCGATCGAACGGATGCCGACGGGCGCTTTCCAGTCGTTCGCGCAAACGGGCGATCAACTGGGCGATCAACAGCGAGTCGCCGCCGGCCCCGAAGAAGTCTTGCTCGACGCCCAGCGACGGGTTGTCCAGCACCTCCCGCCAGAGTGCCAGCAGCGCATTCTCCAGTTCGTCGGCCGGTGCCTGCGCGACGCCATGCCGAAGGTCCGCCTGGGGCTGGCGGGCAAAGCCGGTCAGGGCCTTGCGGTCGATCTTGCCGTTGCCGGTGACCGGCAGGCGTTCGAGCACGCGCAACTGCGCCGGGAGCATGTAGCGCGGCACCCGCGCTTCGACGAAGGCCAGCAGCTCGGCCGGCTCCAGGCGGGCGCGGTCGGTCTTGCAGCGAGCCAGCAGGACATCGTAGCCAAGCAGGTCGAGAGCGCTGCCCGGCGGCACCACCCCACAAGCCAGGTCGCCACCCTGTGCCGCCAGCCACTCCAGCCATTGCCCGGTGTGGACGAACAGTTGGCGGCGCTCGTCGCGGAGATCGCGCGGGTTCTCCATCATCAGGCTCTGGCTGACGCTGATCTCGTTGTGCTCGCGCGTCAGTTCCTGGATCACCAGCCAGGCGTCGGCGCTCAGCAACTCGCGCAGGCCGGCCAGCAGCGCCGGGGTGTCCAGCGCGTTGTTCAAGGCCCCGGAGCTGAGCAGGATATCCACCGAGTGCGGCGCCACGCCCTGGTCGAGAAGATCGCCGTTCATGTCGAAGCGGCCGAAGCGTACCCACGGCTGGTCGGCGAAGCGCTCGCGGGCGGCGGCGAGGAAGTAGCTGGAAACGTCGGTGAACAGGTAGTCCACCTCCACCCCTCGCTGCACCAGCGGTGCCAACCGGGCGATCACCGTGCGGCTGGCGGCGGCGGTGCCGGCGCCAAGCTCCAGCAGGCGCCAGCGCCGTTGCGGCTGGCGCTCGACGATGGCGGCGATGGCCTCGGCCATGGCCTCGTGCAGCGCCTGGGCATGCAGGCCCTGGCTGTACATGGCCTCGGCGATGCGCGCCGAGCCCTGCGGGAACATCAGCGCCGCCGGGCTGATCCGCCCGGCCAGTTGCTCGCCGAGGGATTGCGCGCTGTCACGCAGGTAGGCGACCAGCTCGGCCGGCCAGAGCGCCGCCGGCGCGCAGCCGGCGAACGCCGTCCAGGCGTCCTCCGGACTCTGCGCGGGACGCTCGGCGCAGCCCAGCCAGCCCTCGCCCTCGCCCTCGCCCTCGGCGCGCAGGTAGCCGCCCTCCTCCAGCTGGCGCAACCAGTGGCGCAGCAGGCGCTGGCGCGCCTCGGCGATACCCAGGCGCTGGCACAGGGTGGCGAAGTCCAGCGGCGTCGCACTGGCGAACAGACCGCTGCCGGCCAGCCAGGCGGCCAGCGAGGCGAGGCAGGCACGGTCGAGTGCGGCCACCGCCGCGGCGATGCCCTCCTCGCTGCCCCAGTCGCGGCGCAAGGCCTGGGCCGCCCGCTGGCGCACCGCGTCGAGCGCCGTACGCGGATCCTCGCCAGCCTCCGCCGGCGCATGCAGGGTGACGAAGCTGGCCAGGCTGCGCTCGTGGGTCTCGCCGAGCACCACGGTGGCCGCCAGATTGACCTGCGGATGAGCGCACAGCGCGGCGTCCAGCTCGGCCAGTTCGATGCGGTGGCCGCGAATCTTCACCTGGTCGTCCTCGCGGCCGAGGAACTCGATGCTGCCGTCGGCCAGATAGCGGCCGAGGTCGCCGGTGCGATACAGGCGACGGCCATCGGGGTGACGGACGAAGCGTTCGGCGGTGCGCTGCGGATCGCCGGCGTAGCCGAGCGCCAGGCCCACCCCGCCGATATGGATCTCGCCGCGCACGCCCGGCGGGCAGCGCCGCCCGCGGGCATCCAGGACTTCCACGCTCTGCCCGCGCAGGGCACGGCCATAAGGGATGCTGGCCAGCTCGGTGTGCTGCGGGCGGATCGGCTGCTCGATCGACCAGATCGCCGCCTCGGTGGCGCCGCCCAGGCTGAACAGCGCGCTGTCCGGCCAGCGCCGCCACCAGCGGGTCGGCAGGCTGACCGGAATCCAGTCACCGGACCAGAGCACGCAGCGCGGTCCCGGCAGGTGACGTTGCGGCTCGCTCTCCAGGTAATCGATGAGCATCTGGCCTTGGGCCGGCACCGAGTTCCACAGGGTGATGGCGTGGCGTTCCAGCAGTTCCGCCCAGTGCGATGGATCGCTGCCGCGCGCCGGGTCCGGGAGGACCACCTGGGCCCCCGCCGCGGTGGCGCCGAAGAAGTCGTAGACCGAGAGGTCGAAGCTCAGCTCGGCGAGGCCGAGGACGCGGTCGTTGGCGTCGACGCCGTAGCGCTGGTTGATGTCGAGCAGCGTGTTGCTCACCGCCGCATGGCTGAGCATCACGCCCTTTGGCGTGCCGGTGGAGCCGGAGGTGTAGATCACGTAGGCGAGGTCGTCCGCCGCCACCTCCGCCGCGGGCGGTGGCGGCCAGGCGCTGTCGGCGGCCAGCCGGTCGATGGCCACGCAGGCGCAGCCGACGTCCGGGACATCGCTTTCCAGGCAAACCAGCGCGACCACTTCGGCGCTGGCGAGGATCGCCTGGCGCCGCAGCGGAGGCTGGCGGATGTCTACCGGCACATAGGCGGCGCCGGCCTGGAGGATGCCGATCACCGCGACCAATTGCGCGGCGCTTTTCGGCAGCATCACCGCGACCCGCCGGCCACGGCCCGCGCCGTGCGCTTCCAGGACGCGGCGCAGGGCGCTGGCGTGCTGGGCGACCTGGCGGTAGCTGTAGCTGCCGGCGGCATCGTGGATCACCGTGGCGTCGGGGGTCAGCAGGGCACGCTCGGCGAAACCGGCGGCGATGCTCCGGGCACTACCGGGCAACGCCTGCGGCGGCGCCTCGACGGGTTCCGTGGCATCGCCGTCGGTCCAGGCGCGCGGGCTCTGCGCCAGGCGCCGGAGCAGCCCGACGAAGTCGTCGAACATGGCTTCCGCCTGGCCCTCGGGGAACAACCCGAGGCGTACGTCCCAGCCGATCTCCAGGCCGCCGAACTGGTCGGTGACCTGGCAGTCCAGCCAGACCTGCGGGGTCTGGCTGATCATGTAGCGTGGCGCGCGCGGCGCCTCGCCATCGCCGAGCAGGCGCTGCACGCTGCCGATGCCACTGGTGAACACCACCGGCATCAGATCGGCGCCGCGACCACGCCGGCGCGCCAGTTCGCGCAGCAGGTCGACGCCGCTGAAGGTCGGGTGGTCGAGGTCGTCGAACATCTGCTCGCCGATGCGTCGGGCACGCTCGACGAAACTGTCGCCGTGGCGGCTGTCCACTGCCAGCAGGCTGAGCGCGGTGAAGTCACCGAGCACCTGCGCCAGCTGCGGATGCAGCGGCGGCCGGTTGAGTACCGTCAGGTTGAGACAGAACGCCGGTGCCTGGCTCCAGCGACCGATGGTCTCGGCGAAGGCCGCCAGGGCCACGCCGGCAGCGCTCAGGCCGTGTTCGCCGGCGCGCGCGCCGAGCGCCTGCCAGGCGGCCTCGTCGAGGCGCGCGTGGAAGTGCCGGAAGCGCGTGGACCGGGTGTCCGGCTGCACCCGCAGCGGCAGGTCGGGACGCCCCGGTAGCGCGTCGAGACGCGCCAGCCACCAGTCGCGGTCGCGCTGCCAGGCTGGCGACTGGCGTCGGCGCTGCTCGACGCCGACATAGTCGCGGAAGGTCGCCTCCAGCGGTTCCGCCGTCCATTGCGGATCGAGATAGCGGCGGCGCCATTCGCCAAGCAGCAATTGCAGGCTGGCGTAGTCGACCAGGGTGAAATCCACCGAGCAGTGCAGTACGCAGGCATCCCGGCCGATACTCAGCTCGGGGCGCAGGACCGGCCACTGGTCGAGCGCCGCGCAGGCGTGGTCGAGGCGTTCGCGGACCCGCTCCAGGTGCGCCTGGAAAGCGGCCTCGTCGAGCCCCGCGCAGGCATGCACGGTCAGCCGCTGCCAGGGCACCTCGGGCAGGACGCGCTGCCAGGCGTTGTCCTCGATCACCGCGCGCAGCATCGGGTGGCGCTCGACCATGGCGTTCCAGGCCGCCTCCAGGCGCGCCGGATCGGTGTCGACCGGCCAGTCGTACTCGGCGTACAGCTGGCAGGCGTTACCGCCGTAGTCGAAGGCCGCCTGGCGGCCCAGCACGTAGGCGGCCTGCACCGGGGTCAATGGGAAGCGCTGGTGGGCCAGGTCGGGTTCGGCGCGCCAGCCAGGGCCGCCTTCCAGGTGTTCCAGCAGGGCCTCGCGCTCGGCCCGCAGGCGCTCGGCGAGGCCGGCGTCGAGGGCGCCCTGTGGGGCGCGATAGCGCAGGCGGCCCGCCTCGCTCCAGAGTTCGATGCGCCGGCTGCGGCAGGTTTCCAGCAGTTCGCCGAGGCTCATAGCACGCCCTCTTCCAGTTGGGTTTCCTCGATTTCGACGGTCTGCGCCTGCAAGTGGCGGGCAAGACCGGCCAGGGTCGGCTGGCGATAGAAGTCGGCCATGCCCAGGCGTACGCCGAAACGCTCACGTATGCCGGCCAGCAGGCGGGTCGCCAGCAGGCTGTCGCCGCCGAGGCTGAAGAAGCTCGCCTCGCGACGACGCACCGGGCGTTTGAGAACCGCTTCCCAGCACTCGGCCAGCGCTTGCTCATGGGCTTCCAGCGGCTCCTCCGCCGAGGGCTCGTGACGACACTCGCCGAGTGCGCGGGTCATGCTCTCGGCCAGGCGGCGACGATCGACCTTGCCATTGCCGTTCAACGGCAGGCTTGGCAGGCACCACAGGCGTTCGGGCCGCATCGCCTGGGGCAGGCGTTGCTCCAGGCCGGCCTGGAGCGCGGCGGCGTCGAGCCCGAGTCCCGGCGCCAGCGCCTCGACCAGGGCGAGCCGTTCGCTGCGCCACAGGCAACGCGGCGCCAGTCCCGCAGCGGCGAGATCGGCCAACAGGCTCGGCAACTCCGCCAGGCGCAGCGGCCGGTCGTCGAGCAAGGCCGCACCGAGCAGCGCCAGTGGCGACTCGCATAGCAGGTCCACCAGCAACAGGCGGCCCTGCGGGCGCAGCAGCGCCGCCGCCAGCGCCAGGCCTTCGCGGCTGGCCTCGTAGGCGTGCAGCGCGGCGAAGCTGATCACCCGGTCGTAGCGACCGAGGTGCTCGGCAGGTAGCAGGCCGTCGTCCAGCGCCTGCACCACGATCCGTTCCGGCAAGCGGGTGGCGGCGGCGTCGAGGAGGACGCGGCTGCGTTCGAAGAGGGTCAGTTCCAGCCCCGGGCGCAACAGCGAGGCCATGCCCTGGTCGAGCCAGAGCCCGGCGCGGGTATCCAGCACCGCCACCCGCAGGCGTTCGCCGGCAGCCGGCGTCGGCAGCGCTTCGAGCAGGCGCGCCAGGGCCTCGCGGCCGTCCGGCAGGCGCGCGGCCACCGCCTGCGGCGCCAGCCAGGGATCGAGGAGCAGCGCGGCCGGCGCCTGTTCGCCGGCGAGCAGGCCGCGCAGAGCGTTGCCCATCGCGGTCAGCCCCGCGGCCTGCCAGCCGAGCCGGCGCAACGCCTCGTCGAGCGACGGCAGCGCGCTGGCGGCGGAGTCCGCTAGCCAGTCCAGCCAGCGCCGGCGCAAACCGTCGTCTAGCTCCAGCGGCGCCTCCAGCAGCGCGCCGAGGATTTCCCGGGTGAGTACCGCCTCGGCCTCTGCCAGGCCGGCGAAGGGCTGTGCGGCCGGTAGTTCCATGGAGCCTTCGGCCCGTGGCGCCAGGCGCGGTACCAGCACCGCGCCGAGGCTCGCCACGCCACCGCCGAGCACCGCCGCGCAGGCGCTCTCCACGCCAGCCTGGGCGCACAGCGCGGCCTCCACCTCGCCCAACTCGATGCGCTGGCCGCGCACTTTCACCTGCTGGTCGACCCGACCGAGGAATTCCAGGGTACCGTCGCCCCAGTAGCGACCGCGATCGCCGGTGCGATACCAGCGGCCCTGGGCATCGTGGACGAAGCGCCGGGCGCTGAGTTCGGGATCGTTGCGATAGCCGCGGGCCAGGCTGGCGCCGCCGATCCACAGCTCGCCGACCACCAGGTCCGGCACGTCGCGCCCGTGGGTGTCGACCACCCGGTAGGCCTGTCCCGGCAATGGCCGGCCGTAGGGAATCGAACGCCAGTGCGGCGGCACCGTATCGACGCTCTGCAGGTTCGACCAGATGCCCGCTTCGGTAGCGCCACCCAGCACATGCAGGCGGCAGCCTTCGGCACAACGTGGGCGCAGGCGGCCGGGCAGGTCCAGGGCCACCCAGTCGCCGGACAGCAGCACCGCCCGCAGACTGCGATAGTCGGCCTGGCTCGCCGGCAGGCTGAGGGCCATCTCCAGCAAGGCCGGCGCCGAGTTCCACAGGCTCACCGCATGCCGCTGGATAGCCTCCGCCCAGGCAGCGGCATCGCGCGCCTGTTCCTGGGCCGGCAGGACCAGGCTGGCACCGGCGCCGAGGCCGCCGAACAGGTCGAAGACCGACAGATCGAAGTCCAGCGCGGAGACCGCCAGCAAGCGATCCGATGCGTTCACCCGCAGCAGGTCGAGCAGCGCGTCGATGGTATTGATCGCCGCCGCGTGGCTGACCTCGACGCCCTTGGGCACCCCGGTGGAGCCCGAGGTGTAGATCACATAGGCACTCGCCTGCGGCGCCAGCGGCACGGGGGCGGCCAGCGCCGGGCCGCGCAGCAGGCGCTGGACATCCAGGCGCGGCGGCAAGGCCTGCGGATCGTCCTCCTCGGTGATCGCCAGGCATACCCCGGCGGCCTCTTCGATCAGGCGCCGCCGTGCGGGCGGCTGGTCGATGTCCAGCGGCACGTAGCAGGCGCCTGCGGCGAGCACGCCGAATACCGCCGCGACCTGCTGCGGTCCGCGCGGCAGGCTGACCTCGACCGCGTCGCCAGGGCGCACCCCGGCTTCGCGCAGGCCGCCGGCGATGCGCAGCGCACGCTCGGCCAGTTCGCCGCGGGTGACACGTTGGTCGCGATAGAGCAGCGCGTCGGCATCCGGCGCCTCGGCGGCGCGAAGGAAGAAGTCGCGATGTAGGGTGCGCGCCGTGGCGCATGCCGGCTGGCCGTTGAGCAGGGCCCGGCGCGCCTGCTGCGCCCAGGGCAACGGCAGATCGGCGGGCTGCTCCCAGGCGCTGTCGCAGAGACGCTGGAGCAGCCCCACGTAGGCTTCGAACATGGTTTCCGGCAGACCTTCGGGGAACAGGCCGACGACGCTATCCCAGGCCAGCAGGATACCGTCGCCCACCCGGTAGAGCTGGTGGTCGAGCCAGACCTGCGGGGTCTGCGAGAGCATGTCGTGGAGATCGCCGAAAGCGTCGCGGAAGGCCGCCGGGACGAAGCCCTCCTCGCCCAGGTTGCTGGCGAACACCACCGGCGCCGAGCGTGGCTGGCCCTGCCGGCGCGCCTCGCGGAGCACCTCCAGGGCGGGGAATGCGGCGTGGTCGATGGCTCCGTGGAGGTTGCGCTGGAAGCTCTTCACCGCCTCGGCGAAGGACACCCCGGCCTGCATCCGGCACTCCAGCAGCAACAGGGTGGTGAAGTCGGCGATCACCTCGCCGATACGCGGGTCGTCGGCATGCCGATCGAACAACGGCACGTTGAGGAGAAATTCCGCGCTTTCGCTCCAGCGCGCCAGGACCAGCGCGAAGGCGCAGCCGAACACGCTGGACAAGGTCACGCCATGCTGCGCGGCAAGACGCTCCAGGCGCCGGCTCTCGCCGGCGGAAAGCTGGAATGCCAGGCGCCGGGTGCGCGGCTGGCGGATGCTTTCCGGCGCGCAGGCCAACGGCAGGGCCGGCGCGTCCGGCAAGCGCGGCAGGCGTTCCAGCCAGTAGTCGCGGGCCCGCGCCGCGGCCTCGGCGCGTTGCGCCGCACGGTGCGCCAGGTAGTCGGCGAAATGCAGCGCCGGCGGCTCCGCCAGGCGCTCCGGCGCCAGGTAGGCAACGCCCAGTTCGGCCAGCAGCAGGCGCAGGCTTTCGACATCGGCGGCAAGCAGGTCGAGACTCAGCCAGAGGCGATCCTCGCCGCCCGGCATGCGCACCAGCCCGAGCAGGAACACCTGGCCGCGCTCCACCGCCAGGCATTCATGGGCGCGCCAGTCGCGCAGCGCCTGCCAGTCGCGCTCGGCCTCGTCCACCTGCAAGGTGCGCCAGTCCTGCAGGTCGAAGCAGGACAGCGGCGGCGTCGGAAGGATCTGCTGGCGACCGTCGAGGAAGCGCGCCCGCAACATCGGGTGGCGTTGACGCACGCACTCCGCCGCCGCGGCCAGGCGCTGCGGGTCGACATCCCGCGCGCGGAATTCCAGGAAGGCATGGCAGCTGACGTTGCCCAGCACCTCGCCGGCGCCACGTCCCAGCCAGTAGGCCTGCTGCACGGAAGACAGCTCGAACGGCTGATCGCGATCCTGCGCCGTCGGCAGCGCGACCGTTGCCGGGGCGGACAACCGGTCCGCGCAGGCCAGCAGGTCGAGCCAGGCCCCCAGGCAGGGGCGCTGCGCCAACTGGGCGAAGTCCAGCGTCGAGCCACGCGCGCGCAGGCGTTCCTGCAGGTACATCAGGCGGATCGAGTCGAGGCCGCAGCCCAGCAGGTCGTCGTCGTCCGCCAGGGCGCGCACGTCGGCAAGCGGTTCACCGAGCAGGTCGGCGAGCTGCTCGGTCAGCCAGCCGCGCAGGGCGGTACGGGAATCGGGGGGCAGATCCATGGGGGCTCCCTAGGGCAAGCATCTGAGGTCGGTTGCCAGTTCCTGGCAACGATTATCAAATGCGACCTTATCTCACTTGCCTGGGAGGCCTGGCCGGCAATGCTTTAGACAGCCGGACTGTTTCGTTAGATGCAGCGTCATCCCGCAGCGGCGACACCCCTCCCGTGGCCGGGTCGGGGGTCGTCGCGGAGACTCAGCGGATCTCGCTGGGGGAGATGCCGTAGCGCTTGCGGAAAGCGATGGAGAAATGCGCCGGGCTGTAGCCCACCCGGTAGGCCACCGTGGAGACGTTCGCCTCTTCGTCGCAGAGCATCCGGTGCGCCTCGCGCAGGCGGTATTCCTGCAGGTAGCCGAATACGCTGGCGCCGAACACCTTGCGAAAGCCGGCAGTCAGCTTGCGCGGGTTCATGCCCACGCGGCTGGCCAGCGTGTCCAGCGACGGCGGCTCCTGCAAGGCGCCGACCAGCAGGTCGCGGGCGGCGTGGATGCGCTCGACCTCCGAGCAGGTGATGCGCGGCTCCTCGACGGGGCGCCCCTCGCCGGAAAGGAACTGTGCGCTGAGCGCGGCCAACTCCAGGGCCTTGCCGCCGAGGTAGAGATCGCGGGTCGGACCGAGCATCTGGCAGGTGGCGATCTGCGAGGCCAACGCCTGCATCGCCCGCGGCGCCGGGCAGCTCATGATTCGCGGATCGCCGCCGGGGCGGCGTATCAGTTGCTCGGGCAGCCAGCCGAGGCGGCTGTCCAGGGCTTCGACGCCGAGCTGGACGATGGTGTAGCGCAACGGCTTGTCGGTGCCGTAGATCTGCGCCGAGGTGAAGTCGCCATCGTTGGCGATGGTGCACAGGCTCGGCCCCTCGATGAGGTGCTCGGGCTGGCCGGGAATCCGGCAGCGCAACTGGCCGCTCTGCACGAGGATCAGGCGCAGGCCGCGCTCCAGCGGTTCCTCGAACCAGTCCTCGCTGGCCGAACAGAAGGTTCCGGTCACCAGCTTCATGTTCGGATCGATGTGCGCGACGCCGGGCCGGTTGCCCGGTGCCGGCGCGGCGGCATCGGCCTGTGGCGGAGCAATGATGGTGATGGTCATCAGGTTTTCCTGTAGCCCGGGCGCTGCCGACGCGGCGACGCCTTCCTGGATACGTGGGGGCAGGGGGACTTTTTAGCGGAGATGGACAAAGCGCCCTGCACTCCGCCCCTGCAGCGAATGAAAAAGCCCCGCAATCGAAAGGCGCGGGCTTGCGCGGTCCCTGCCGCCCGCCAATGATAATAAATCTCATTTCCCAGCAATGGCAATCGACCGCATCCACGGAGATCGCATGACTTCCTCGCCCGTCACCCCATCGGCCGTCGACGACGCCCCCGACTGGCCCGCCGCCTTCGTCCGCCGCTATCTCGACGCCGGCCACTGGCAGGACCAGAACTTCGCCGAAGCCCTGGCCGCCAGCGCCGCGCGCCATCCGCGGCGGATCGCGCTCTGCGACGACGACCAGCGGCTCAGCTATGCCGACCTGCTCCAGCGCTGCCGCCGCCTGGCAGCCGGACTGCGCCAGGCCGGCCTCGCACATGGCGACACGGTAGTGCTGCACCTGCCCAACGGCATCGCCTTCGTCGAGACCTGCTTCGCCCTGTTCCAGCTCGGCGTACGCCCGGTGCTCGCCCTCCCCGCCCATCGCCAGCATGAGATCAGCGGTTTCTGTCGCTTCGCCGAGGCCAAGGCCTACATCGGCGCCGAACGGATCGACGGCTTCGACCCACGGCCGATGGCCCGTGAGCTGCTCGCCAGCGGCGCCTGCCGGATGGCGCTGATCCACGGCGAAGCCGAGGCGCCGCTGCAAGCGCTGGCACCGCTGTACCAGGCCGACGCGCTGGAAGACTGCGCCGCCCGCGCCGAGGATATCGCCTGCTTCCAGTTGTCCGGCGGCACCACCGGCACGCCGAAGCTGATTCCCCGGCGTCATCGCGAGTATCTCTACAACGTCCGCGCCAGCGCCGAGGTCTGCGGCTTCGACGAGCACACGGTGTACCTCACCGGCTTGCCGATGGCGCACAACTTCACTCTCTGCTGCCCCGGAGTGATCGGCACGCTGCTGGCCGGCGGCCGCGTGGTGGTCAGCCAGCGCGCCGATCCCGAGCATTGCTTCGCCCTGATCGCCCGTGAACGGGTCACCCACACCGCCCTGGTACCGCCGCTGGCGATGCTCTGGCTGGATGCCCAGGAAAGCCGCCGCGCCGATCTATCCAGCCTGCGTCTGCTCCAGGTCGGCGGCTCCAGGCTCGGCAGCAGTGCCGCGCAACGCGTCGAACCGGTGCTCGGCTGCCAGTTGCAACAGGTGCTGGGAATGGCCGAGGGGCTGATCTGCTACACCCGCCTGGACGATCCGCCCGAACGCGTGCTGCATACCCAGGGCCGGCCGCTGTCGCCGGACGACGAAGTGCGGGTGGTCGACGCCGAGGGCCGCGAGGTCGGCCCCGGCGAGGTGGGCGAACTGACCGTGCGCGGTCCCTACACCATCCGCGGCTACTACCGCCTGCCCGAACACAACGCCAAGGCCTTCAGCGCGGACGGCTTCTACCGCACCGGCGACCGGGTCAGCCGCGACAAGGACGGCTACCTGGTGGTGGAGGGCCGCGACAAGGACCAGATCAACCGCGGCGGCGAGAAGATCGCCGCGGAAGAGGTGGAGAACCTGCTGATAGCCCATCCGCAGGTGCACGACGCCACCGTCGTGGCGATGCCCGACAGCCTGCTCGGCGAGCGCACCTGCGCCTTCGTCATCCCGCGCCAGCCGGCGCCCTCGGCGCTGAAGCTGAAGCAATACCTGCACGCCTGCGGGCTGGCCGCGTTCAAGGTGCCGGACCGCATCGAGCTGGTCCCGGCCTTCCCCCAAACCGGCATCGGCAAGATCAGCAAGAAGGACCTGCGCGAGCGCCTGCGCCGCGAGCTGGAGGCCCGCGCATGAGCGCCGCCTGGGTCCGGCCGTTCCGCCTGACGCCGATGCCGCGCCTGCGCCTGGCCTGCTTCCCCCATGCAGGCGGCAGCGCCAGCTTCTTCCGTAGCTGGAGCGAACGCCTGCCGCCAGACATCGACCTGCTTGCCCTGCAGTACCCGGGTCGCGAGGACCGCTTCAACGAGGCGCCGGCCACCCGCTTGGAGGACCTCGCCGACGGCGCCGCCCTCGCCCTGCGCGATTTCGCCGACGCGCCCCTGGCGCTGTTCGGCCACAGTCTCGGCGCGGCGCTGGCCTACGAAACCGCCCTGCGCCTGGAAAGCGCCGGCGCGCCGCTGCGCCACCTGTTCGTCTCCGCCCATCCGGCACCGCACCGGCAACGCGGCGGCGCGTTGCACCGCGGCGACGAGGCGGCGCTGCTGGAGGACGTCCGCCGCCAGGGTGGCGCCAGCGAGCTACTCGAGGACGCCGACCTGCGCGCGCTGTTCCTGCCGATCCTGCGCGCCGACTACCAGGCGATCGAGACCTACCGACGGGCGCAGCCCATCGCCCTGGCCTGCGCCCTCGACGTCCTCCTCGGCGAGCACGACGAGGAAGTCAGCGCCGCCGAGGCGCAGGCCTGGAGCGACGCCAGCCGGACTCCCGCCAGGCTGCGGCGCTTTCCTGGCGGCCACTTCTACCTGAGCGAGGGGCGCGACGCGGTGATCGAGCACCTGCTGCGCCGCCTCGCACATCCCGACGCCCTTTCCCGAGAGGTTGCATGATGAAAACTCCCGAAGACTGCACCGACCTGGCGGACATCCGCGAGGCCATCGACCGGATCGACCTGGATATCGTCCAGGCCCTCGGCCGCCGCATGGACTACGTCAAGGCGGCGTCGCGCTTCAAGGCCAGCGAGGCGGCGATTCCGGCGCCCGAGCGGGTCGCCGCGATGCTCCCCGAGCGCGCCCGCTGGGCCGAGGAAAACGGACTCGACGCGCCCTTCGTCGAGGGACTGTTCGCGCAGATCATCCACTGGTACATCGCCGAGCAGATCAAGTACTGGCGCCAGACACGGGGTGCCGCATGAGCCGGCTGGCGCCCCTGAGCCAGTGCCTGCACGCCTTGCGCGGCACCTTCGAGCGCGCCATCGGCCAGGCGCAGGCGCTCGATCGTCCGGTCTTGGTGGCGGCGTCGTTCGAGATCGACCCATTGGACCCGCTGCAGGTATTCGGTGCCTGGGACGACCGGCAAACGCCCTGCCTGTACTGGGAACAGCCCGAGCTGGCGTTCTTCGCCTGGGGCTGCGCCCTGGAGCTGCAAGGCCACGGCGAACAGCGCTTCGCCCGGATCGAGGAAAACTGGCAATTGCTCTGCGCCGACGCCGTGGTCGAGGGCCCGCTGGCGCCGCGCCTGTGCGGCGGATTCCGCTTCGATCCGCGCGGCCCGCGCGAGGAACACTGGCAAGCCTTCGCCGATGCCAGCCTGATGCTCGCCGGCATCACCGTGCTGCGCGAGGGCGAACGCTACCGGGTACTCTGCCAACACCTGGCCAAGCCCGGCGAAGATGCCCTGGCCCTGGCCGCCTACCACTGCTCGGCGCTACTGCGCCTGAGGCAGCCGGCCAGACGCCGGCCCTCGGGGCCGACCGCTGGCGCGCAGGGCGACGCTTCGGCGCAGGAGCGCAGGCAATGGGAAGCCAAGGTGAGCGACGCGGTAAGCAGTGTCCGCCAGGGACGCTTCGGCAAGGTCGTGCTGGCCCGCACCCAGGCCCGGCCTCTCGGCGACATCGAGCCGTGGCAGGTCATCGAACACCTGCGTCTGCAACATGCCGACGCCCAGCTGTTCGCCTGTCGCCGCGGCAACGCCTGCTTCCTCGGCGCCTCCCCGGAACGCCTGGTCCGCATTCGCGCCGGCGAGGCACTCACCCATGCCCTGGCCGGGACCATCGCCCGCGGCGGCGATGCCCAGGAAGATGCGCGGCTCGGACAGGCCCTGCTGGACAGCGCCAAGGACAGGCACGAACACCAGTTGGTGGTGGAGGCGATCCGTACGGCCCTGGAACCCTTCAGCGAGGTGCTGGAAATCCCCGATGCGCCCGGCCTGAAACGACTGGCGCGAGTCCAGCACCTGAACACGCCGATCCGCGCCCGCCTCGCCGACGCAGGCGGCATCCTGCGGCTGCTGCAGGCGCTGCATCCGACCCCCGCGGTGGGCGGCTACCCACGCAGCGCGGCGCTGGACTACATCCGCCAGCACGAAGGGATGGACCGTGGCTGGTACGCCGCGCCGCTGGGCTGGCTCGACGGCGAAGGCAACGGCGATTTCCTGGTGGCGCTGCGCTCGGCCCTGCTCACGCCGGGCCGGGGCTACCTGTTCGCCGGCTGCGGTCTGGTAGGCGATTCGGAACCGGCCCACGAGTATCGCGAAACCTGCCTTAAGCTCAGTGCCATGCGGGAAGCTCTATCCGCCATAGGCGGCCTGGACGAAGTGCCCTTGCAGCGCGGCGTCGCCTGAAAACGAAGACCCCCTGCGGCCCGAGGGCGGCAGGGGGTCTTCGAAGGTCTGCCCGTGGCGCGGACGGGCCGCGCCGCAAGGGCGTCGCTTAGAACGGAATGTCGTCGTCGAAGCTGTCGTAGTCCTGGGCCGGTTGCGGCGCCGGTTGCTGCTGCGGGGCCGGACGCGACTGCTGCTGCGGGGCCTGCTGCGGGCGCTGCATGGGCTCGCGCGGGGCGCGCTGCGAATCGTCGCCGGAGGGGCGGCCGCCGAGCAACTGCATGTTGCCGTTGATGTCGACCACGATCTCGGTGGTGTAGCGATCCTGACCATCCTGGCCCTGCCACTTGCGGGTGCGCAGGCTGCCTTCGACGTAGACCTGGGAACCCTTGCGCAGGTACTCGCCGGCGATCTCCGCCAGGCGGCCGAAGAACACCACGCGGTGCCATTCGGTGCGCTCCTGTTGCTGGCCGGTCTGCTTGTCCTTCCAGCTCTCGCTGGTGGCGAGGGTGATGTTGGTCACCGCATTGCCGTTGGGCATGTAGCGGGTTTCCGGGTCACCACCGACGTTACCAACCAGAATGACTTTGTTAACCCCACGGGCCATGACGTTCTCCTAAGGTTCAGCATCCGCCCGGCGCGGCCTGGGCCAGGCGCTCGAGGGCGGTGCGATCCACTTGTTGGGTATCCACTTTGACATAGGCGGCGGCCTCCTCGGCCACCACCACGGCGTCTGCCACACCGGGCAACGCCCTGAATCGCTGGACCAGCACCGCGTCCTGCAGCGCGGCGGGCGCGAGCGGCAGGCGAATGCTGGTCACATAAGGCGGTTCGCGCATGGTAACAGCAATCGCCAGCCAGAGGGCAGCGAGCACCGCGCATCCGATGAACACCATGCTCAGCCCGCCGTGCTGGAACATCCAGCCGCCGAGGATGCCGCCCAGCGCCGCACCGAGGAACTGGCTGGTGGAATACACCCCCATCGCCGTGCCCTTGCCGCCGGCCGGCGAGACCTTGCTGACCAGCGACGGCAGCGAGGCTTCGAGCAGGTTGAAGGCAGTGAAGAACACCACCGTGCCGACCACCAGCATGGCCAGGCTGTGACCGAAGACCAGGAAGAACAGTTCGCAGGCCAGCAGGGTCGCCACCGCGCCGGTCAGCACGCGCTTCATGCGACGCTTCTTCTCGGCGTAGATGATGAACGGCACCATGCCGAAGAAACCGACCAGCAGCGCGGTCAGGTAGACCCACCAGTGCTGCTCCTTGGGCAGGCCACCCTCGTGCACCAGCGCCAGCGGCAAGGCGACGAAGCTGGCCATGAGGATGGCGTGGAGGATCAGGATGCCGGCGTCCAGGCGCAGCAGGTCGCCGTGCTTCAGGGTCGGCAGCAGGGCCTGGCGCGCCACGCTGGATTCGCGGTGCTGGGTCATGTGGTCCGGCTGTGGGACGAAGAACAGGATCAGCAGCAGGCCGACCAGCGCCATCCCGGCGGTGAACCAGAACAGCCCATGCAGGCCGAACAGATGGGTCAGCACCGGGCCGAGCACCATGGCCACGGCGAAGGAGACGCCGATGCTCATGCCGATCATCGCCATCGCCTTGGTCCGGTGTTGCTCGCGGGTGAGGTCGGAGAGCAGTGCCATCACCGCCGCCGAGATCGCCCCGGCGCCCTGCAGGACGCGGCCGGCGATCACCCCCCAGATGGAGTCGGCATTGGCCGCGAGGGCCGCGCCGGCGGCAAAGATCAGCAGCCCGACGACGATCACCGGGCGCCGGCCGATGCGGTCGGAAATGGTCCCGAAGGGAATCTGCAGGATCGCCTGGGTCAGGCCATAGGCGCCGATGGCCAGGCCGATCAGCGCCGGGGTCGCGCCGGCCAGGTCCTGGCCGTAGGTGGCCAGCACCGGCAGGACCATGAACATGCCGAGCATGCGGAAGGCGAATACCAGTGACAGCCCGACGGCCGCTCGCGTTTCGGTACCGCTCATCCGCTCAGTATGTGAGTCGTGCATAACACCCTCATGGAAGAAACCGCTGCAGGGCAAGGCCTCATGCCCCTGCCGATGGCGCCGCCGCCCGCTCCTGGGCGGCCAGGGCAATGCCCGCGCCGGAAAAATGCCGCGCATTCTACCAGTCCGCCCCCTCGCGGCACAGGCGCGCCACTTTGCCGCGCGCTAGCGGCCAGCCGTATAATCAGCGGTTTTCGCCCGCCATGCGAGGCCGCTGTGGATAAGATCCTGATTCGTGGGGCGCGTACCCACAACCTGAAGAACGTCGACCTCACACTGCCACGCGACAAACTGATCGTGATCACCGGTCTTTCCGGTTCCGGCAAGTCTTCCCTGGCTTTCGACACGCTCTATGCGGAAGGCCAGCGGCGCTACGTGGAATCCCTCTCGGCCTACGCCCGGCAGTTCCTGTCGATGATGGAGAAGCCGGACGTGGACACCATCGAAGGGCTGTCGCCGGCGATTTCCATCGAACAGAAGTCCACTTCCCACAACCCACGCTCCACCGTGGGTACGATCACCGAGATCTACGACTACCTGCGCCTGCTTTATGCCCGCGTCGGTACCCCGCGCTGCCCGGACCACGACATCCCGCTGGAGGCGCAGACCGTCAGCCAGATGGTCGACCAGGTCCTGGCCCTGCCGGAAGGCAGCAAGCTGATGCTGCTGGCGCCGGTGATCCGCGAGCGCAAGGGCGAGCACCTGGCGGTGTTCGACGAGATGCGCGCGCAGGGCTTCGTCCGCGCCCGGGTCGACGGCAAGCTCTACGAACTCGACGAAGTGCCGAAGCTGGATAAGCAGAAGAAGCACAGCATCGATGTGGTGGTGGACCGCTTCAAGGTTCGCGCGGACCTCCAGCAACGCCTGGCCGAGTCGTTCGAGACCGCCCTGTCCCTGGCCGACGGTATCGCCCTGGTAGCACCGATGGACGAGGACGAGGATGTCGAGGAGATCATCTTCTCGGCGCGCTTCGCCTGCCCGGTCTGCGGCCACTCTATCAGCGAGCTGGAACCCAAGCTGTTCTCCTTCAACAACCCGGCCGGCGCCTGTCCGACCTGCGACGGCCTCGGCGTGAAGCAATTCTTCGACGCGCGCCGGGTGGTCAACGGCGAGTTGACCCTGGCCGAGGGCGCGATCCGCGGCTGGGACCGGCGCAACGTCTATTACTTCCAGATGCTCGGTTCGCTGGCCCAGCATTACGGCTTCAGCCTGGAAGAACCCTTCGACGAACTCGGAGCCGAACACCAGAAGGTGGTGCTCTACGGCTCCGGCCGGGAAAACGTCGACTTCCGCTATCTCAACGACCGCGGCGACATCGTCAAGCGTTCGCACCCCTTCGAAGGCATCCTGCCGAACCTTGAGCGGCGCTACCGCGAGACCGAGTCGGCCACGGTCCGCGAGGAGCTGGCCAAGTTCCTCAGCACCCAGCCCTGCCCGGATTGCCACGGTACCCGCCTGCGCCGCGAGGCGCGGCATGTGTGGGTCGGCGACCGGACGCTGCCGGCGATCACCGCGATGCCGGTCGGCGAAGCCTGCGAGTATGCCGCCGGACTCAGCCTGACCGGCCGCCGTGGCGAGATCGCGGCGAAGATCCTCAAGGAAATCCGCGACCGCCTGCAATTCCTGGTCAACGTCGGCCTCGACTACCTGACCCTCGACCGCAGCGCCGACACCCTGTCCGGCGGCGAAGCCCAGCGCATCCGCCTGGCCAGCCAGATCGGCGCCGGCCTGGTGGGAGTGATGTACATCCTCGACGAACCCTCGATCGGCCTGCACCAACGCGACAACGAGCGCCTGCTCGGCACCCTCACCCACCTACGCAACCTCGGCAACACGGTGATCGTGGTCGAGCACGACGAGGACGCGATCCGACTCGCCGACTACGTCGTCGACATCGGTCCGGGCGCCGGCGTGCACGGCGGCCAGGTAGTGGCGGAAGGTACGCCCGACCAGGTGATGAACCACCCCGACTCGCTGACCGGCAAGTACCTTTCCGGGCGCAAGAAAATCGCGGTTCCGGCCAAGCGCACCCCGCGCGACAAGAAGAAGCTGCTGAAGCTGAAAGGCGCCCGCGGCAACAACCTGCAGAACGTCAACCTGGAAATCCCGGTCGGCCTGTTCACCTGCATCACCGGGGTCTCGGGCTCCGGCAAGTCGACGCTGATCAACAACACCCTGTTCCCGATCACCGCCACCGCGCTGAACGGCGCGACTACCCTGGAAGTGGCGCCGTATGACTCGTTCGACGGCCTGCAGCACCTGGACAAGGTGGTCGACATCGACCAGAGCCCGATCGGTCGTACCCCGCGCTCCAACCCGGCGACCTATACCGGCCTGTTCACGCCGATCCGCGAACTGTTCTCCGGCGTGCCGGAGGCCCGCTCGCGCGGCTACGGTCCCGGCCGCTTCTCGTTCAACGTCAAGGGCGGCCGTTGCGAGGCCTGCCAGGGCGACGGCGTGATCAAGGTGGAGATGCACTTCCTGCCGGACATCTACGTTCCCTGCGATGTCTGCAAGGGCAAGCGCTACAACCGCGAGACCCTGGAGATCCGCTACAAGGGCAAGAGCATCCACGAGGTGCTGGAGATGACCATCGAGGAAGCCCGCGAGTTCTTCGACGCCGTCCCCGCCCTGGCGCGCAAGCTGCAGACGCTGATGGACGTCGGCCTGTCCTACATCAAGCTGGGCCAGAGCGCGACCACCCTCTCGGGCGGCGAGGCGCAACGGGTCAAGCTGTCCCGCGAGCTGTCCAAGCGCGATACCGGCAAGACCCTGTACATCCTCGACGAACCGACCACCGGCCTGCATTTCGCCGACATCCAGCAACTGCTCGACGTGCTCCACCGCCTGCGCGACCACGGCAACACCGTGGTGGTGATCGAGCACAACCTGGACGTGATCAAGACCGCCGACTGGCTGGTCGACCTCGGCCCCGAGGGCGGCTCCAAGGGTGGCCAGATCATCGCCAACGGCACGCCAGAGCAGGTGGCCGAGATGCCCCAGTCGCACACCGGCCACTTCCTCAAGCCGCTGCTGGAACGCGATCGCGCCTGATTGCCGGGCGCTCATGAAAAAGCCCCTGCGGCCGTGAGGCGCAGGGGCTTTTTCGTATCCGCGGGTAGGGTCAGATCTGCGACTGCAGGTAGTTCTCCAGGCCCATCCTGGCGATCAGGCCAAGCTGTTGCTCCAACCAGTAGGCGTGGTCTTCCTCGGTGTCGGCCAACTGGGCCTTGAGGATGTCGCGGCTGACGAAGTCCTTATGCTGCTCGCAGAGGGCGATGCCCTTGGCCAGCGCGGCGCGGACATGGCGCTCGAGCTTGAGGTCGGCCTCGAGCATCTCCGGCACCGTGGTGCCCGGGTGGATATCGTCGGGACGCATGCGCGGCGTACCTTCGAGCAGGAGGATACGGCGCAGCAGGGCGTCGGCGTGCTGGGTCTCCTCCTCCATCTCGTGGTTGAGGCGCTCGTAGAGCTTGCTGAAGCCCCAGTCCTCGTACATGCGCGAGTGGATGAAGTACTGGTCGCGCGCGGCCAGCTCGCCGGTCAACAGCGTGTTGAGGTAATCGATGACTTCCGGATGGCCTTGCATCGGGGGGCTCTCCCTGGAGAAAACTAGGAATCTAGCCGCATATGCTCCCGGCTCCGCCTGATCCGGGTCAAGCCAATGCAGATAAAAAAGCCCCCTTCCTAGGAAGGGGGCCGGGGGCCTCATCAGGCCATCAGTCCAGCTTCAGGCCGAGGGCGTCGGCGACGCCTTTGCCGTAGGCCGGGTCGACCTTGAGGAACAGGCCGATCTGGCGACGCTGGATCTGTTCCGGTACATCGCGGATGTCTTCGGCGATGTTGGCGAACAGCCGCTGCTTCTGCTGGTCGGTGAACAGATGGAACAGCGCGGCGGGCTGGCTGTAGTAGTCGTCGTCCACCCGGTGGTTCCAGTGGTCCGCCGCGCCCTCCAGGCTCAGCGGCGGCTCGGAGAAGTCAGGCTGCTCCTGCCACTGGTTGAAGCTGTTCGGCTCGTAGGTGACGCGCTGATGGGCGTTGTTGCCGTCCACCCGCATGCCGCCATCGCGGTGGTAGACCTGGTGCGGGCAACGCGCGGCGTTCACCGGGATCTGGTGGTGGTTGACGCCCAGGCGATAGCGATGGGCGTCGCCGTAGGAGAACAGACGGCCCTGGAGCATCTTGTCCGGCGAGAAACCGATACCGGGCACCACGTTGGCCGGCGTGAAAGCGGCCTGCTCGACCTCGGCGAAGTAGTTGTCCGGGTTACGGTTCAGCTCGAAGAAGCCCACTTCGATCAACGGGTAGTCACCGTGGGGCCAGACCTTGGTCAGGTCGAACGGGTTGTAGCGATAGGTAGCCGCTTCCTTCTCGGGCATGATCTGCACGTACATCTTCCAGCGCGGGAAGTCGCCTTTCTCGATGCTCTCGTACAAGTCGCGCTGCGAACTCTCGCGGTCCTGGGCGATCACTTCGGCGGCCTCGGCGTTGGTCAGGTTCTCGATGCCCTGTTGGGTCTTGAAGTGGAACTTGACCCAGAAGCGCTCGTTGTTCGCATTGATGAAGCTGAAGGTATGGCTGCCGAAACCATGGATGTGCCGATAGCTCTTCGGCAGGCCGCGGTCGCTGAAGTCGATGGTCAACTGATGCAGCGACTCGGGGAGGTGAGAGAAAAAGTCCCACTTGAAGGTCGCATTGCGCAGGTTGGTGCGCGGGTCACGCTTCACCACGTGGTTGAGATCGGGGAACTTGAGCGGGTCGCGCAGATAGAACACCGGGGTGTTGTTGCCGACCAGGTCCCAGTTGCCCTGCTCGGTGTAGAAACGCATGGAGAAGCCGCGGATGTCACGCTCGGCATCCGCCGCGCCACGCTCACCGGCGACGGTGGAGAAGCGCAGGAACATATCGGTCTTCTTGCCGACCTGGGAGAAGATCTTCGCCCGGGTGTAGGGGGTGATGTCATGGGTGACGGTGAAGGTGCCGTAGGCCGCGGAGCCTTTCGCATGCATGCGTCGCTCGGGGATCACTTCGCGATCGAAGTGGGCGAGCTTCTCGAGGAACCACACGTCCTGCAGCAACATCGGGCCACGCGGACCGGCGGTCTGCACGTTCTGGTTATCGACCACCGGTGCGCCAGCGGCAGTGGTCAGGCGGGTCTTCTCTTCCATTTACTCTCTCCTCAACGGCTAACGTGCTATGAAGCGAAGCGGCTACACGGAAATCATCAGCGTGGACCAGGGATTGGCGGAGGACAACCTGTCGGCTGAACCAAGCGCCCTTTGCATTGATCTCGCTTATCCGAACGTAGCTTTTCGTAAAAGCAGGTTAAGGATGAATGACAGCCCTCCCGCAATCCAATTTATTAAAGACAGCGAGCCGATAGATAAAAACTTTAAGGCAGGTAATAAAAAAACCGGGCCTGGGCCCGGTTTCTTGTGCAGCAGATGCCTTATTCGGCAGCTTCTACGACTTCACCGCCGACAGGACGATCAACCAGCTCGACGTACGCCATGGGGGCGTTGTCGCCAGCGCGGAAACCGCACTTCAGGATGCGCAGGTAGCCGCCCGGACGGTTGGCGTAGCGCTTGCCCAGGTCGTTGAACAGCTTGCCAACGGCAGCTTTCGAACGGGTACGGTCGAAAGCCAGGCGACGGTTGGCGACGCTGTCTTCCTTGGCCAGGGTGATCAGCGGCTCGGCAACGCGACGCAGTTCCTTGGCCTTGGGCAGGGTGGTTTTGATCAGTTCATGTTCGAACAGCGACACCGCCATGTTCTGGAACATAGCCTTGCGGTGCGCGCTGGTGCGGCTCAGGTGACGACCACTTTTACGATGGCGCATGGTTCAATTCCTTTCCAAACTTTACGTTCGGTAGTTACGACGATCAGGCAGTGGCCTTGTCGTCTTTCTTAAGACTTGCCGGCGGCCAGTTATCGAGGCGCATACCGAGGGACAGACCACGGGAAGCCAGAACGTCCTTGATTTCGGTCAGGGACTTCTTGCCCAGGTTCGGCGTTTTCAACAGCTCCACTTCGGTGCGCTGGATCAGGTCACCGATGTAGTAGATGTTTTCCGCCTTCAGGCAGTTGGCCGAACGTACGGTCAGTTCCAGGTCATCGACCGGGCGCAGGAGGATCGGATCGATCTCGTCTTCCTGCTCTTCAACGACGGGTTCGCTGTCGCCCTTGAGGTCCACGAACGCTGCCAGCTGCTGTTGCAGGATGGTAGCGGCGCGACGGATAGCCTCTTCGGGATCCAGGGTGCCGTTGGTTTCCAGGTCCAGGACCAGTTTGTCCAGGTTGGTGCGCTGCTCGACACGGGCGTTTTCCACCACGTAGGAGACACGACGGACCGGGCTGAACGATGCGTCGAGCTGCAGACGGCCGATGCTGCGGCTTTCGTCTTCATCGCTCTGACGTGCGTCGGCAGGCTCGTAGCCACGGCCACGAGCTACCTTCAGCTTCATGTTCAGCGCGCCGTTGTCTGCCAGGTTGGCGATAACGTGGTCACCGTTGATGATCTCAACATCGTGATCCAGCTGAATATCGGCAGCAGTCACAACACCCGAGCCCTTCTTAGCCAGGGTCAGCGTCACTTCATCACGACCGTGCAGCTTGATGGCCAGACCTTTCAGGTTCAGCAGGATCTCGATTACATCTTCCTGCACACCTTCGATCGCCGAGTACTCGTGGAGTACGCCGTCGATCTCGGCCTCGACCACTGCGCAGCCAGGCATGGAGGACAACAGGATGCGACGCAGCGCGTTGCCCAGGGTGTGACCAAAACCACGCTCGAGAGGCTCGAGCGTGATCTTGGCGCGGGTTTGACTGACCACCTGCACATCGATGTGGCGGGGGGTCAGGAACTCATTTACCGAACTCTGCATGGATGCACCTATTTTCTAGCCCTTACTTGGAGTAGAGCTCGACAATCAGGTTTTCGTTGATATCAGCGGACAGGTCGCTGCGAGCCGGAGCACTCTTGAAGGTACCAGCCTTCTTGTCGAGGTCGACTTCGACCCACTCGACGCGACCGCGCTGGCCACAGAGTTCCAGAGCCTGAGCGATACGCAGCTGGTTCTTCGATTTTTCGCGAACAGCTACGACGTCACCGGCCTTCACTTGGTAGGAAGGGATGTTGACGGTCTGACCGTTGACGGTGATGGCCTTGTGGGATACCAGTTGGCGGGATTCCGAACGAGTGGAACCGAAGCCCATGCGGTATACGACGTTGTCCAGGCGGCACTCGAGCAGTTGCAGCAGGTTCTCACCGGTAGAACCCTTGCGACGGGAAGCTTCCTGGTAGTAACCGCGGAACTGACGCTCCAGCACGCCGTAGATGCGACGTACTTTCTGCTTTTCACGCAGCTGCAGACCGTAGTCGGACAGACGGCCACGACGCTGGCCATGCTGGCCAGGAACGTTTTCAGCCTTGCACTTCGAGTCGAGGGCGCGGGCGCCGCTCTTCAGGAACAGGTCGGTGCCTTCACGGCGAGACAGTTTGCACTTGGGACCAATGTAACGAGCCATTTCTCACTGTCTCCTATTACACGCGACGCTTTTTCGGCGGACGGCAGCCGTTATGCGGGATCGGGGTTACGTCGGTGATGCTGGCGATCTTGTAGCCGCAAGCATTCAGAGCGCGAACGGCGGACTCGCGGCCCGGGCCCGGGCCCTTGACGTTGACGTCCAGGTTCTTCAGACCGTATTCCAGGGCAGCCTGGCCGGCACGCTCGGCCGCTACCTGGGCAGCGAACGGGGTGCTCTTACGCGAGCCGCGGAAACCGGAACCACCGGAGGTCGCCCAGGACAGTGCGTTGCCCTGACGGTCGGTGATGGTCACGATGGTGTTGTTGAAAGACGCGTGGATGTGGGCGATCCCATCGACCACTGTCTTTTTGACTTTCTTACGGGGACGAGCAGCAGGTTTTGCCATGACTAGATTCCTACGCGATTACTTGCGGATCGGCTTACGCGGGCCCTTGCGGGTACGCGCGTTGGTCTTGGTACGCTGACCGCGAACCGGCAGACCGCGACGATGACGCAGACCGCGGTAGCAACCGAGGTCCATCAGACGCTTGATGTTCATGTTGATTTCGCGACGCAGGTCACCTTCGGTGGTGATCTTCGCGACTTCGTTACGCAACTGATCGATCTGCTCGTCGCTCAGGTCCTTGATCTTGGCAGCCGGGTTTACGCCGGTGGCTGCGCAGATGCTCTGAGCAGTAGTGCGACCAACACCATAGATGTAGGTCAGCGAGATAACAGTGTGCTTGTTATCCGGAATGTTGACGCCTGCAATACGGGCCATTCAGAAAAACTCCAATTGACAGCTACCCTGCGCCCAGGAAGCCAAGAAAGGGCGCGGATATTAGCGCTGTAATAGCAAATAATCAACCCGGCAGCACACTAGCTGCCGGGTTATCACGCGTGGATCACAATCAGCCTTGGCGCTGCTTGTGACGCGGTTCCGCGCTGCAGATCACCCGCACGATGCCATCGCGACGGATGATTTTGCAGTTACGGCACAGCTTCTTGACCGATGCACGAACTTTCATCACCAACTCCTCGAACCTTACGGGTCTATCAGCGCAGCATGCCGCTGCCGTAGCCCTTCAGGTTGGCTTTCTTCATCAGGGATTCATACTGGTGAGAAACGAGGTGAGATTGCACCTGGGCCATAAAGTCCATGACAACCACGACCACGATCAACAGCGAGGTCCCGCCAAGATAGAACGGCACGTGCGCCGCAACCACCAGGAACTGGGGCAGCAGGCAGACAGCCGTCATGTACAGAGCACCGAACATGGTCAAACGGGTCAGCACGCCATCGATGTAGCGAGCGGACTGTTCGCCCGGACGGATGCCCGGAATAAATGCACCGGACTTCTTGAGGTTCTCCGCCACGTCCTTCGGGTTGAACATCAGCGCTGTATAGAAGAAGCAGAAGAAAACGATCCCTGCAGTGAACAGCAAGATGTTCAGCGGCTGCCCCGGAGCGATCGCTTGCGCGATGTCCTGCAACCAACCCAAGCCTTCCGACTGACCGAACCAGGAGCCCAGGGACGCCGGGAACAGCAGGATACTGCTGGCGAAAATCGCGGGAATCACACCCGCCATGTTCACCTTCAACGGCAGATGGCTGGTCTGCGCTGCAAACACCTTGCGGCCTTGCTGGCGCTTGGCGTAATGCACCGCGATGCGACGCTGGCCACGCTCGATGAACACCACGAACGCGATGATCGCCACGGCCAGCAGGCCGACGCCGATCAGGGCGAAGATGTTGATGTCACCTTGACGGGCAGACTCGAAAGACTGACCGATGGCGCGCGGCAGGCCTGCAACGATACCAGCGAAGATCAACATCGAGATGCCGTTGCCGACACCGCGCTCGGTGATCTGCTCGCCCAGCCACATCATGAACATGGCACCAGCCACGAAGGTGGTGACAGCCACGAAGTAGAAGCCGAAGTCGTTGGAGAAGGCTACGCCCTGGCTGCCCAGGCCAACGGACATGCCGATGGCCTGGACCAGTGCCAGGACTACAGTACCGTAGCGGGTGTACTGGCTGATCTTGCGACGCCCAGACTCACCCTCTTTCTTCAACTGCTCCAGCTGCGGGCTGATAGCGGTCATGAGCTGCATGATGATCGATGCCGAGATGTACGGCATGATCCCCAGTGCAAAGATACTCATGCGCTCCAGCGCGCCGCCGGAAAACATGTTGAAGAGGCTAAGAATGGTCCCCTCGTTCTGCCGGAACAGTGCCGCCAAGCGATCGGGGTTGATGCCCGGAACTGGGATGTGCGCGCCGATCCGATAGACGATGATCGCCAGGAACAGGAAACGCAGACGTGCCCAGAGCTCGGACAGACCGCCGTTGCTTAGCGCAGAGAGAGCACCTTGCTTAGCCATTTAGTCCTCGAATTTACCGCCAACTGCTTCGATAGCCGCACGCGCACCCTTGGTGGCGGCGATACCTTTCAGGGTGACCGCACGACCAACTTCGCCGGACAGCATGACTTTGACGCGCTGTACGTGCTGGTTGATCAGGTTGGCATCCTTCAGGGTCTGCAGGCTGACGACGTCGCCTTCGACCTTGGCCAGCTCGGAGGTGCGTACTTCAGCACGATCCATGGCCTTCAGGGAAACGAAGCCGAACTTCGGCAGGCGACGGTGCAGAGGCTGTTGACCACCCTCGAAGCCCGGAGCGACCTTGCCACCGGAGCGGGAGGTCAGACCTTTGTGACCACGGCCACCGGTCTTGCCCAGACCGCTACCGATGCCACGGCCCGGACGGTGCTTTTCGCGACGGGCACCCGGCGCGGAACGCAGATCGTTCAGTTGCATGGATTAACCCTCCACACGCAGCAGGTAGTAGGCCTTGTTGATCATGCCGCGGTTCTCAGGAGTGTCCTGAACTTCGACGGTATGATTGATGCGACGCAGGCCGAGACCCTTGACGCAAGCCTTGTGGTTGGCCAGACGGCCGTTCAGGCTCTTGACCAGAGTGACTTTGACAGTTGCCATGGTTAGAGAATCTCCTCGACGCTCTTGCCACGCTTGGCCGCTACTGCTTCCGGAGCCTGCATGTTCTTCAGGCCCTTGAAGGTGGCGTAAACCACGTTCACCGGATTGGTGGAGCCATAGCACTTGGCCAGGACGTTCTGCACACCAGCCACTTCCAGAACGGCACGCATGGCGCCGCCGGCGATGATGCCGGTACCTTCCGAAGCCGGCTGCATGTACACCTTGGAGGCGCCATGGGCGGACTTGGTCGGATACTGCAGGGTGGTGCCGTTCAGATCGACTTGGATCATGTTGCGGCGAGCGGCTTCCATTGCTTTCTGGATGGCGGCCGGCACTTCACGCGCCTTGCCACGACCGAAACCAACGCGACCCTTGCCATCACCCACCACGGTCAGTGCGGTGAAAGCGAAGATACGGCCACCTTTTACGGTTTTGGCGACGCGGTTAACCTGAACCAGCTTCTCGATGTAGCCTTCGTCGCGCTTTTGCTCGTTGTTTGCCATAACTTAGAACTCCAGTCCGCCTTCACGAGCGGCATCAGCCAGCGCTTTCACACGGCCGTGGTACTTGAAGCCAGAACGATCGAACGCCACCTGGGTGACGCCGGCCGCTTTGGCGCGCTCGGCGACCAGTTGACCAACTTTCTTGGCTGCATCGATGTTGCCGGTGGCACCTTCGCGCAGGTCTTTGTCCAGGGTCGAGGCGCTGGCCAGGACCTTGCCGCCGTCGGCCGCAATGACCTGGGCGTAAATGTGCTGGGAAGAGCGGTACACGCAGAGGCGTACGGTTTCCAGCTCGCGCATCTTCAGGCGTGCCTTGCGAGCGCGACGCAGACGGGTTTCTTTCTTGACGCTCATTTGCTATGCCCTACTTCTTCTTGGCTTCTTTACGACGGACGACTTCGTCGGCGTAACGCACGCCCTTGCCTTTGTAAGGCTCCGGCGGACGGAAGTCGCGAATTTCGGCAGCAACCTGACCGACCAGCTGCTTGTCGATACCCTTGATCAGGATATCGGTCTGGCTGGGGGTCTCAGCGACGATGCCGGCCGGCAGTTCGTAATCAACCGGATGGGAGAAGCCGAGGGACAGGGACAGCACTTGGCCCTTGGCCTGCGCTTTGTAACCAACGCCGACCAGCTGGAGCTTGCGCTCGAAGCCCTGGCTGACGCCGACTACCATGTTGTTCACCAGAGCACGGGTGGTACCAGCCATGGCGCGAGTCTGCTGGTCGCCGTTACGCGCAGCAAAACGCAGCTCACCGCTGTCCTGGATCACTTCGACCGAAGGATGGACCTTGAGCTCCAGAGCACCTTTGGCGCCCTTGATGGACAGTTGCTGACCAGCCAGTTTGATTTCAACGCCGGCAGGCAGCTTGACGGGGTTCTTAGCAACGCGAGACATGCTGATTCCCCTTAGAACACAGTGCAGAGCACTTCGCCGCCAACACCAGCAGCACGGGCAGCACGATCGGTCATCACACCTTTGTTGGTGGAGACGATCGACACACCGAGGCCGCCACGAACTTTCGGCAGTTGCTCAACGGATTTGTACTGACGCAGGCCAGGACGGCTGATGCGCTTGACCTCTTCGATGACAGGCTTGCCTTCGAAGTACTTCAGTTCGATGGACAGCTGGGGTTTTACTTCCGAGCTGATCTGGAAATCCGCAATATAGCCTTCGTCCTTCAGGACTTTGGCTACCGCCGCTTTCAGTTTCGAGGACGGCATGCTTACGACGGTCTTTTCAGCCATCTGGGCATTACGGATGCGAGTTAGCATGTCTGCTAACGGGTCCTGCATACTCATGGGCTTAACGCTCCTGATACAAAAGAATAAGCCTTCAACTTCAATTCGCCCATAAACGCCAGGCGAAACAAACCCAGGCTCAGGGGAGCCGGGTATTCTAGAGATCACGCCAAAACGAATCAAGCCCCATGAGGGGCTTGATTCGATGTCGCGATCAACGGTGCCGACTGGCGACACCGTTCGCTGCGATTACCAGCTGGCTTTCACCAGACCCGGTACGTCGCCGCGCATGGCGGCTTCGCGCAGCTTGTTACGGCTCAGGCCGAACTTGCGGTAGAAGCCGTGCGGACGACCGGTCAGGCGGCAACGGTTACGCAGGCGGCTGGCGCTGGCGTCACGCGGTTGCTTCTGCAGGGCGACCTGGGCATTCCAACGCTCTTCCGCAGAGGAGTTCGGATTAGCGATGATCGCTTTCAGCTCGGCACGCTTCTTGGCGTACTTGGCTACCGTCAGCTGACGCTTCAGCTCGCGGTTCTTCATGCTCTCTTTAGCCATGTTCCTACTCCAATCAGTTACGGAACGGGAATTTGAAAGCACGCAGCAGGGCGCGACCTTCGTCATCCGTACGAGCGGTGGTGGTCAGGGTGATGTCCAGGCCACGCAGCGCATCGATCTTGTCGTAATCGATTTCCGGGAAGATGATCTGCTCTTTCACGCCCATGCTGTAGTTGCCGCGACCATCGAAGGACTTGGCATTCAGGCCGCGGAAGTCACGCACGCGCGGCAGGGAGATGGACAGCAGACGATCCAGGAACTCGTACATCCGGTCGCTACGCAGGGTGACCTTGACGCCGATCGGCCAGCCTTCACGGATCTTGAAGCCTGCGATGGACTTACGAGCGTAAGTCACGACCGGCTTCTGACCAGTGATCTTTTCCAGATCGGCTACGGCGTTCTCGATGATCTTCTTGTCACCGACCGCCTCGCCAAGACCCATGTTCAGGGTGATTTTGGTAACGCGCGGAACTTCCATCACGTTCGCCAGCTGAAGCTCTTCTTTCAGCTTGGGCGCGATTTCCTTCCGATAAATTTCTTTCAATCGTGCCATGGTGATCTACCTAGCAGCCTCAAGCCTGAACCGGTTTCTGGGTCGACTTGAAGACACGAATTTTCTTACCGTCTTCTACCTTGAAGCCAACGCGGTCAGCCTTGCTGGTTTCAGTATTGAAGATGGCGACGTTGGAGACGTGCAGAGGCGCCTCCTTCTCGACGATACCGCCCTGTTGGCCGAGCATCGGATTGGGCTTGGTGTGGCGCTTGATCAGGTTCACCCCGCCGACGACCAGACGGTCGTCAGCGAGAACCTTCAGCACCTTGCCACGCTTGCCCTTGTCCTTGCCGGCAATGACGATTACTTCGTCGTCACGACGAATCTTTTGCATGACGGCTACTCCTTACAGCACTTCGGGGGCGAGCGAGACGATCTTCATGAACTTCTCGGTACGGAGTTCACGAGTCACTGGCCCAAAGATACGGGTGCCGATCGGCTCCTGCTTGTTGTTCAGCAGGACGGCGGCGTTGCCGTCGAAGCGGATGATGGAACCGTCGGTACGACGTACGCCGTGCTTGGTGCGAACGACCACGGCAGTCATGACCTGGCCCTTCTTCACTTTGCCGCGCGGAATCGCTTCCTTGACGGTGACCTTGATGATGTCGCCGATGCCGGCGTAACGGCGGTGGGAACCGCCGAGCACCTTGATGCACATCACACGACGCGCGCCGCTGTTGTCAGCGACATCGAGCATGGATTGAGTCTGAATCATATAATTTCTCCGACCCCTAGTCCTTAGACTTCCACCGCGCGTTCAACGATATCAACCAGGGTCCAGGCCTTGGTCTTGGCCAGCGGACGGGTTTCGCGAATGGTGACCAGGTCACCAATGCGGCACTGATTGGATTCGTCGTGTGCGTGCAGTTTGGTCGAACGCTTGACGTATTTGCCGTAGATCGGGTGCTTGACGCGACGCTCGATCAGTACGGTGACGGTCTTGTCCATTTTGTCGCTGACGACGCGGCCGGTCAGCGTACGGACGGTTTTCTGAGCTTCAGCCATGATCACTTACCTGCTTGCTGATTGAGCACAGTTTTAACGCGAGCGATGTCGCGCTTAACCTGCGAGAGCAGGTGAGACTGCCCCAACTGGCCAGTTGCTTTCTGCATGCGCAGATTGAACTGGTCGCGCAGCAGGCCGAGCAGTTGCTCGTTCAGCTGCTCAACGGATTTTTCACGAAGTTCATTCGCTTTCATCACATCACCGTCCGCTTAACAAAGGAGGTGGCGAGGGGCAGCTTTGCAGCAGCCAGGGCGAAAGCCTCACGCGCCAGCTCTTCGGAAACACCCTCGATCTCGTACAGGACCTTGCCCGGCTGGATCTGGGCTACCCAGTACTCGACCCCACCCTTACCTTTACCCATACGAACTTCGAGGGGCTTCTTGGTGACAGGCTTGTCAGGGAATACGCGGATCCAGATCTTGCCGCCACGCTTCACGTGACGGGTCAGCGCACGACGCGCGGACTCGATCTGACGAGCAGTAAGGCGGCCACGGCTAGTGGCCTTCAGTGCGTACTCACCGAAGCTGACCTTACTACCACGATGAGCCAGACCACGGTTGTGGCCGGTCATTTGTTTGCGGAACTTCGTACGCTTGGGTTGCAGCATTTGCGTACTCCTTACCTAGCAGCTTTTTTACGAGGAGCGGGTGCTACCGGCTTCAGCTCTTCCTGGCGGCCACCGATGACCTCGCCCTTGAAGATCCAAACCTTGACACCGATCACACCGTAAGTGGTGTGCGCTTCGTAGGTGGCATAGTCGATATCGGCGCGCAGGGTGTGCAGGGGCACACGACCTTCGCGATACCATTCGGTACGGGCGATTTCAGCCCCACCCAGACGACCGCTGACCTGAATCTTGATGCCCTTGGCACCAATGCGCATGGCGTTCTGTACGGCGCGCTTCATGGCGCGACGGAACATTACGCGACGCTCCAGCTGCTGGGCTACGCTCTGCGCAACCAGCATGGCATCGAGTTCCGGCTTGCGGATTTCCTCGATGTTGATGTGCACAGGCACACCCATTTGCTTGGTCAGGTCCTGGCGCAGTTTCTCAACATCTTCACCTTTCTTGCCGATCACGATGCCGGGACGAGCGGTGTGGATGGTGATGCGTGCGGTTTGAGCCGGACGATGAATATCGATACGGCTTACGGACGCGCTTTTTAGTTTGTCTTGGAGGTACTCACGCACCTTCAGGTCGGCAAACAGGTAATCCGCATAGTTCTTGCGGTCTGCGTACCAAACGGAGGTGTGCTCCTTGACGATACCCAGGCGAATGCCATTGGGATGTACTTTCTGACCCATCTGTCGACTCCGTTACTTGTCCGCAACCTTGACCGTGATATGGCAAGACCGCTTCACGATGCGATCAGCACGGCCTTTGGCACGCGGCATGATGCGCTTGAGCGAACGACCTTCGTTGACGAAGACGGTGGAGACCTTCAGGTCATCCACATCGGCGCCTTCGTTGTGCTCAGCGTTGGCAACGGCCGACTCCAGCACTTTCTTCATGATCTCGGCGGCTTTCTTACTGCTGAAAGCCAGGAGGTTGAGCGCTTCGCCCACCTTCTTCCCGCGGATCTGGTCGGCGACCAAGCGGGCTTTCTGGGCGGAGATACGAGCGCCCGACAGCTTAGCGGCTACTTCCATCTTCCTTACCCCTTAACGCTTGGCTTTCTTGTCCGCAGCATGCCCGCGGTAGGTGCGGGTAGCGGCGAACTCGCCCAGTTTGTGGCCGACCATGTCCTCGTTGACGAGAACCGGTACGTGTTGACGGCCGTTGTGCACGGCGATGGTCAGACCAACCATATGCGGCAGAATCATCGAACGACGCGACCAGGTCTTGATCGGCTTGCGGTCGTTCTTTTCCACCGCGACTTCGACCTTCTTCAACAGGTGAAGATCGATAAACGGACCTTTTTTCAGTGAACGTGGCACTGTGGTATCCCTCTATTTACTTGCGGCGGCGGACGATCATGTTATCGGTACGCTTGTTCGAGCGAGTCTTCTTACCCTTGGTCTGAAGACCCCACGGCGATACCGGATGACGACCAGCAGAGGTACGGCCTTCACCACCACCATGCGGGTGGTCGACCGGGTTCATCGCCACGCCGCGAACGGTCGGGCGAACACCACGCCAGCGCGTAGCACCGGCTTTACCCAGCGAACGCAGGCTGTGCTCGGAGTTCGAGACTTCGCCCAGGGTCGCACGGCACTCAGCCAGGACTTTACGCATTTCACCGGAGCGCAGACGCAGGGTTACGTACGCACCTTCACGCGCGACCAGCTGGGCGGAAGCGCCAGCGGAGCGAGCGATCTGAGCGCCTTTACCCGGCTTCAGCTCGATACCATGAACAGTGCTACCCACCGGGATGTTGCGCAGAGGCATGCTGTTGCCTGCCTTGATCGGCGCACCGATACCGGAGATCAGCTGGTCACCTGCAGCAACGCCCTTGGGGGCGATGATGTAGCGACGCTCGCCGTCTGCATACTTCAGCAGAGCGATGTGTGCAGTGCGGTTCGGATCGTATTCGACGCGCTCAACGATGGCAGGGATGCCATCCTTGTTGCGACGGAAGTCGACCAGACGGTAGTGCTGCTTGTGACCACCACCGATATGACGGGTGGTGATACGACCGTTGTTGTTACGGCCGCCAGACTTGGATTTCTTTTCCAGCAGCGGTGCGTAGGGAGCGCCTTTGTGCAGCTCCTGATTCACCACCTTGACGACAAAGCGACGACCAGCGGAAGTCGGTTTGCACTTAACGATTGCCATGATGCACCCCTTTACTCAGCGCTGGTGGCGAAATCGAGATCTTGGCCCGGCTGGAGAGCGATGTACGCTTTTTTCCAGTCGTTACGCTTGCCCAGACCGCGAGCGGTGCGCTTGGTCTTACCCTTGACGTTCAGGGTAGTGACGCGCTGTACCTTCACGCTGAACAGGCTTTCTACGGCCTTCTTGATTTCCAGCTTGGTTGCATCGGTGGCAACCTTGAAAACGAATTGGCTCTTGCCGTCCGCGAGACCCGTGGCTTTCTCGGAGATGTGCGGACCAAGCAGCACTTTGAATACGCGTTCCTGGTTCATCCCAGCAGCTCCTCGAACTTCTTCACGGCGGACACGGTGACCAGCACCTTGTCGTAGGCGATCAGGCTGACGGGGTCGGAACCTTGGACATCACGTACATCGACGTGCGCCAGGTTGCGCGCAGCGAGGTACAGGTTCTCGTCGACACCATCGGTCACGATCAGCACGTCTTTCAGACCCAGGGTGTCCAGCTTGGCAACCAGGCCCTTGGTTTTCGGTGCATCGACAGCGAAGTCGGCAACGACGACCAGACGGTCCAGACGAACGAGCTCGGCAAGGATGGAGCGCAGTGCTGCGCGGTACATCTTCTTGTTCAGCTTCTGTTCGTGGCTACGCGGTTTAGCGGCGAAAGTGGTGCCGCCCCCACGCCAGATGGGGCTACGGATGGTGCCAGCACGAGCACGACCGGTGCCCTTCTGACGCCACGGCTTCTTGCCACCACCAGAGACTTCGGAGCGAGTCTTCTGCGCCTTGCTGCCCTGACGGCCGCCAGCCATGTAGGCCACGACTGCCTGGTGCACCAGGGTCTCGTTGAATTCGCCACCAAAGGTACGCTCGGAGACTTCGATAGCCTGAGCGCCGTTCACATTCAATTGCATCTCAGCTTCCCCCTTAACCGCGAGCCTTGGCTGCCGGACGCACGATCACATCACCGCCGGTAGCGCCGGGAACGGCACCCTTGACCAGCAGCAGATTGCGTTCAGCATCGACGCGCACGATCTCCAGGGATTGAACGGTTACCCGCTCCGCACCCAGATGACCGGACATTTTCTTGCCCTTGAACACTCGACCAGGAGTCTGGCACTGGCCGATGGAACCCGGGACGCGGTGGGAAACGGAGTTACCGTGGGTGTTATCCTGACCACGGAAGTTCCAGCGCTTGATGGTGCCCGCGAAGCCCTTACCCTTGGACTCGCCGGTAACGTCTACCATCTGGCCTGCCTGGAACAGATCGACAGTGATCTGGTCACCAGCGGCATACTGCTCTTCGCCCAGACGGAATTCCCACACGCCGCGACCGGCGGCGACATTCGCCTTGGCAAAGTGACCAGCTTGCGCTTTGGTAACGCGAGAAGCACGACGCTCGCCGGCGGTGACTTGCACTGCACGGTAGCCATCGGTTTCTTCAGTCTTGAACTGGGTGACGCGATTCGGCTCGACCTCGATGACCGTAACCGGAATAGAGACACCTTCCTCGGTGAAAATGCGGGTCATGCCGCATTTACGACCGACAACACCAATTGTCATGTTGTAAACCTCTTGAGTGTACGGGGCTTTCACCCGCTATGGCCGCCCATTTCAGAGCGTTACACGACCAATGCCGAAGGCATTAGCCGAGGCTGATCTGTACTTCAACGCCTGCAGCAAGATCGAGCTTCATCAGCGCATCGACGGTTTTATCCGTCGGCTGGACGATGTCCAGTACACGCTTATGTGTACGAATTTCGTACTGATCACGCGCATCTTTGTTGACGTGCGGAGAGATCAGCACGGTGAAACGTTCCTTGCGGGTCGGCAGAGGGATTGGACCACGCACCTGAGCACCAGTACGTTTCGCGGTTTCCACGATTTCCTGGGTTGATTGATCGATCAGGCGATGGTCAAAAGCCTTCAACCGAATCCGGATTTGTTGGTTTTGCATTTGACCTCAGACTCCAATTTACCATTCCCAACGGACGGACTACGCCCGTTAAAAGGAGGCGCAATTGTACGGATGCCCCCACAGGGTGTCAATATTTAACCAACGAACGAAAAAAGGGGCCCCGGAGGGCCCCTTTTCTGATGGCAGGATCAGCGATTACTCGATGATCTTGGCAACCACGCCGGCGCCAACGGTACGGCCGCCTTCGCGGATCGCGAAGCGCAGGCCATCTTCCATGGCGATCGGAGCGATCAGGGTGACAACCATCTTGATGTTGTCGCCCGGCATTACCATCTCTACGCCTTCCGGCAGCTCGCAGTTACCGGTCACGTCAGTGGTACGGAAGTAGAACTGCGGACGGTAGCCCTTGAAGAACGGGGTGTGACGACCACCTTCTTCCTTGGACAGCACGTACACTTCGCACTCGAACTTGGTGTGCGGCTTGATGGTGCCCGGCTTGGCCAGTACCTGGCCACGCTCTACGTCTTCACGCTTGGTGCCACGCAGCAGGATACCAACGTTCTCACCAGCACGACCTTCGTCGAGCAGCTTGCGGAACATTTCAACGCCGGTGCAGGTGGTCTTGGTGGTCGCCTTGATGCCGACGATTTCCACTTCTTCCTGGACCTTGATGATGCCGCGCTCTACACGACCGGTTACCACGGTACCACGACCGGAGATCGAGAACACGTCTTCGATCGGCATCAGGAACGGCTGGTCGATGGCACGAACCGGCTCCGGAATGTAGGAGTCCAGGGTCTCTACCAGCTTCTGCACGGCGCTTACGCCGATGCCGTTGTCATCCTTGCCTTCCAGCGCCATCAGCGCGGAACCGATGATGATCGGAGTGTCGTCGCCCGGGAAGTCGTAGGTGTTCAGCAGATCGCGAACTTCCATCTCGACCAGTTCCAGCAGCTCGGCGTCGTCAACCATGTCGGCCTTGTTCAGGAACACGACGATGTAGGGAACGCCTACCTGGCGGGACAGCAGGATGTGCTCGCGGGTCTGCGGCATGGGGCCGTCGGCAGCCGAGCAAACCAGGATCGCGCCGTCCATCTGGGCAGCACCGGTGATCATGTTCTTCACGTAGTCGGCGTGACCGGGGCAGTCAACGTGGGCGTAGTGACGAACAGCGGAATCGTATTCAACGTGCGAGGTGTTGATGGTGATACCGCGGGCCTTTTCTTCCGGCGCGTTGTCGATCTGATCGAAAGCACGAGCGGAACCACCCCAGGTGTCGGAGCAGACCTTGGTCAGTGCAGCGGTCAGAGTGGTCTTGCCATGGTCAACGTGACCGATGGTGCCGACGTTGACGTGCGGTTTGTTACGTTCGAATTTTTCCTTAGCCACGACAGTAAACCTCTTACTTAAAGGGCTGAATCAACCTTGTTTTTTAACCAGCGCTTCGACGATGTTCGACGGAGCTTCGGCGTATTTGGAGAATTCCATGGAGTAGCTCGCGCGACCCTGGGACATGGAACGCACGTCGGTCGCATAACCGAACATCTCACCCAGCGGAACCTCGGCACGAATAACCTTACCGGAAACCGTGTCCTCCATCCCCTGAATCAGACCACGACGACGGTTCAGGTCGCCCATCACGTCACCCATGTAGTCCTCAGGAGTCACCACCTCTACCTTCATGATCGGCTCGAGCACCTTGCCGCCGCCCTTCTGGGCCAGCTGCTTGGTCGCCATGGAAGCAGCGATCTTGAACGCCATCTCGTTGGAGTCGACGTCATGGTAGGAACCATCGAAAACGGTAGCCTTCAGGCCGATGAGCGGATAGCCGGCAACGACGCCGTTCTTCATCTGCTCTTCGATACCCTTCTGGATCGCCGGGATGTATTCCTTCGGAACCACACCGCCCACGACTTCGTTCTCGAACACCAGGCCTTCGGTGATGTTGCCCTTCTCGTCCACGTCCGCGGCCGAGAAACGGATCCAGCAATGACCGAACTGACCGCGACCACCGGACTGGCGAACGAACTTGCCTTCGATCTCCACGTTGTCCTTGGTGATGGTCTCACGGTAGGCAACCTGCGGCTTGCCGATGTTGGCCTCGACGCCGAACTCGCGCTTCATGCGGTCGACGATGATGTCCAGGTGCAGCTCGCCCATGCCGGAGATGATGGTCTGACCGGACTCTTCGTCGGTCTTGACACGGAACGACGGGTCTTCCTGGGCCAGCTTGCCGAGGGCGATACCCATCTTCTCCTGGTCAGCCTTGGTCTTCGGCTCTACAGCGACCGAGATTACCGGCTCGGGGAAGTCCATGCGCTCGAGGATGATCGGCTTCTCGATCGAGCACAGGGTGTCACCGGTGGTGACGTCCTTCATGCCGATCAGGGCAGCGATGTCGCCTGCGCGCACTTCCTTGATCTCTTCACGCTGGTTGGCGTGCATCTGCACCATCCGACCGACGCGCTCTTTCTTGCCTTTCACCGAGTTCAGGACGGAGTCGCCGGAACTCAGGACGCCGGAGTAAACGCGGGCGAAGGTCAGGGTACCGACGAACGGGTCGGTAGCGATCTTGAACGCCAGGGACGAGAACGGTTCGTTGTCGTCGGCATGACGCTCGTCTTCGACGGTCTCGTCGTCCGGGCTGACGCCCTTGATCGCAGGGATCTCGGTCGGAGCCGGGAGGTAGTCGATGACGGCATCGAGAACCAGCGGAACGCCCTTGTTCTTGAACGAGGAACCGCAGACGGCCGGAACGATCTCGCACGCCAGGGTGCGCAGACGCAGGCCTTCCTTGATCTCGGCTTCGGAGAGCTCGCCCTCTTCGAGGTACTTGTTCATCAGCTCTTCGTTGGCTTCGGCCGCAGCCTCGACCATGCTGGAACGCCACTCTTCGGCCAGGTCCTTGAGCTCCGCAGGAATTTCTTCCTCGCGGTAGGTCATGCCCTTGTCGTCATCGTTCCAGTAGATGGCCTTCATCTTGATCAGGTCGACCTGACCGACGAAGTTCTCTTCAGCGCCGATGGCGAGCTGGACCGGAACCGGGGTATGACCCAGGCGCTTCTTGATCTGCTCGACGACGCGCAGGAAGTTCGCGCCCTGGCGGTCCATCTTGTTGACGTAGACGATGCGCGGTACGCCGTACTTGTTGGCCTGACGCCATACGGTTTCCGACTGCGGCTCTACGCCGGAGGTGCCACAGAACACCACGACAGCGCCATCCAATACACGCAGGGAACGCTCCACCTCGATGGTGAAGTCTACGTGGCCGGGGGTGTCGATGACGTTTACGCGATAGTTGTCGTACTGACCGCGCGAGCCCTTCCAGAAGGTGGTAACGGCAGCGGAGGTAATGGTGATACCGCGCTCCTGCTCCTGCACCATCCAGTCGGTGGTCGCAGCGCCGTCATGCACTTCGCCCAGCTTGTGGTTGACGCCGGTATAGAACAGAACCCGCTCCGTGGTGGTGGTCTTGCCCGCGTCAACGTGGGCACAGATACCGATATTACGGTAGCGGTTGATGGGTGTAGTACGGGCCACAATAAGGTCCTCGGGGGTTGGGCAGCGCGATTAGAACCGGTAGTGCGAGAAGGCCTTGTTGGCCTCTGCCATACGGTGCACGTCTTCACGCTTCTTGACTGCTGCGCCCTTGCCTTCAGCGGCATCCAGCAGCTCGCCAGCCAGGCGCAGAGCCATGGACTTCTCGCCACGCTTGCGGGCGAAGTCCACCAGCCAACGCATGGCCAGGGCATTACGACGGGACGGACGGACTTCGACCGGAACCTGGTAAGTCGCACCACCTACGCGGCGGGACTTCACTTCGACCAGCGGAGCGATGGCATCGAGAGCTTTTTCGAAGGTTTCCAGGGGATCGGCCTTGCCGCGTTCCTTCACCTTGTCCAGCGCACCGTAAACGATACGCTCGGCAACGGCTTTCTTGCCGCTTTCCATCACGTGGTTCATGAACTTGGCCAGGATCTGGCTTCCGTATTTCGGATCAGCCAGCACTTCACGCTTGGCCGCTACACGACGTCTTGGCATTGATAAGCCCTCAAACGGTCTTCAGGTTAGCCCGGGACCATAACAGTCAAGTTACGCCCGACCTTACTCTTATCGACTCAGATAAATATAAAAACGCTATTACTTCGGACGCTTGGCGCCGTACTTCGAACGACCCTGCTTACGGTCTTTGACACCCGAGGTGTCCAGCGAACCGCGCACGGTGTGGTAACGCACACCCGGAAGGTCCTTTACACGACCGCCACGGATCAGCACTACGCTGTGCTCTTGCAGGTTGTGACCTTCACCACCGATGTACGAGGAAACCTCGAAACCGTTGGTCAGACGTACACGGCATACCTTACGCAGTGCCGAGTTCGGCTTTTTCGGCGTGGTGGTGTATACGCGGGTGCATACGCCACGACGTTGCGGGCAGTTCTGCAGCGCAGGCACGTCGCTCTTGTCGACCATGCGCTTGCGCGGCTTACGCACCAGCTGGTTGATAGTTGCCATCTATAGCTCCACTGATTGTCTTACGACACACAAACGAAATGACAGAGCATGCGCCCTGCCAATTTTCGGGGTACAAAATAGTAAAGAGGTTCTTGTACACCGTCAAGACAAAGCCCCGGCTATCGGGATAGCCGGGGCTTGTCGTTGATGCTTAGTTACCGCTCGAGTTCAGCGCTTCGGTCAGTGCGGCTTCCGCCTCGCTGGCACTCACACGCTGCGGCTTGCCGAGGTCGCGCTGACGCTTGCGCTCGCTGTGGTAAGCCAGACCGGTACCGGCCGGGATCAGGCGACCCACGACCACGTTCTCTTTCAGACCACGCAGGAAGTCGCGCTTGCCGGTGACCGCCGCCTCGGTGAGGACGCGGGTGGTCTCCTGGAACGACGCCGCGGAAATGAACGACTCGGTCGACAGGGAAGCCTTGGTGATACCCAGCAGAACGCGCTCGTACTTGGCCGGGAACTTGTCCTCGGTACCGAGCTGTTCGTTCTCTTCCAGCACCTGGGTGAGTTCCACCTGGTCGCCTTTGATGAAGCTGGAGTCGCCGGACTCGCTGACTTCGACCTTGCGCAGCATCTGACGCAGGATGGTCTCGATGTGCTTGTCGTTGATCTTCACGCCCTGCAGACGGTAGACGTCCTGGATCTCGTTGACGATGTACTTCGCCAGCGAGCTCACGCCCAGCAGGCGCAGGATGTCGTGCGGGTTGCTCGGACCGTCGGAGATGACTTCGCCGCGGTTCACCTGTTCGCCTTCGAACACGTTCAGGTGACGCCACTTCGGAATCAGCTCCTCGTACGGATCGCTGCCATCGTTCGGCGTGATGACCAGGCGGCGCTTGCCCTTGGTCTCCTTGCCGAAGGAGATGGTGCCGCTGATTTCCGCCAGGATCGAAGGCTCTTTCGGACGACGAGCCTCGAACAGGTCGGCAACGCGCGGCAGACCACCGGTGATGTCACGGGTCTTCGAGGTTTCCTGCGGGATACGCGCGACAACGTCACCGATGCTCACCTTGGCGCCGTCGGTCAGGTTGACCAGGGCGTTGGCCGGCAGGAAGTACTGCGCCGGTACGTCGGTACCCGGCAGCAGCAGGTCCTTGCCCGCGGCATCGATCAGCTTCACGGCCGGACGGATGTCCTTGCCGGCAGCCGGACGGTCCTTCGGATCCATCACTTCGATGTTGGTCAGGCCGGTCAGTTCGTCGGTCTGACGCTTGACGGTGATGCCCTCTTCCATGCCCACGAAGGCCACGGTACCGTCCACCTCGGTGACGATCGGGTGGGTGTGCGGGTCCCACTTGGCGACGATAGCGCCCGGGTCGACCTTGTCACCTTCCTTGACCGAGATCACCGCGCCGTACGGCAGCTTGTAGCGCTCGCGCTCGCGACCGAAGTCGTCGGCAACCGCCAGTTCGCCGGAACGGGAAACCGCGACCAGCGCGCCGTCGGCACGAACCACATGCTTCAGGTTGTGCAGGCGGATGGTGCCGCCGTTCTTCACCTGGACGTTGTCGGCCGCGGAGGTCCGGCTGGCCGCACCACCGATGTGGAAGGTACGCATGGTCAGCTGGGTGCCCGGCTCACCGATGGACTGGGCAGCGATGACACCGACCGCCTCGCCGATGTTGACGCGATGGCCACGAGCCAGGTCGCGGCCGTAGCACATGGCGCAGATGCCATGACGGGTTTCGCAGGTGATCGGGGAACGCACCACCACTTCGTCGACGCTCATCACTTCGAGGAAGTCGACCCACTTCTCGTCGATCAGGGTGCCGGCCGGCACGATGACCTCGTCGCTGCCCGGCTTGAACACGTCGCGCGCAATCACACGGCCGAGCACGCGCTCGCCGAGCGGTTCGACCACGTCGCCGCCTTCGATGTGCGGCGACATCAGCAGGCCGTGCTCGGTACCGCAATCGATCTCGGTCACTACCAGATCCTGGGCCACGTCGACCAGACGACGGGTCAGGTAACCGGAGTTCGCGGTCTTCAGCGCGGTATCCGCCAGACCCTTACGAGCACCGTGGGTGGAGATGAAGTACTGGAGTACGTTCAGGCCTTCCCGGAAGTTCGCGGTGATCGGGGTCTCGATGATCGAGCCGTCCGGCTTGGCCATCAGGCCACGCATACCTGCCAGCTGACGGATCTGGGCCGCGGAGCCCCGCGCACCCGAGTCAGCCATCATGTACATGGAGTTGAAGGACTCCTGGTCGACTTCCTTGCCCTCGCGATCGACGACCTTCTCTTTCGAGAGGTTGGCCATCATCGCCTTGGACACTTCGTCGTTGGCCTTCGACCACAGGTCGATCACCTTGTTGTACTTCTCGCCCTGGGTTACCAGGCCGGAGGCGTACTGGCTCTCGATCTCCTTCACTTCGTCGGTGGCGGCGTTGATGATCCGCGCCTTCTCGTCCGGGATGACGAAGTCGTTGACGCCGATGGACACGCCGGAAATGGTCGAGTAGGCGAAACCGGTGTACATCAGCTGGTCGGCGAAGATGACGGTGTCCTTCAGACCCACCACGCGATAGCAGTGGTTGATCAGCTTGGAGATCGCCTTCTTCTTCATCGACTGGTTGACCACGTCGAACGGCAGGCCGGCCGGAACGACCTGGAACAGCAGCGCGCGACCGACGGTGGTGTCGACGATACGGGTATTGGCGGTCAGTTGGCCGTCTTCACCCTTGATCTTTTCGTTGATGCGCACTTTTACGCGAGCGTGCAGGGACGCCTGGCCGCTGCGGTAGGCGCGGTCGACTTCCTGCAGGTCGGCGAAGGCCATGCCCTCGCCCTTCGCGTTGATCGCTTCACGGGTCATGTAGTACAGACCCATTACCACGTCCTGCGACGGAACGATGATCGGCTCGCCGTTGGCGGGCGACAGGATGTTGTTGGTGGACATCATCAGCGCGCGCGCTTCCAGCTGGGCCTCGAGGGTCAGCGGAACGTGGACGGCCATCTGGTCACCGTCGAAGTCGGCGTTGTACGCGGCGCAGACCAGCGGGTGCAGCTGGATCGCCTTGCCTTCGATGAGGACCGGCTCGAACGCCTGGATGCCCAGACGGTGCAGGGTCGGCGCACGGTTCAGGAGAACCGGATGCTCGCGGATGACTTCGGCGAGAACGTCCCAGACCTCGGGCAGCTCGCGCTCGACCATTTTCTTGGCGGCCTTGATGGTGGTGGCCATACCACGACCTTCCAGCTTGCCGAAAATGAACGGCTTGAACAGCTCCAGGGCCATCTTCTTCGGCAGACCGCACTGGTGCAGGCGCAGGGTCGGGCCCACGGTGATCACGGAACGACCGGAGTAGTCCACGCGCTTGCCGAGCAGGTTCTGACGGAAGCGACCTTGCTTGCCCTTGATCATGTCGGCCAGCGACTTCAGCGGACGCTTGTTCGAGCCGGTGATGGCGCGACCGCGACGGCCGTTGTCGAGCAGGGCGTCGACGGCTTCCTGCAGCATGCGCTTTTCGTTGCGCACGATGATGTCCGGAGCGGCCAGGTCGAGCAGGCGCTTCAGACGGTTGTTACGGTTGATCACCCGACGATACAGGTCGTTCAGGTCGGAAGTCGCGAAGCGACCGCCATCCAGCGGAACCAGCGGACGCAGGTCCGGCGGCAGCACCGGCAGGACGGTCAGGACCATCCACTCAGGCTTGTTGCCGGAGCCCTGGAAGGCTTCCATCAGCTTCAGGCGCTTGGACAGCTTCTTGATCTTGGTTTCCGAGTTGGTCTGCGGAATCTCTTCGCGCAGGCGGCCGATCTCGTGCTCCAGATCGATGGCGTTGAGCAGTTCGTGAACGGCTTCGGCGCCCATGCGAGCATCGAAATCGTCACCGAACTCTTCGAGGGCCTCGAAGTATTGCTCGTCGTTCAGCAGCTGGCCCTTTTCCAGGGTGGTCATGCCCGGATCGATCACCACGTAGCTCTCGAAATAGAGCACGCGCTCGATATCGCGCAGGGTCATGTCCAGCAGCAGGCCGATACGGGACGGCAGCGACTTCAGGAACCAGATGTGGGCAACCGGCGAAGCCAGCTCGATGTGGCCCATGCGCTCGCGGCGCACCTTGGCCAGGGCGACTTCCACGCCGCACTTCTCGCAGATCACACCGCGGTGCTTGAGGCGCTTGTACTTGCCGCACAGGCACTCGTAGTCCTTCACCGGGCCGAAGATCTTGGCGCAGAACAGGCCGTCGCGCTCCGGCTTGAAGGTACGGTAGTTGATGGTTTCCGGCTTTTTAACTTCGCCGAAAGACCAGGAACGAATCATCTCGGGCGAAGCCAGGCCAATACGGATGGCATCGAACTCTTCGATTTGACCCTGGTTTTTCAACAGATTAAGCAAGTCTTTCAAGGCCTTTCCTCCTCACGGACCCGGTGCGACCGGCCTTGACCAGCCGCACCGTCTAGCGTCACGTGTTATTCGGTTTCCAGTTCGATGTCGATGCCGAGCGAACGGATCTCTTTGATCAGAACGTTGAAGGACTCGGGCATGCCGGCCTCCATGCGGTGATCGCCGTCCACGATGTTCTTGTACATCTTGGTCCGGCCGTTCACGTCGTCCGACTTGACCGTCAGCATTTCCTGCAGGGTGTACGCCGCGCCATAGGCTTCCAGCGCCCACACCTCCATCTCACCGAAGCGCTGACCACCGAACTGTGCCTTACCACCCAGCGGCTGCTGGGTAACCAGGCTGTACGAGCCGGTGGAACGGGCGTGCATCTTGTCGTCCACCAGGTGGTTCAGCTTGAGCATGTACATGTAGCCGACGGTGGTCGGACGCTCGAACTGGTTGCCGGTACGGCCGTCGAACAGACGCATCTGGCCGCTTTCCGGCAGGTCGGCCAGCTTCAGCATGGCCTTGATCTCGCGTTCCTTGGCGCCATCGAACACCGGGGTCGCCATCGGTACGCCACCGCGCAGGTTCTTGGCCAGCGCGAGGATCTCGTTGTCGCCCAGCTCGTCGAGGTTTTCCTCGCGACCGCCGATCTCGTTGTAGATCTCGTGCAGGAACTTACGCAGTTCGGCGACCTTGCGCTGCTCTTCGAGCATGCGGTTGATCTTCTCGCCCAGCCCCTTGGCCGCGAGGCCCAGGTGGGTTTCGAGGATCTGACCGACGTTCATACGCGACGGTACGCCCAGCGGGTTGAGGACGATGTCGACCGGGGTGCCGTTGGCATCGTGCGGCATGTCTTCCACCGGCATGATCACCGAGACCACACCCTTGTTACCGTGACGGCCGGCCATCTTGTCGCCCGGCTGGATGCGACGCTTGATCGCCAGGTAGACCTTGACGATCTTCAGCACGCCCGGAGCCAGGTCGTCGCCCTGCTGCAGCTTGCGCTTCTTGTCCTCGAACTTGTCGTCCAGGAGCTGGCGACGATCGCTGATGTAGGCCTGGGCCTTCTCCAGCTGTTCGTTCAGGGCGTCGTCGGCCATGCGCAGCTTGAACCACTGGCCGCGCTCGAGACCGTCGAGGTAGTCGTCGGTGATCTCCGTGCCCTTCTTCAGCGCCGGGCCACCTTCAGCCTTGGCACCGACCAGGGCGGCACGCAGACGCTCGAAGGTCGCGCCTTCGACGATGCGGAACTCTTCGTTCAGGTCCTTGCGGATCTGGTCGAGTTGCATCTTCTCGATGGACAGCGCGCGGGAATCGCGCTCGACGCCGTCGCGGGTGAAGACCTGAACGTCGATGACGGTACCCTTGGTGCCGGTCGGCACACGCAGGGAGGTGTCCTTCACGTCGGACGCCTTCTCACCGAAGATCGCGCGCAGCAGCTTCTCTTCCGGAGTCAGCTGGGTCTCGCCTTTCGGAGTGACCTTGCCGACCAGGATGTCGCCGGCCTGCACTTCGGCGCCGACGTAGACGATACCGGCTTCGTCCAGCTTGTTCAGCGCGGCCTCGCCCACGTTCGGGATGTCCGCGGTGATTTCCTCTGGGCCGAGCTTGGTGTCACGAGCGACGCAGGTCAGTTCCTGAATGTGGATCGTGGTGAAACGATCTTCCTGGACCACGCGCTCGGACAGGCAGATGGAGTCTTCGAAGTTGAAGCCGTTCCAGGGCATGAACGCTACGCGCATGTTCTGGCCCAGGGCCAGTTCGCCCATGTCGGTGGACGGACCGTCGGCCAGGATGTCGCCGCGCGCGACCACGTCACCCTTGCTCACCAGCGGACGCTGGTTGATGCAGGTGTTCTGGTTGGAACGGGTGTACTTGGTCAGGTTGTAGATGTCGACACCCGCTTCGCCGGTCTCGACTTCGTCATCCGCCACGCGAACCACGACACGGCTGGCATCGACCGAGTCGATCACACCGCCACGGCGAGCCACGACGCAGACGCCGGAGTCGCGCGCCACGTTGCGCTCCATGCCGGTACCCACCAGCGGCTTGTCGGCACGCAGGGTCGGCACGGCCTGACGCTGCATGTTCGAGCCCATGAGTGCGCGGTTGGCGTCATCGTGCTCGAGGAACGGAATCAGCGAGGCAGCGACGGAAACGACCTGCTTCGGCGACACGTCCATCAGGGTCACGTCTTCCGGCGCCTTCACGGTGAATTCGTTCAGGTGACGCACGGCCACCAGCTCGTCCACCAGTTGACCCTTCTCGTTGAGGGTCGCCGAAGCCTGGGCGATGACGTGGTCGGCTTCTTCGATCGCCGACAGGAACACGATCTCGTCGGTTACCAGGCTGTCCTTGACCACGCGGTACGGGCTCTCGAGGAAGCCGTACTTGTTGGTGCGGGCGTAGGTCGCCAGGGAGTTGATCAGACCGATGTTCGGACCTTCAGGGGTTTCGATCGGGCACACGCGGCCGTAGTGGGTCGGGTGTACGTCACGAACCTCGAAGCCCGCACGCTCACGGGTCAGACCGCCCGGGCCAAGCGCGGAGACGCGGCGCTTGTGGGTGATCTCGGAAAGCGGGTTGTTCTGGTCCATGAACTGCGACAGCTGGCTCGAACCGAAGAACTCCTTGATCGCGGCAGCCACCGGCTTGGCGTTGATCAGGTCTTGCGGCATCAGGCCTTCGCTTTCGGCCATGGACAGGCGTTCCTTGACCGCGCGCTCGACACGCACCAGGCCCACGCGGAACTGGTTCTCGGCCATTTCGCCGACGCAACGGACACGACGGTTGCCCAGGTGGTCGATGTCATCGACGATGCCCTTGCCGTTACGGATGTCGACGAGGGTCTTGAGCACATCGATGATGTCTTCCTTGCTCAGGACGCCCGGACCTTCGATCTCGGTACGACCGATACGGCGGTTGAACTTCATCCGGCCTACGGCCGACAGGTCGTAACGCTCGGCGCTGAAGAACAGGTTGCCGAACAGGGTCTCGGCAGCTTCCTTGGTCGGCGGCTCGCCCGGACGCATCATCCGGTAGATCTCGACCAGGGCTTCCAGCTGGTTGCTGGTGTTGTCGATCTTCAGGGTGTCGGAGATGAACGGACCGCAGTCGATGTCGTTGGTGTACAGGGTCTCGATGCGCACGACCTGGGCCTTGGCCACCTTGGCCAGGAGGTCGAGGGTCAGCTCGGTGTTGCACTCGGCGATGATCTCGCCGGTAGCCGGATGCACGATCGCCTTGGCGATGGTACGGCCGATCAGGTAGTCGAACGGCACTTCCAGCTGACTCACGCCAGCCTTTTCCAGCTGGTTGATGTGGCGGGCAGTGATACGACGCCCCTGCTCCACGATCACCTTGCCGCTGCCATCCTTGATGTCGATGCTCGCGACTTCACCGCGCAGGCGCTGCGGGACCAGTTCCAGGTTCAGGGTCTCGCCCTTGATGTGGAAGACGTTGGTCGCGTAGAAGGCGTTGAGGATCTCTTCGGTGCTGTAGCCGAGCGCGCGCAGCAGTACCGAGGCCGGCAGCTTGCGGCGACGGTCGATACGGACGAACACGCAGTCCTTCGGATCGAACTCGAAGTCCAGCCAGGAACCGCGGTAAGGAATGATCCGCGCGGAGTACAGCAGCTTGCCGGAGCTGTGGGTCTTGCCACGGTCGTGGTCGAAGAACACGCCCGGGGAACGGTGCAGCTGGGAGACGATGACACGCTCGGTACCGTTGATGATGAAGGTACCGTTCTCGGTCATCAGGGGGATTTCCCCCATGTAGACTTCTTGTTCCTTGATGTCCTTGATCGCCTTGTTCGACGACTCGCGGTCGAAGATGATCAGGCGAACTTTCACGCGCAGCGGTACGGCGAAGGTCACGCCGCGCAGCACGCACTCCTTGACATCGAATGCCGGCTCACCCAGACGGTAGCCGACGTATTCCAGGGCAGCATTGCCGGAATAGCTGATAATCGGGAAAACGGACTTGAAGGCCGCGTGCAGACCGATATCTCGGAACTGCTCCTTGGTTGCGCCAGCCTGCAGGAATTCGCGATAGGAATCCAGCTGGATGGCCAGCAAATACGGCACATCCATGACGTCCGGCAACTTGCTAAAGTCCTTGCGGATACGTTTTTTCTCAGTGTATGAGTAAGCCATCAGCGTTCCCCAGCTTGGTCACCTGCTTGTTTGGCGTCTCCGACGGGAGCAGCCGGAAAATCTTGCAGACCCCTTGGCCTGCATTGCCCACTCGGGGCACTTTCACGTCTTGGGTGGAACGCCCGAGGCGAGTCCACCCAGAACGGAAAAAGGCCGGTGGCAAAAGCCACCAGCCATCAGCCTTTCGCTTGACGCTCGGGCTGTAGACGCAAGGTCGTCGCTTACTTGAGCTCGACTTTGGCGCCTGCTTCTTCCAGGGCTTTCTTGGCGGCTTCGGCTTCTTCTTTCGAAGCGCCTTCCTTCACCACGCCCGGAGCGCCGTCTACGACAGCCTTGGCTTCTTTCAGACCCAGACCGGTCAGTTCGCGAACGACCTTGATCACGTTCACTTTCTTGTCGCCAGCTTCGGCCAGGACGATGGTGAACTCGGTCTGCTCTTCGGCAGCGGCAGCAGCCGGGCCAGCAGCGGCAACGGTAGCGGCAGCAGCGGTAACGCCGAACTTCTCTTCCATCGCCTTGATCAGTTCGACCACTTGCATGACGGACATTTCGGATACGGCGTTGATGATGTCTTCGTTGGTCAGAGCCATGACTCTAATTCCTGTATTGGGGGACGGCCTGCGGCCATCGTATTAAACAAATAAGATTGAAAGCGCTTGCGAGCCGACTTAGGCGGCAGCAGCTTCTTTCTGGTCGCGAATGGCCGCCAGAGTACGAGCCAGCTTGCTGGTAGCGCCCTGAATCACGCTCATCAGCTGCGATACGGCTTCGTCGTAGGTCGGCAGGCTTGCCAGTACGTCGATCTGATTGGCTGCGAGGAACTGACCCTCGAAGGCAGCCGCCTTGATCTCGAACTTGTCCTGACCCTTGGCGAACTCACGGAAGATACGAGCGGCAGCGCCCGGATGTTCATTGGAGAAAGCGATCAGGGTCGGGCCTTTGAACACGTCGTTGAGCACGTCGAACTGGGTGCCTTCAACGGCGCGCTTGAGCAGGGTGTTACGTACGACTTTCACGTACACACCAGCTTCGCGGGCCTCTTTACGGAGTCCGGTCATGGCGCCTACGGTCACGCCACGGGCATCGGCCACGACAGCGGACAGGGCAGCTTTGGCAGCCTCGTTGACTTCAGCGACGATGGCCTTCTTGTCTTCGAGTTTAATTGCCACGGGTTTACTCCTGGATGTTACCGTTTCGTCCAGCCGGGGCCGGACGTCGTTTTGGTGTCTGATTCGGTAACCGAATCGGGAGCACCATCTGCGTAGGCTTGTGGTTTAAGGCTTGCGCCACCTACGGTCTTGGATAGCCCCCGCCAGGCAGGGACCCCAATACCTGTGCAGCGGGCAGAACCCGCTGCACGATTTCACTTAGGCTTCCAGGGAAGCCAGGTCGATCTGCAGGCCCGGACCCATGGTGGTGCTCAGGGTCACGCGCTTGACGTACACGCCTTTCGACGAGGACGGCTTCAGGCGCTTCAGGTCGGCCAGCAGCGCTTCGACGTTCTGCTGCAGCTTGGCCGGCTCGAAATCGACCTTACCGACGGAGCTGTGGATGATGCCGTTCTTGTCGGTACGGAAACGTACCTGACCAGCCTTGGCATTCTTCACGGCGGTAGCGACGTCCGGAGTCACGGTGCCGACTTTCGGGTTCGGCATCAGACCACGCGGGCCGAGGATCTGGCCCAGCTGGCCGACGACACGCATGGCATCCGGGGAAGCGATGACGACGTCGTAGTTCAGGTCGCCGCCTTTCATTTCGGCAGCCAGTTCGTCCATGCCCACCTTGTCGGCGCCGGCAGCCAGAGCGGCTTCGGCAGCCGGACCCTGGGTGAAGACGGCAACGCGGACGCTCTTGCCGGTGCCGTTCGGCAGGACGGTGGCGCCACGAACGACCTGGTCGGATTTACGCGGATCGACGCCGAGGTTCACGGCAACGTCCACGGACTCCTTGAACTTGATGGTGGACAGCTCGGCCAGCAGCTTGGCGGCCTCTTCGAAGCTGTACTGCTTGCCGGCAACTACTTTCTCGGCAATCGCCTTCTGGCGCTTGGTCAGCTTAGCCATTACACACCCTCCACGTTCAGGCCCATGCTGCGCGCGGAGCCAGCGATGGTACGTACAGCAGCGTCCAGATCAGCAGCGGTCAGGTCAGCCTGCTTGGTCTTGGCGATCTCTTCCAGCTGGGCACGGGTAACTGTGCCGACTTTCTGGGAGTTCGGACGAGCGGAGCCGCTGGTGATGCCAGCTGCTTTTTTCAGCAGGACGGCAGCCGGGGTGCTCTTGGTTTCGAAGGTGAAGCTACGGTCGCTGTAAACGGTGATGATCACAGGAGTCGGCAGGCCCGGCTCTTGGCCTTGGGTCTTGGCGTTGAACGCCTTGCAGAATTCCATGATGTTCACGCCGTGCTGACCCAGGGCAGGGCCGACCGGCGGCGACGGGTTGGCCTGACCGGCCTTTACTTGCAGCTTGATATAAGCCTGGATTTTCTTAGCCATTTGCTACTCCAAATTCGGGTACAAGCGCCTGAAGGCTCCCCGGTTGCTTTCGCGTTTATCCCAGTGACGACAAAACCCCGCAGCCTTGGGCTGCGGGGTGAGGGATGCGTTTTCAGCTAGACCTTTTCGACCTGACTGAACTCCAGCTCCACCGGGGTAGAGCGGCCAAAGATGAGCACGGCCACTTGGATCCGGCTCTTCTCGTAGTTAACTTCTTCGACGACACCATTGAAGTCGGCGAAAGGACCATCGATGACACGAACGGTCTCGCCCGGCTCGAACAGGGTCTTCGGCTTGGGCTTGTCGCCGCTATCGGCCACGCGACGCAGGATTGCATCAGCCTCACGATCGGTGATCGGAGCCGGCTTGTCGGCAGTCCCGCCGATGAAGCCCATGACACGCGGGGTATCCTTCACCAGGTGCCAGGTACCTTCGTTCATTTCCATCTGAACCAGCACATAGCCAGGGAAGAATTTGCGCTCGCTCTTGCGCTTCTGGCCGTTCCGCATCTCCACCACTTCTTCGGTGGGAACCAGAATCTCGCCGAACTCTTCTTCCATGCCAGCAAGCTTGACACGCTCGATCAGCGAGCGCATGACATGCTTCTCGTAGCCCGAGTATGCATGCACAACGTACCAACGCTTAGCCACGGCGCACCCTTAACCTACAATCATGGAAACCAACCAACCCAGCAGGGAATCGAGCCCCCACAGCAGCAGCGCCATTACCAGCACTACCGCGACCACGATCAGCGTGGTCTGAGTTGTTTCTTGACGACTCGGCCATACGACCTTGCGAATCTCGACGCGCGCTTCCTTAGCAAGACTAAAGAAGGCCTGCCCCTTGGCCGTTTGCAGAGCCAGGAAGGCAGCGATCACCGCCAGAACGAGAATACCGAGAACGCGATACAGGATTGGTTGAGCCGAAAAGTACTGATTGCCCACAACGGCAACCACAACCAGAACGGCAACCAAGAGCCATTTCAAGAGATCAAAACGTGATTCTTTGGCTTCTGCCTTGGCATTCATCTGTTAGGAATCTCGTGAAGAAAAGCCAGATTTACTTGGGAAATCTGGCAGGCCAGGAGGGAATCGAACCCCCAACCTGCGGTTTTGGAGACCGCCGCTCTGCCAATTGAGCTACTGGCCTGAAGCAAAATCAGGCCGACCATTATGCCGGCCTGAGAGGGGAAGATCAACCGATATTATTCGATGATCTTGGCAACCACGCCGGCGCCAACGGTACGGCCGCCTTCGCGGATCGCGAAGCGCAGGCCATCTTCCATGGCGATCGGAGCGATCAGGGTGACAACCATCTTGATGTTGTCGCCCGGCATTACCATCTCTACGCCTTCCGGCAGTTCGCAGTTACCGGTCACGTCGGTGGTACGGAAGTAGAACTGCGGACGGTAGCCCTTGAAGAACGGGGTGTGACGACCACCTTCTTCCTTGGACAGCACGTACACTTCGCACTCGAACTTGGTGTGCGGCTTGATGGTGCCCGGCTTGGCCAGCACCTGGCCACGCTCTACGTCTTCACGCTTGGTGCCACGCAGCAGGATACCAACGTTCTCACCAGCACGACCTTCGTCGAGCAGCTTGCGGAACATTTCAACGCCGGTGCAGGTGGTCTTGGTGGTCGCCTTGATGCCGACGATTTCCACTTCTTCCTGGACCTTGATGATGCCGCGCTCTACACGACCGGTTACCACGGTACCGCGGCCGGAGATCGAGAACACGTCTTCGATCGGCATCAGGAACGGCTGGTCGATGGCACGAACCGGCTCCGGAATGTAGGAGTCCAGGGTCTCTACCAGCTTCTGCACGGCGCTTACGCCGATGCCGTTGTCATCCTTGCCTTCCAGCGCCATCAGCGCGGAACCAATGATGATCGGAGTGTCGTCGCCCGGGAAGTCGTAGGTGTTCAGCAGATCGCGAACTTCCATCTCGACCAGTTCCAGCAGCTCGGCGTCGTCGACCATGTCGGCCTTGTTCAGGAACACGACGATGTAGGGAACGCCTACCTGGCGGGACAGCAGGATGTGCTCGCGGGTCTGCGGCATGGGGCCGTCGGCAGCCGAGCAAACCAGGATCGCGCCGTCCATCTGGGCAGCACCGGTGATCATGTTCTTCACGTAGTCGGCGTGACCGGGGCAGTCAACGTGGGCGTAGTGACGAACAGCGGAATCGTATTCAACGTGCGAGGTGTTGATGGTGATACCGCGGGCCTTTTCTTCCGGCGCGTTGTCGATCTGATCGAAAGCACGAGCGGAACCACCCCAGGTGTCGGAGCAGACCTTGGTCAGTGCAGCGGTCAGAGTGGTCTTGCCATGGTCAACGTGACCGATGGTGCCGACGTTGACGTGCGGCTTGTTCCGTTCAAATTTTTCTTTAGCCATGGAGACCATCCCCTTCAAGGAATTGAGCGGATCACGCTACCATTAGAACAAGGGCAGATATTTTCATATCTGCCCCTGGATAAATGGAGCTCATGAGCGGATTTGAACCGCTGACCTCACCCTTACCAAGGGTGTGCTCTACCAACTGAGCTACATGAGCGAAACACAAGCAACTTGACTGGAGCGGGTAGCGGGAATCGAACCCGCATCATCAGCTTGGAAGGCTGAGGTTCTACCACTGAACTATACCCGCGGAGCCCGAAGCTCACGCTTTTAAACTGGTGGAGGGAGAAGGATTCGAACCTTCGAAGTCTATGACGTCAGATTTACAGTCTGATCCCTTTGGCCACTCGGGAATCCCTCCAAACTGGTGGGCGGCATTCTCTACGTCTGCCACCTTGCTGTCAAGAGTTTTCTCTTAAAAAACCTGAACTTAGGTTTCAACAGCAACTTCATGGTAGGAGTCTTTCAGCCTTCCCCCTGCGAAGCGGGCGCCATTCTATGCAAACCATCAGGGGGATGCAACACCTTTGCACGACATTATTTGATGCTGCAATCCCTTGAAGTCCCGAGCCAGCTCCTGGAGCAGTTGCTCATCCACCAGACGCCGGCTGCCGGGTGCCACCCTTACCCAGAAATCACGCTGCCCGCGGGGCAATTCCTTCAGCTCCGCCTCGTAACCTGCCGTCTTGAGACGGGCCTGCGCACTTTCAGCCGAATCCCGCGCGGAAAACATCCCCAAAGAAATGCCATTGGCCAGCACTCCCTCGCCAATCAGGTAGCTGTCGATATTGCGCGCCTGAAGCTCCTTCAACTGACGAAGCGCAGCCTCCCGCGAGGCTAGCGGAGGAAGATAGACCCAGTAATCGACGCTCATCTCCCCACGGGCCTCGACCTCCGCCTCGATATCCAGGCCCAGCAGGCGCTGCTGCAACCTTCGGGCATCCGCCTCCTCACCGCCTCCGCCAAGATAGAGACAGGCCGACTCGGATGCGATCGACTCTTCGGCAGCCGGAGGCACACTCGGCGCCGGCACCTGCGATCCCGAGCGCGCCCTGGAAGCAAGGTTGCTCTCGGCCAACAGCAGAATGTTCTTCTGCCCATCCTTATAGAGTTCCAGCGGTGCGATTTCCTTGGCCCGTAGCGGGGATTGCTGCTGGTGCCAGACGTAGTAGAAGACGTTCAGGGCCAGGAGAAACAGGAAGAACCAGCGCATAGATCCTCTCACTCAATCGGGCAAGCCAGTGCCAGCCCTACGAAAACCAGGTCCGGCATGATCCGGGCGCCAGCCAGTTCGTCGCGAACCAGTTCGGCATCCCCACCCGTCAGGAATATTTCACAATCCGGACCGAGCAGCTCGCACGCCATGGCGTACTGCTCACGAACGAACCCCCTGAGCATGAGCAGACAACCCCGCTCAACCGCCTCGGCCGTGGCCTGCCCCGGCTGGAGACTGGCAAGCGCCCGACGGGCCTCTGCATCGTCGTAGCGGATACGTCGGGTATGGGTGCGCAACTGGCTTCTCATCAGGGTCATGCCCGGGCATATGTAGCCCCCCAGATGCACTCCATCCGCCGCGACCAGGTCAGAGGTGACCGCGGTCCCCAGATCGATGACCAGGCAGGCCTTCTTAGCCAGGTGATGAGCCGCGACGAGGGCCAGCCAGCGGTCGAGCCCCAGGCGCTGGTAATCGAGATAGCCGTTGCGCACACCCGCCAACTGCTTGCCGGATGATGCAACCAGCGCCGAAACCGGGAACAGCTGCTCCAACCGTGCGACCAGTTGCGAGGTTTCCTGCTCGCTGCGAACGCTCACCAGGCGACAGGCTCGCACTGGCAACGCTTGCTGCGACGTTAACTGTTCGACCAGGGCATCATCGGACTCCGCAAGGCCACCGGCGACCGACCGTGACGCGCCCTCGATGACCCGCCACTTGATCAGCGAGTTTCCACAGTCGAGCTCAAGAATCATTGACGCAACCTCAAACTAAGCTCCCCTCCACTGAACCCCTGCTCCACGCCATCCACCTCGAGACGCAGCGCTCCTCGGCTATCGACACCCAGCACACGACCCTCGATGGAACTCAGAGCAGTCGAGAGAATGACCTGGGCACCCTGCCAGAGATTGCAGGACTCCCACTCCTCGCGACTTGCAGCAAAGCCTTCGCGCGAATGCCTATCGAGATAATCGGCCAACTGCCGATTGAGAGCAGAAAGCAGCCGCGAACGATCCACCAGTTCCCCCAGCGCTTCGCGCAGGGAGGTCCAAGGCTGGCCGATATCAGTGGCGGTCTTCATGTTGACGTTGATCCCTATGCCGATAACGACATGACACAGATCCGCGGGGTCGCCACTCAGCTCCAGGAGAATTCCGGCGATCTTCTTGCCTCCCTGCAGAAGGTCGTTCGGCCACTTCAACCCGGCGTCCCGGACGCCCAAAGACTCCAGGGCCCGGAGCACCGCGAGACCGACAACCAGGCTCAACCCTTCGAGCTCCCGAGCGCCCCCCCTGACAGTAATGGCCAGAGAATAATAGAGGTTCTCTCCATAGGGACTGACCCAGGCTCGGCCGCGACGTCCACGCCCGGCAGTCTGCTGCTCGGCGACGATAACGAAAGGCGTCGAGGCTCCAGCCGCGAGCCTGCGCATGGCCTCGCTATTGGTCGAATCGACGGTGGGCATGATCTCGACCGGCCAGAGGCTGTCGATCTTCCGCGGATCCAGGAGACTGAGGGGACTCGCCAGGCGGTAACCCCGGCCACGCACCTTGTGGAACTGCAGGCCATGTTCAGCCTCCAGGTGCTGCAAGCGTTTCCAGACTGCACTGCGACTGATGCCCAGTACTGCCCCCAACTCCTCACCGGAGTGGAATCGCCCGTCTTGAAGTAGTTTCAGCAAGGTCTGCATAGACGCCCCACACTAGCCAGGCACGCATCATATAGAGGCACTTGCGCTTTGCCTACGAAAAGCCCTGCCGTATAGCTGCCTTTTCCCCGGATTTTCGCAGACTTTTCCGCGCGCAAAAGCAAAACCCCCGGTCATCGCTGACCAGGGGTTTTGGGATAGGAGCTTGACGATGACCTACTCTCACATGGGGAGACCCCACACTACCATCGGCGATGCGTCGTTTCACTTC
>NZ_JAJFDF010000016.1:0-92799 GCF_020708595.1 Pseudomonas sp. 203-8 | reverse complement strand
TGTCGATGTCCTCGGCGGTGGAACGGGGGAACTCGGCGATCGGCTGGCCGTTCACCGGCGAGGTGTTGGTGAAGTACTGGCCCTTGACCGGAGGCACGAACTCGCCGCCGATGTAGTTGCCGTAGCGAGGCTTGAAGGTGACGACGGCACCGGGGGTTCCGGGCGCTGCGTAGATCATGGCGAAGCTCTCCTGTGTGGTCGTTCCGCCGTGGCGCGGCGGACTCGTGCAAGGGCGCCGCGGTCGGCGGCGAAGGGTCGGGCGCGTCACTCGTCGACGTGCACGCTTTCCAGATAGCTGCGGATCGCCCAGAGGCCTTCCTGGCTGATGAAGTCGGCCATCTTCGGCATGTACACCGCGCCATCGCGCACCGCGCCGTTGATGACCCGCTCCTTGAACCATTCGTCGCCCTCGGCGCCGGTCTCCAGCAGGCGCAGGTCCGGGGCGATGCCGCCGGACTTGGCTTCCAGGCCGTGGCAGCGCGCGCAGTTCTGGTTGTAGGCGGAGGCGCCGATCTCGACGGCGAGGTCGTGCTTGGCGTAGGGCTTGCGGTAGGGGTTGGTGTCGCGCCATTCCTTGCCCAGCGGCTCGAGTCCCTTGGTGTCCACTGCCTGGGGGGTCACATCGCCGTGGGCCAGCGCCAGGCTCGAGAGGCTGAGACCGGCCAGCACCAGCAGGCCGCGCAAGGCGTTGTTCTTGTTCATCACTTCATTCCTCCGGGGAGACAGGACAAGGCACGGGCGCCAAACGGCGCTCATCGCCATCCTAGGAAGCTCCGCCGCGCGCCCGAATCCTGCTTTGGGCGTCCTCGCCTACTCCCTTCGGAGTAGAGCCTCGGAAGGCCTTACGCGGGGCTTTGGCAGCAAGTCCAAGTCATGCCCCGTCCGGGAAGTCTTCCCGGACGAATCGGGCGATCTTCCGTTCCCGTCGGCGCGCCCCGCTTCCACCATGAAGCCGCCGCGGCCCGAGCAGCGGCCTGCCGTTTCTCGACCCTCACTCCAAACGGGAACCCGATCATGACAACAAGAACCTCACCCGCCCCTGCCGGCCTCCTGCGCCCGAGCCTGCACTGCCTCGCCTTCGCCGTCGCCCTGGGCAGCGCTGGCGCCGCGCTGGCCAAGGATGTGACCTGGGAGGACATCGCCAACGACGACAAGACCACCGGCGACGTGCTGCAGTACGGCATGGGCACCCACGCCCAGCGCTGGAGCCCGCTCAAGCAGGTCAACGCCGACAACGTGTTCAAGCTGACCCCGGCCTGGTCGTACTCCTTCGGCGACGAGAAACAGCGCGGCCAGGAGTCCCAGGCCATCGTCAGCGACGGCGTGATCTACGTGACCGCCTCCTACTCGCGGCTGTTCGCCCTCGATGCGAAGACCGGCAAGCGCCTGTGGACCTACAACCACCGCCTGCCCGACGACATCCGCCCGTGCTGCGACGTGGTCAACCGCGGCGCCGCGATCTATGGCGACAAGGTGTTCTTCGGCACCCTCGACGCCTCGGTGGTGGCGCTGAACAAGAACACCGGCAAGGTGGTGTGGAAGAAGAAGTTCGCCGATCACGGCGCCGGCTACACCATGACTGGCGCGCCGACCATCGTGAAGGACGGCAAGACCGGCAAGGTCCTGCTGATCCACGGCAGTTCGGGCGACGAGTTCGGCGTGGTCGGCCGCCTGTTCGCCCGCGATCCGGATACCGGCGAGGAAATCTGGATGCGTCCCTTCGTCGAAGGCCACATGGGCCGCCTGAACGGCAAGGACAGCACGGTGACCGGCGACGTCAAGGCGCCCTCCTGGCCGGACGATCGCAACTCGCCGACCGGCAAGGTCGAGTCGTGGAGCCACGGCGGCGGCGCTCCCTGGCAGAGCGCCAGCTTCGACGCCGAGACCAACACCATCATCGTCGGCGCCGGCAACCCCGGCCCGTGGAACACCTGGGCGCGCACCGCCAAGGGCGGCAACCCGCACGACTACGACAGCCTCTACACCTCCGGCCAGGTCGGGGTGGACCCGAGCAGCGGCGAGGTGAAGTGGTTCTACCAGCACACCCCCAACGACGCCTGGGACTTCTCCGGCAACAACGAACTGGTGCTGTTCGACTACAAGGCCAAGGACGGCAAGATCGTCAAGGCCACCGCCCACGCCGACCGCAACGGCTTCTTCTATGTGGTCGACCGCAGCAACGGCAAGTTGCAGAACGCCTTCCCCTTCGTCGACAACATCACCTGGGCCAGCCACATCGACCTGAAGACCGGCCGCCCGGTGGAGCACGAGGGCCAGCGCCCGCCACTGCCGGAACCGGGGCAGAAGCATGGCAAGGCGGTGGAAGTATCGCCGCCGTTCCTCGGCGGCAAGAACTGGAACCCGATGGCCTACAGCCAGGACACCGGCCTGTTCTACGTGCCGGCCAACCACTGGAAGGAAGACTACTGGACCGAGGAGGTCAGCTATACGAAGGGCAGCGCCTACCTTGGCATGGGCTTCCGGATCAAGCGCATGTACGACGACCACGTCGGCAGCCTGCGCGCCATGGACCCGGTCAGCGGCAAGGTGGTCTGGGAACACAAGGAACACCTGCCGCTCTGGGCCGGGGTGCTGGCCACCGCCGGCAACCTGGTGTTCACCGGCACCGGCGACGGCTACTTCAAGGCCTTCGACGCGAAGAGCGGCAAGGAGCTGTGGAAATTCCAGACCGGCAGCGGCATCGTCTCGCCACCAATCACCTGGGAACAGGACGGCGAGCAGTACCTCGGCGTGACCGTCGGCTACGGCGGCGCCGTGCCGCTGTGGGGCGGCGACATGGCCGACCTGACCCGGCCGGTGGCCCAGGGCGGTTCCTTCTGGGTATTCAAGCTGCCCAGCTGGGACAACCGCACCGCCAGCCGCTGATCCCCGCGCCGCGCCCTGCGAGGCGCGGCTTTCCCCGCCTTCGGAGTATCCCGATGAAGACCTTCCTCCTCTGCGCCGCCCTGCTCGGCGCCGGCCTGGCCCAGGCCGCCGACGACATCGACGACGTCCGCGTCATCGCCGGCTGCCGCCTGGAGCCCGGCGCGCGCTGCGCCAAGGCCGACTTGCGCGGCGCCGACCTGCGCAACCTCGACCTCGGCCGCATCGACCTGGCCGGCGCCGATCTCTCCGGCGCCGACCTGCGTCACGCCAGGCTCGACCTGGCCAACCTGGAAAAAGCCAACCTGCGTGGTGCCGACCTCACCCGCGCCAGCCTGCAGCAAGCCAACCTGCGCGGCGCCGACCTCTCCGGCGCCAGGGCGGTGGCGATCCAGGCCTGGGGCCTGTTCGCCCAGGGCGCCCAGTGGCAAGGCGCCGACCTCACCGCCGCCTACCTGGAGTTCGCCCGTCTCAGCGGCGGCCGCCTGCACCAGGCCACGCTGCGCGCCGCCGACCTGGAGATGACCTGGCTGTCCCGCGCCGATCTCAAGGGCGCCGACCTGCGCGACGCCAACCTGCAGGAAGTCAAGCTGGCCGAGGCCAACCTGGAAGATGCCGACCTGCGCGGCAGCAAGGTGCGCTTCGGCAACTTCCAGGGCAGCAACATGCAGGGTTGCAAGGATTGCCCCGCGGGCTGGCAGTGAAGCGCCGGACAGCAGCGACGGCCCCCTAGCCGAGGCTGCCGCGAGCCTCCTCGGCGAGCGGCAGCGGCAGGCCCAGCCGCAGCACGCCGCTGTCGATGGCCCGGTGCACCAGTTCCGCCTGGGTACTCACCTGCAACTTCTGCTTGAGCAGGCTGACATGGTTGGACACGGTCTTGGCGCTTACCCCCAGGTGCTCGGCCACCTCGCGCAGGGCCAGGCCACGCGCGAGCAGGCGGAAGATCTCGAACTCGCGACGGGTCAGCCCGCGCAACGCTGCCCCGCCCTGCTCTTCCCACGACTGGCAGGCCAGGCGCGTGGCCAGGGGCTGCTCCAGATAGAGCTGGCCGGCGAGCACTCGCCGTATCGCCTCCAGCAGCACCGTCGGCGCCGCTCGCTTGGTCACGTAGCCGCGGGCACCGGCATCCAGCGCCTGGCGCACCAGGGCCAGTTCGTCGTGGAGGCTGAAGAACAGCACACGCAACTGCGGCAGGCGCTGGCGCAGCCGGCGAGTCAGTTCCAGGCCGCTGATGCCCGGCAGGCCGAGATCGACGATGACCAGCGAAGGAATTTCCCGCTGCACCGCCTGCAAGGCTTCTTCGCCGTCGCCGGCCTCGTTCACCTCCACGTCGGGGAGCAGCCCGCGCAACAGCGCGGCCAGCCCTTCGCGGACCACGAAATGATCGTCCACCAGCAGGATCTTCATCGTCCTCTCCTCTCAGTCGTCGCGTTCCAGCGGCATCCGCAGGCGCAACGCCAGGCCCTGTCCGGGACGGCTGCGCAGGCTCAGTTCAGCGCCCAGGCAGCGCGCGCGCTGGCGCATCGAGTCCAGGCCGAAGCCGGGTGCCGGGTCCGCCGCGCAGCCGCGACCGTCGTCGCGTACGCTCAGGTAGAGAAAGCCGCCACGGCATTGCAGGCGGATCCGCACGCGGCTGGCGCCGGCATGCCGGGCGACGTTGTTCAGCGCCTCCTGCAACAGGCGGTAGAGATGGGTCCCGGCCGCCGCATCCAGGGGCGGCAGCGGACCGCCCAGGCGCAGCTCGCAGGCGATGCCCTGACCTTCCTGCCAGTCCGCCACGCAGGCGCGCAGCGCCTCGTCCAGCGACTGGCGTTGCAGGGCCGGCGGCGGTAGACCGCGCAGCAGCGCGCGGAAGCTGTCGTCCAGCCCCTGGCAGTAGCGCTCCAGGCGTGCCAGCGCCGGCTGCCCGTCGCCTGCCGTGCAGCGCAGCAACAACAGTTGGGTGCGGATGCCCGTCAGGTACTGGCCGATATCGTCATGCACCGCCTGGGCCAGCAAGCGCCGCTCGCGCTCCTGCACGGCGAGCAGCCAGCGGTACTCCGCCGGGCCGGCGGGTCGCAGGTCATCCATGGCGTGGCTCAGGGGGCGATCCGACAGGCCTGTCCGACGGCGCAGGCGGCAGGTCTTTCCTGGCCGAGGTGGCGGGAATAGAGGAAATCGAACCCGAGCAGGCTGAGGATCAGCAGGATGGGCAACACCAGGGTGACGGCGATGCGCATGGCGGCGACTCCTGTCCATTGTCGTTGTCGAGACATGCTAGGACGCGCGGAGCCACGGCGTGCTACTACCTTGGTACTGCCGGGCCGCTACTTTTGCGCGGCCACCCGCCTCCAGCCGCCCTTGCGGGCGCCGCCGATGCAGCAGGAGCGCTGCGCAAGCGCCTGGTCCTGCTACTTTGGTACTGGTTCACCCCTCCGGACGTCGAATTTCCAAAGCAGCGCGCCTGCCCTGTAATGACGCATACAAGAAGAAACGACGAGAAGCCGCCATGCCCCGCCTTGCCTTGCCCCGCGTAGCGCCCGACTACCCTGCGGCGGTCCCGCCGCAGTACCGAGTTCGCCTTCTCCGCCTACCCGGCTGCCGACCGTCCGCGACGCGTCCCCGGCAGCGCGCGGCGGAACGCCCACCCGCTGGGCTATCGCGCCCACGACTGCTACCGTGAGCGCATTCGCATCCGCCCGCGTGCCCCGAGCCGCCACCAGCCGCCCATAACGACAATAACGAGGTGCAGGCCATGTACAAGATCCTGATCGCCGACGACCACCCGCTGTTCCGCGAGGCCATCCACAATGTCATCGCCGACGGATTCCCCGGCAGCGAAGTGATGGAAACCGCCGACCTCGACAGCGCCCTGGGCCTGACCCAGGAACACGACGACCTCGACCTGATCCTGCTCGACCTGAACATGCCCGGCATGCACGGCCTCAACGGCCTGATGAACCTGCGCAACGAGGCCCCGACCATTCCCGTGGTTATCGTCTCCGCCGAGCAGGACAAGCAGGTGGTGCTACAGGCCATCACCTACGGCGCGGTGGGCTTCATCACCAAGTCCTCGCCACGCGCGCAGATGACCGAAGCCATCGAGCAGATCCTCAACGGCAACGTCTACCTGCCCTCGGACGTGATCCGCACCCAGAAGAGTTCGCCGCGACGCAGCGGCCACGAAGAACACGGCATCTCCCCGGAACTGCTCCAGGCCCTGACCCGCAAGCAGCTGCTGGTGCTGGAGCGGATGACCAAGGGCGAGTCGAACAAGCAGATCGCCTACAACCTGGAGATCGCCGAGACCACGGTGAAGGCGCACGTCTCGGCGATCCTGCGCAAGCTCAAGGTACACAACCGGGTCCAGGCGATCCTCAGCGCCGGCGACATCGACTTCGCCGCCTACCTGCGCCGCTGAGGCCCGCCGATGCCCGACCGCCGTACCCTGCTGCTCACTGTCCTGGCGATGCTGGCCTTCGCCGGCAATTCGCTGCTCTGCCGCGCGGCGCTGAAGGACACCGCCATCGACGCGGTCAGTTTCACCGCCCTGCGCCTCTTCTCCGGCTCCCTCATGCTCGCCGTCCTGCTGCATCTGCGCCGGCGCCCGGCCACGCCCGCGCGCGGCGGCTGGCGCGGGGCGGCGGCGCTGTTCGTCTACGCGGCCGCGTTCTCCTACGCCTACGTGCAGCTGGACGCCGGCACCGGCGCGCTGCTGCTATTCGGCGCGGTACAGGTCACCCTGCTGCTGGCCGGCCTGCTGCGCGGCGAACGGCTGGGCGGACAGGCGCTGCTCGGTTTCCTGCTGGCCCTGGGCGGCCTGCTGTTCCTGTTGCTCCCCGGAGCCAGCGCGCCGCCGCTGGGCGGTGCCCTGCTGATGCTCCTGTCCGGCCTCGCCTGGGGCCTCTATACCCTGCTCGGCCGCGGCGGCGGCGATCCGCTGGCGGTCAGCGCGGGCAACTTCCTGCGTGCCCTTGCCTTCGCCGCCCTGCTGCTCCTGGCATTCCACGGGCAGTTGCGGCTGGACGGCGCCGGGCTGGCCTATGCCCTGCTTTCCGGCGCCCTCGCCTCCGGCCTCGGCTACGCCGTCTGGTACAGCGCACTGCCGGGGCTGACGGCGATCCAGGGCGCCTCGGTGCAGCTCAGCGTGCCGGTGCTCGCCGCCCTCTGCGGCGCCCTGCTGCTCGGCGAGCCGCTCGCCCCGCGATTGCCGCCGGCGACCCTGGCGGTGCTCGGCGGGATCGCCCTGATCCTCGCCCCGCGCCTGGGCCGCGCGGCGCGCGAAGGCGCCTGAATCAGACCGAGGCTTCGCGCTCCAGCAAGTGGCAGAGCGCGGTCTTCAGCTTCATCGGCCGCACCGGCTTGTGCATCAGGGTATGGCCAAGCTCGCGGACCTGCTGCTTGAGCTCGTTGCTGTAGTTGGCGGTGATCATCAGCGCCGGCAGCGGCGAGCCGCGCCGGGCGTTGATCGCGGCGACCGCGTCGACGCCGTTGCGCTGGTCGTCGAGGTGATAGTCGACGATCAGCAGGTCGGCCTCGGCATGGTAGTTGTCGACCTGTCGCGCCAGGTCTTCCTCCGACAGCGCCGTCACTACCCGGCAGCCCCAGGCTTCGAGCAACGTGCGCATGCCTGCGCAGATCGCCGCATCGTTGTCCAGCACCCACACCCGCGAACCACGCAGGCGCTCGCGCAGGTCGTCCGCGCTGGCCAGCGGCTCGGCGCGACTGCGCGGGGCATGGCGGGCCAGCGGTACCTCGATGGCGAAGCATGAGCCCTTGCCCGGCAGCGAGCCGACCCGGACCCGGTGGCCGAGCATGCGGGCGATCTTGTCGACGATCGCCAATCCCAGGCCGAGCCCGCGGTCTTGGTGACAACGCTGTGACTCGCCGCGCTTGAATTCCTGGAAAATCTCGCCGAGCTTGTCGGCGGCGATGCCCACCCCGGTGTCCCAGACCTCGATCGACAGGCGCTGCCGATGCCGGCGGCAACCCAGCAGCACGCGCCCTCGCGGGGTATAGCGGATGGCGTTGGAAAGCAGGTTGCGGAGGATTCGCGCGAGCAGTTGCTGGTCGCTGCGGACCAGCGCCCCGCAGGCCACGAAGTCCAGGCGTAGCCCTTCGCTGGCGGCTACCTGGCGGTACTCCGCGGCCAGGTTGCCGAGCAGTTCGCCAAGCTCGAACGGGGCGATGTCCGGGGTGATCACGCCGGCGTCCAGCTTGGAAATGTCCACCAGGGTGCCGAGCAGGTTCTCCACGTCCTCCAGCGAATGGCTGATGTTGTTCACCAGCGCCTCGTTGTCCCGCGCCGCGCTGCCGCGCTCCTGCAAGGCGCTGGTGAACAGCCGCGCGGCGTTCAGCGGTTGCAGCAGGTCGTGGCTGACCGCCGCGAGGAACTTGGTCTTCGACAGGTTGGCCTGTTCCGCCTCGCGCTTGGCCTCGCGCAGGCGCGCCTCGACCTGGCTGCGCTCGTGGATCTCGCGCTTGAACTGGTCGTTGAGGGTGGTCAGCTCGGCGGTCCGCTCGCGCACCCGCTGTTCGAGGTTCTGGTAGGCCTGGTGCAGCGCCTCGGCGGTCCGCCGGCGCTCGGTGATATCCCGAATCAGCACGAACAGCCCGGCGACCCGGCCGTCGGCCTGGCGGTTCGGCACGTAGGAGCGCTGCATGTAGCGCTCCTCGCCGGACAACGCGGTCTCGGCGATCTCGAAGGTCACGCTTTCGCCGGCCAGGGCCCGCTCGAAGTACGGCTCCAGGCGCCGGCAGTGCTCGGCGCCATGCACGTCGCGCAGGCAGCGGCCGAGCATCGAGCCGCTGGGCCAGCGGTACCACTCCTCGTAGACCTTGTTGGTGAATTCGTAGACCAGTTCGTCGCTGAGATAGGCGATCAGCGCCGGCACCTGGTCGGTGATCAGGCGGATCCAGCGCTCGCTGGCACGCAACGCCTCGGCGTGGCGATAGCGTTCGGTGATGTCGGTGAAGGTGTTGACGAAGCCGCCGGTGGGCAGCGCATGGGTACGGATCTCCAGCACCCGGCCATCGAACAGGCGCTGCTCGCGGGCGCTCAGCGGACTCCCCTGGGAGTCCTGGCTGCGCGGCGTGAGCAACGGCAATTCGCTCTCCGCCATGACTTCGGCGAAGGCCCGGTGCCCGGCGATCGGGGCCAGCCCGCAGAGTTCCAGGAAGCGCCGGTTCCACAACTCCAGCACGCCGTCGGCGCCGACCATCGCCACGCCCTGGGAGAGATTGTCCACCGCCCGCTGCAACAGGTGCGACTTCTGCGCCAGCGCCTGCTCGCGGCGCGCGGTCTCGCTGAGCTTGATCTCGGTGACGTCGCTGTAGAGCACCGCCAGCCCGCCGTCGCGGGTCGGTCGTTCGCTCATCCGCAGCCAGCGCTCGTCGCGCAGGCGATACAGGGTCTGCTGGTCGCCGCCGCGCTGTTCCTCGACGATCAGCCCGCCGCTGCGCGCCAGCCGGTGCAGTTCGGCGCGGCGCATGCCAGGACCGATCCGCGCCCGGCTGTCGATCCACAGCGCGCGGAAGCGCTCGTTGAACAACACGATGCGTTGCTGCGGATCGAACAGGACGAAGGCGTCGGAGATGCTTTCGATGGCGTCGAGCAGATGCTGGTGGGCGGTCTCGGCACGCAGGCGGGCGTCGCTGAGCAACTGGTTGCTGGCCTTCAGTTCGAGCATCGCCTGGCTCAGCGCGTCGGTGCGTTCGCGGACCTGCTCGGCCAGCACCACGGAATACTGGAAGGCGCCGTAGGCCTCGTCGCTCTGCGCGGCGCTCGACTCGATGCGTCCGATCAGCACCTGGTTGATCCGCTGCAACTTGTGCCGCTCTTCTTCGAGGGCGACGACCCGCGCCTGCAGCTCAGCGACGGACACCTCCGCGGGGTCGGCCAATGGCGACCCCGGTGAAGGTCTGGTTGATATGCATGCCATTGAATTGCTCTCCGTAGGTGTTGAAGCCGATCACCTGCTGGCTGCGGAGAAACGCGGCGGTCGCTTGCGTGTCACCGCCGACCTCCAGCTCCAGGCGCCGCAGGAAGCAGTCGCAACCGATGGTCAGCAACGGCGGTCCGAGGCGCTCGTGGAGGCGGCGGAACTGCGCCTCCAGGTTGGGCAACAGCGGGCCGGTGCTCATCGCGGTGAGAACGATGCCGTTCTCCACCGCACAGTAGAACGTCAGGCTCAGGTCCTCGTTGGCCTGCTGGATCGAGCGCACGTAATAGCGTTCGTCGACCCGCACCGCCAGCGGATGCGCGGAGAACAGGGCGAAATCCAACGCCTGCGGCGCCACCCCGACCAGCCGGGCGTATTCCAGCGCAGCCGGCTCGGCGTTGAGTTCGTGGACCCGCCGGCTGCCGCTGTCGGCGCGGGTCACCACCAACTTTTCGGCGCGCGGCACCACGTGATGGGTGGTGAAGACCTCGAAGTCCAGCCAGGTGTTGACCAGCACCACCACTGCCGCCCCGGTATGGAACTGGCCCTGGTGGTAGACATGGGTGTGGGTCAGGTGCCGGTCGTCGCCGGCCGAGCCACCGAAGTGCGGGATCGCGCCGAGCGCCGCGCCAAGCGCGGCGAGCACCACCTCTTCGCGGCTGGACAGGCCGTCGAGCAAGGTCAGGGCGAAGCTGTGGTCCTTGATCGGCGCCAGGCCGCCGCGGCGACAGCCGGCCACCAGGGTCTCGACCATCTGCTGCGCGTCCAGCAGGCTGAAGCGCTCCATTTCGTCGATCAGCGCGCTGCTGATGGCGAAGCTGCGCACGTCGAAGCCCACCGCGCTGACGCAGCCGCGCCCGTAGCCCGCCGGAGTGATCTCGCCGGCTGTGGTGCAGCCGACCAGGTCGATGCCGCCGAAGTAGCGTTCGAGCATCTCGGCAAGGGCCGGCAGGTCGTATTCCGCGGAACAGAAGAACAGCACGAAGCCCAGGTGCGGATGGATAAGCTGGCGCGCCAGGTCCTGGGCCACCACTTCGACGTCGCGCGCGCTGGACATGCCCCTGCAGACCCCTTCCCCCTGCCCTTCGTACATGCCCGCTCCCCCGTCGTTCCGCCTCGCCAGCATTCTACGAAGGGCGCCGCCGCGGCCCCTATCCTACTTGGGTCGCGGCGGGGTCCTTCGAAAGTAGCGGTATCACCAGTTCAGTACGGCGCCGAGGGCCACGGTGTCGGTGTCCTCGTCGAGCGCGGCACCGTCGCGCCCGTCGATCCGGTAGCGGTTCAGCTCGGCGACCAGCTTGAGGTTGTCGTTGATCGTGCGGAAATAGGCGATGCCGCGACTCTCGTAGTCGGCCGCGGAACCCAGGCCGTTGCCGTCGTCGACGGTCTTGCCGTAGGACAGCGCCAGGCGGTTCTTGCCCCATGAATACGAGCCCTGCAGCAATGCGCCGCGGCTGTCCACCTCGCGCAGCGCGGCTTCGCCGGCGTTGTTGGTGAAGAAGGGATTGATGCCCTTGGCGGTGAACCCCGAACCGGTCACGGAGAAACCGCCCATCTTCACCTGCAAGCCATAGCCGACCCCCTTGGAAGTCACGCTGTCGACGCTGTCGCTGGTGTTCTTCGAAGTCTGGTAGCCGCCGTTGATCCAGCTGTAGACCTGCGCCCCGGCCAGGTCGAACTGGTAGCTGACCTCGCTCTCGTAGCGCGGGTTGTCCTGGTAGGCCTTGTCGTCGAGGCCGTCGCTGGCATCTTTGTCGATCTGGTTGGAGTCGATCGGGTCGAGGATGCCCACGGCGATGCGCAGGCCGGGCAGCAGGTTGTTGTTGCGGTAGGTGATCTGCGAGGTGGGGAACGGATACGGATAGCCGGTGCCGATGTTGCCGAAGGAGACGCCCTTGCCGTCCACCAGGCCGAGGGTGTCGCTGGGGTTGCCGAAACCGGCCAGCAGTTCGTCGAGGAAGATGTTCGAGCGCGAGAACAGGCCGAAGTCCTTGCCGATCAGCACCTCGCCCCAGTCGCCGGCGACCGTGCCGTAGAACTGACGGACGTCGATGGCGGTATCGGTGCCGTCGGTCTCGCTGTCGTTGATGGTCACCCAGAAGGAAGCGCGACCACCGAGGCTCAGCTCGTCGACCTTCCTGCCGAAGTTGAAGCCGATGTAGTTCGGCAGGAATCCCATCTTCACCCGCGACTGGCGGCGATCGTAGGTCTCGCCCTGGCGGTCGACGTCGCTGTTGACGTAGAAGGCGTTGAAGTAGCCGTCGGTGGAAAAGGTGGTCTCGTCCTTGTCGTACAGCAGGATGTCGGCGGCGGCCGGTTGCAGGCCGCCCAGGGCACCCAGCGAGGCCAGGGTCAGCGGCAGGATTCGGCGAACGGCGGTGTTGTTCTTGTTCATGGCGCACTCCGCGAGGTGAAACGACCGGGCCGGTCGTGGCGGAGCCGATTATCGAAACCGGGAAAGCCCGGCCATACGCTTCCTTGGGCCTGCTTCGACGCTTCTTCATGGTGGGCGCGCGTGCCGCTGCGCAAGGCGCGGGCAGCGCTCCTCCGGCGGTAGCGCAACCTTGGTCGCGGCGGGAGCGCCACCGAAGCAGCGCGGCTTTCGACCTAACGCCGCAGTGACGCCGGCAAGGCTGTCGTCGAGTTACCGCGTGGCTCGCTTCAGCGCCGGCTGGAAAGCACCCACCAGCCGCCGCGCGCCTCCAGCAACCGGGCCTGGGCCGCGAGCAGGTCGTCGCCGCTCAGGCCGAGGGCGGCCTCGGCGAGCAGCCGGGAGCGACCGGCGCCACCGCCAAGGTGCTCCGCCCAGGCGCGCCGTGCTCGCTCGGCGAAGCTACCCGGCGCTCGGCGCAGGTCGTCGGCGAGGGCTTCGCGCAGGCCGGCCAGGCGTTGCGCCGGCAGTTGCGCGAGCGCCTCGACGGAGCGCTGGAGGAAGGTCTCCATATGCTCCAGCAGGCGTTCCGGGCAGGCACGCGGGGATTGCGCGGCGAACAGCAGGCCGCGCCGGGCGCCGACCTCGCGGAAGCCGCAGAACAACGCGTAGCCCAGTTGCAGCTCGTCGCGCAGGCGCCGCTGGAAGGCCGGTTCGTGCAGGCGCGCCAGCAAGCGCCAGGCCGCCTCCATCGGCACCTCCTGCGTGGGCAGCGGACAGAACAGCAGCAACGCCGACTCGCCGTCCATGGCCAGTTCGCGGCGATGCCGTCCGGGCCTCGGCGGCAGAGGCTCCAGGCGCTCGCCGGCAGCCTGGCCGGGCATCCATCGGGGATCTGGCATCGCGGCCTGCATGACCAAGGCGTCCCAGCGCGTCCGCCGCCAGTCGTCGACCTCCGCCAGCGGCTCGCCGAGTAGGCCGGGCAAGGCGTCCAGCAACTGCCGGATCGGCAGGCCAGTGGCGCTGCGGCGCCGCTCGGCGGAGGACAGACGCTCGCCGTTTGCGCGCCAGTCGGGCGGCGCCGCGAGGAGCCGGGCCAGGGCCGGGCGCACGGCGGCCTCGAGGCGATCGCGCGGACCGAGCAGGCTCAGCGACCAGTCTTCGCCGAGCGCCTCCAGGCCCATCTCCACTCCCCCCAGGCGCGCCTGGCCGCACAGCGGACGCAACGCCTGGCGCAGCGCCAGGAAGCGTGACCGTGCGGGCACACCGGGAAAGCGCCAGCGCAGGAACAGCGCGCCCTCGGCGGCGGCACTGGGCGGCAACGGCAGTTCGAAGCGCCAGGCATGCCGCTGCGCGGCCAGCGGCGGCGCTGCGGCAACCGGCGCCACACTCAGGCGGAAGCCCGCCGACCAGCGCGCTTCGGCACCGTCGAGTTCGCTGTCCAGGTGCAGCCGCAGGCAACGGTCGGCGCGCAGCGCGTCCAGGCAGGCCGGGCGAATCTCCGCTGGCAGGCCAAGAACGCGCTGGCGTAGTCGCTCCAGCGGTGCAGTGGGCTCCGCCAGCAACGGCCGGCGCGCCGCCAGCAGGCTGGCGGCATCGTCGCGCAGGTCGCCCAGCCAGTCGAAAAAGGCCGCCTCCAGCGCCGCCGCCGCGCTGCCGTCGAACAGTTCGAAGGTCAACGCCAGGAGCGCCTGCCGCGCGTCCCGATGAACCACCCGCAGCGCCGCCGATTCGCCCAGGCCCTGTTCGCCGAGTGCCGCCAGCAACCCGCCCGGCGAGCGATCGCCGAGCAATTCGGCGAACGCCTGCAGGGTCTGTTCGTCGGCCTCCCGCAAAGCGTCGAGGGCAAAGCCCAGCACCAGCCGCGGCGGTCCCGGCAGGCGCAGCGCCAGCGCTTCGCCGGCGAAGGGCAGCAACGGCGGCGGCGGCGGACTCGCGCCTGGCGCGCGCCCCGGCAGGTCGGCGCAGGCACGCTGCGCCAGCCTCTCCAGCTCGTCCAGTGCCTGCGGCCCTTGCAGCCATAGCTGGCAATTGCCGGCGTGATAGTGGGCGGCATGGAATTCGCGCAGGGCCCGCTGGAACGCATCGTTCTCCAGGGCCAGGCTGTCGCGGCGCCCGGCAGCGAAACGCCGCAGGGGGTGTCCGGCGGGCAGGCCGAGGGCCAGCGCTGCGTCGATCAGGGTCTGCTCGTCGGCCGAGCGCGCCAGGTATTCGGCCTCGAGTACTTCGCGCTCGCGCCGTTGCGCATCGATGTCCAGCAAGGGGCGGGCGAGCATGTCGATCAGCCGTGCCAGACCGGCGCCAAGGTGCTCCGCCGTCACCTCGAAGAAATAGTCGGTGGTCCTGCCCCGGGTGCTGGCGTTGACCTGGCCGCCGCGCACCTGCGACCACGGCATCAGGCGCTCGTCGCCGGGAAACGCCGCGCCACCGAGAAACGACAGGTGCTCGAGGAAGTGGGCCAGGCCGGGATGCGCGCTCGGCTCGTCGTGGCTGCCCGCCGCCACCCGCAGCCAGGCAGCGGCGCGCGATGCCGCCGGATCATGCGCCAGGTGCAGGCGCAGGCCGTTGGGCAGCACGCAGGCGCGGCTCCTGGGGTGGTGTTGGGCGTGGCGATCCATGGGCGTCCTCGCGGGTTCCGAGGCTGAACCTTACCCTTCCGCGAGGCGAAGGAAATAGTCCTTTCGCCGAGTCGTATCAGGAAGCCGGCGGCTCCTGGCCAGACGCTTCCTCGGAGTACAGCGCCCGTCCGCCGTCGGCCTTGAGCGCCTGCAGGACCTCCGGCGCACGGCACGGGGCGAACAGGTCGAGGCCGGGATCGTAAGCGCCGGTGCGCACTTCTAGCAGGCCGAGCATCGAGTGGAACAGGTTGTCCTGGGACAGCTCCTCGTTGCTGCGCTGGCGCAGGCAGCTACTGTCGAGGCCGAAGGCGCTCTGGTAGCCGGGCGAGAACCAGGCCAGCATGCCGACGTGCTTCTGCTGGTCCGGCGCCAGCAGGTAAGGCGTGCCATGCAGGTAGAGGTTGTACTCGCCGAGCGACTCGCCATGGTCGGAGAGGTAGAGCATGCCGGTATCGATGCGCTCTTCGTTCTTGCGCAGCAGGTCGATCAGGCTGGCCAGCACGTGGTCGGTGTACAGCAGGGTGTTGTCGTAGCCGTTGATGATGCTGTCCCGCGAGCAGGCGCTGAAGTCGTTGCTGGCGCAGACCGGGGTGAACTTCTCGTACTCCCTGGGATAGCGCTTGAAGTAGGCCGGGCCGTGGCTGCCCATCTGGTGCAGGACCAGCACGGTGTCCTGTTGCAGCCCGTCGATGAAGGCCTGCAAGTCGCGCAGGAGGATCTCGTCATGGCACTCGCCGCCGGCGCACAGGGCCGGATCCTTGCTCTCGCTCAGGTCCTGGAAGGCGACGCGGTCGCAGGTGCCCTTGCAGCCGGACTGGTTGTCCCGCCACAGGACCCGCAGGCCTGCGCGCTGCAACACATCGAGAAGGCCTTCCTGGGTGCGCGCGCGAGCGTCGCTGTAGTCCGCGCGGCCCAGGTTGGAGAACATGCAGGGCACCGACACCGCGGTCTCGGTACCGCAGGAGTGCACGTTGGAGAAGTTGATCAGGCCCTCCTCGGCCTTCAGCCGCGGGTTGGTCTCGCGAGCGTAGCCGTTGAGGCCGAAGTTCTGTGCCCGCGCGCTCTCGCCCACCACCAGCACGGTCAGCGACTTGCGCGCATGGCCCTGCCACAGGGCGGCGCGCCGGGCATCGACGGCGATCGGCCGCAGCGGCTGGCTGGCGGCCTGGGCCTGGCCCTTGGCGTAGCCGATGGCGGCGCCGACCAGGTTGCTCGGGGTGACCTGCAGGCGCAGTTCCTTGTTGTTGCGGAACAGCGAGGACAGCCCCTGGTAATTGGCCAGCGCCACCCCGGCGAGCAGGGCCAGGCAGGCGAGCGCCACCAGCAGCTTGCTCAGCAGCTCGCGTGGCCACGGCCGGTAGCGCACCGGGGTGCGCCACAGCAGCCAGACCGGCAGCGCACCAAGCAACACCAGGTAGACGGCGAGCTTCGGCGAAAGCAGGTCGGCGACCTCGGCCGGGTTGGTCTGCATGACGTTGCGCAGCATGCCGACGTCCATCAGCACGCCGTACTGGGTCATGAAGTAGGTGGTACCGGCGGCCGCCAGGATCAGCAGGGTCAGCGCCGGCTTGAGCAGCCAGCGGAACGCCAGCAGGGTCAGCGCCAGGTTGAAGATCGCGGCGATCATCAGGCCGACCGCCAGCATCATGCCGAGGCCCTGCCAGCCCCCCGGGGTGATCGCCAGCAGGCGTTGCCACAGCGGCAGGTTGTAGAACAGCAGGAAGGCGAGGCTGACCAGCAGGGTCAGCAGTTCGGGACGGACGGCGCGGGCTTTCGACATGGGCACGGATCTTCACTGACTTACGGGTTGCCGTGCGCAGCGTTGCCCCTGGCAGCACTCGACGACGGCGGCAGTCTGCTCGGCGATCCGTCAATCTTTCGTGAAGAATACCTACAGAAAACGTAACCCTTCGGAAGCGCCGCAGCCCTTGTATTCCGGGGCTTTCAGCCGGATTTCAAAAAGTTCGCGGGAAGCTTTCCGGGCGTTTTCCGGGTTCGCCGTCATACCCCCGTATGGCGCCGCCGACGCAGGCGGAAGACAGCAAGCGGCAAGGAATGCGGAGCGCTCCGGCGCCGGTGCCTACGGACTGTTCTGATTGCGACGTCGTTTTTCAACAAAAGGACAGCCAGACCAATGTCTATCCCGCGACCACGGCATTTTCGTTAGCATGCCAAGCTTACGGCCCGGTTCCCACAAGGACGGCGGCCGCCTCCCCTGCTCGTCCCATCCAGATGAGTGCCGTTTCCCCTACCCCCCGGGAAACCCTTCTGTGAATTTCCTCGAGCAGCGCGGTACCTCTCCAGCATGAACGCTTTGAAAGGCCGGGACATCCTGGCGCTTGGTTTTATGACCTTTGCCCTGTTCGTCGGGGCCGGCAACATCATCTTCCCGCCCATCGTCGGCTTGCAGTCCGGCCCCCATGTGTGGCTGGCGGCGCTGGGCTTCCTGATCACCGCGGTGGGGCTGCCGGTGATCACCGTGATCGCCCTGGCCAAGGTCGGCGGTTCGGTCGACGCCCTCAGCCATCCGATCGGCAGGTATGCCGGCGGCCTGCTGGCGGCGGTCTGCTACCTGGCGGTCGGCCCGCTGTTCGCCATTCCGCGCACCGCCACGGTGTCCTTCGAGGTCGGCGTGGTGCCGCTGCTCGGCGAGAGCGGCACGGCGCTGTTCGTCTACAGCCTGGCGTACTTCCTCCTCGCCCTGGCCATCTCCCTCTACCCCGGTCGCCTGCTGGACACCGTCGGACGCTTCCTCGCCCCGCTGAAGATCCTCGCCCTGGCGATTCTCGGCGTCGCTGCCTTCCTCTGGCCCGCCGGCCCGATCGGCACGGCCCAGCCGGAGTACACCCAGGCCGCGTTCTCCCAGGGTTTCGTCAACGGCTACCTGACCATGGACACCCTCGCCGCGCTGGTCTTCGGCATCGTCATCGTCAACGCCATCCGTTCCCGCGGCGTGCAGTCGCCGCGGCTGATCACCCGCTATGCCATCGTCGCCGGGCTGATCGCCGGTGTCGGCCTAGTGCTGGTCTACGTCAGCCTGTTCCGGCTCGGCGCCGGCAGCCATGCCATCGCCGCCGACGCCAGCAACGGCGCGGCGGTCCTGCATGCCTACGTGCAACATACCTTCGGCAGCCTCGGCAGCTCGTTCCTGGCGGGACTTATCGCGCTGGCCTGCCTGGTCACCGCGGTCGGCCTGACCTGCGCCTGCGCCGAGTACTTCTGCCAGCGCCTGCCGCTGTCCTACCGCAGCCTGGTGATCATCCTGGCAGGGTTCTCCTTCATCGTTTCCAACCTCGGCCTGACCAAGCTGATCCAGGTCTCGATCCCGGTGCTCACCGCGATCTATCCGCCGTGCATCGTGCTGGTGGCGCTGAGCTTCTGCATCGGCCTCTGGCATTCGGCGACGCGCATCCTCGCCCCGGTGATGCTGGTTTCCCTGGCGTTCGGCGTGCTCGATGCCCTGAAGGCGGCGGGCCTGGGCCAGGACTTCCCGCAATGGCTGCTGCACCTGCCGCTGGCCGAACAGGGCCTGGCCTGGTTGATCCCCTCGGTCGCCACTCTCGCCGCCTGCAGCCTGGTCGACCGCCTGCTGGGCAAGCCTGCGCAAGTCGCCGCCTGAGCAGGCCCCAGCGGCCTGCCGCTTGTTCTCCCGGCCGAGCGCGGGACATGCCGGCGGGCGGCGCCAATCGCGTCGTCCACCCCACGGCCCGGCTGGCGCCGCCGGCAGCGCTTCTTCCCGCGTTCAGCCGAACGAATAAGCACTATCGAGCAGGATGATTTCTAGCGCAGCGGCGCGGTTGTTAGCCTTTCGACCATTCCCCCAGGAAAGCGAATCCAGGAGCCGGTCATGGCCAAGGCACTCATCAGCGTACTGTTGTTCTCCCTCGCCCTCGCCGGCTGCGCCAGCGACTACAACCCCTCTCGCCCGTACAGCAGCGACGAGGTCAGGCAACTGGCGCTGGAGGACCTGGCCCGGCGCAGCCTGTCGTTCGAGGAATACCAGGCCAAGCGTCAGGCAATTCTCGAGGAAAAACCGCAAACCGCCGTCAGCCAGTCCAACGCCGCCCTACGCAGTACCGCCATCTGAGGCCTCGTCGAACGGCCAAGAGAAAGCCCCGCGATGCGGGGCTGGGCGGTCAGCCGCAGGACAGGCGCTTGATCACCAGCGTGTCGTCGACATCGATGTTCAGCCGGCGCGGGTTGTAGTCCATGGTCACCGCATCGTGCGGGCGCAGCGCCCGGGCGACTTCCGCTCCGGCGGCGCGGCGGGCCTCCTCGACGATGGCCGCGGAAGCCTGCTTGCCGACATAGGCCTGCACCGCATTGGCATCGCAACGGCCGTCCGCTGCCGGGGTGGCCGCGGGCGCGCTGGCGCTGCCGGTGGCTACGCTGGCGCCTTCGGTGGACGGGCTGTCGCCGTTGCTGCTGCAACCGGCGAGCAGGGCCGCGAGAACGAGTGCACTGGAAAACTGCTTCAAAGGCATACCGCCTCCTCTGATCTTCTGGGATCGCCACCTTACCAGTGGCATGGGTTTCCTGGCGAAACTGCAATCCGCGCTGACAAATTCGCCAGCTTCAGTCGCCGCTCAGGCGCTGCAGTTCGCGACGCACCATGGCCGCGTATTCCGGCGGACGCAGGAGGTAGAGCTGGCCCGCGACCCAGTCCAGCCAGCGGCCGCCCTGTTCGGCGCGGGCGTCGAGCAGGCGCCGCGCCTCTTCCTCCGCCCGTTGCCGGTGCTGCCGATGGAATGCCTGGCGCTTCGACAGACCGGAGGCCTCTCCGGTTCGATCGTCGGGAGTGTCGATCATGGCTCTCTTCGCAACCTGCTGCACAAGCCGGGCATTCTAACCGCGGAACGCCGTTGCCGTTCGCGGCAAGCGCTTGCCTCCGCCCCGCCCTGCGCCATGCGCCGAGCCCTCTGGCGCGGGGTTCGGCGACCTGGCACGGCCCTTGCGACGGAGCGGCGGTCATTCATTTCCATGGAGGCAGGTCATGAACAGCATAGGTCCCGCCAGCCTTTCCGGCTGGTCTGCGCGTTACCTGAACAACCAGCGGCAAGCCAACACCGAGATCGGCAACGGCGATCTGCTGAAACCGCGCCCCGCCCTTGGCACGCCATTGCGCAACGAGGCCGCCGATCCCGCCACGGAGTCCGCCCGCCAGGCCCTGGACGAGGGTTTCGCGAAGCTGAACCTGACGCTGAAGCAGAACCAGGCGAATGCCACTGCCGGCGCCAGCGAAGGCAAGTCGGCCTATGACGAGTTCAAGGAGTACATGCAGAAATCGCCCGCCGAGCGGATGCGCGAGCAGGTCCTGAAGAGCCTCGGCCTGACCGAGGAGGAACTGGACGCGATGCCGCCGGAGAAACGCGAACAGGTGGAGAAAGGCATCGGCGAACGCATGCGCGAGATGATCGCCATGCAGAACGGCCAGGCGCCGGGACGGCAAGAGGACCCGACGCAGGCCGGCGCGACGCTGAACGCCTGGATCTGAGCCAGGCGCGCGCCAGTCTCTCAGCGCTGCCGGGCGACGACGCGCTTGGCGTAGCTGGCGCGCTCCATCTCGCGCACTTCGACGCTGACCTGCACGCCCTCCTCGCCGCCGCCCGCCACCGCTCCGGCGAGCACCTCGCCGAGCACCTCGCCCAGCGCCTGGCGGGTCGCCGCGTCGCGCCCGTCGAGGATCGACAGGCAGGCATGCAGGTAGGCGCGCTCGACCGCTGCGGTTCCCTGCCGGTAGGCCTCCAGGGTGACGAAGCGCGACTTGATGTCCGCCTCGCCGAATTGCCCGGAAGCGAACAGCGCGGCATTGGCCTGCTCCAGCAGTTCGCCGGGGGACGTTTCGAGGCGGAGGTTGGCAGTGGCTTCGATGACGAGATGCGGCATGCTGGCGGGCCTTGCGGGGAATGGGGAGCGGGATTCTAGCGGCTCGACGAGCGATGCGACAGCCGGCCTGCGCCTGCGTGGCTCAGATCAACCCGGCGGCCGCGAAAACCCGCGCGTAGATGGCGCGGATCAGCGGCTCCTTGCACCGGTTGTAGTCCGCCACCCGTTGCTCGCCGCGCTTGGCGGCTGGCCGTCGACCCAGGGATTTTCCAGCGGGTCGCTGTCGTGATGACGGACAATATCGGCGGCACCGGGCATGGGCATTCCCTCCGGCGGGATCGTTCAGCGCGTCTCGCAGGCCTGCCGCTGGCCTTTGGCCGGCGTGTACAGGTAGCCGGGCGTGTCGCCCGCCTGGCGGTACAGGACCGAACCGTCGCTATAGGAAATCGCGCTCAGCGCCTGGCCATCGGCGAGGCTGCGGACATCGCCGCCCAGCGACTGGACGCTGCTGCCGTCGGGCAGCTTTAGACTGGCGAAACCGTCGATCACCTCGAGTTTGCCGAAGTCTCCGCAGTGCAACGCCAGCGGCCCGGAAGCGGCCTTTCCGTCCGACGATGAATCCCCGCAACCGCCCAGCAGCGACAGAACCAACAACGCGGGGAGAACAGCGGGCTTCATCGGGGAGTCCTTTGCGGATGAGCGGAAGACGGGACTCTACCACCTGCCGGGCAGCGGGAAAAACCGCTTCGGCGTACGCTGTCATGCAACGGCAGGCGGACCTGTGAGACAATTCGCCGAATGCCAGGCATCACACCCCGCCTTCATCGCGCTACAGCCACGTCATGACGCTGGCTGCGGCACTCCACGAATGCCCGCAGGATCGCCCCATGCTCCAGATGGAGCGCAGCGGAAAGCCGAGACCGGCAGCAGACCGGTATCGCCATGGTCCAGGCGTGCGTAAGTCCTCTATAGGTAAAGAAGTTGATCTCCACCGCGAATATCACCATGCAGTTCGGCGCCAAGCCGCTGTTCGAGAACGTTTCCGTCAAGTTCGGCAACGGCAACCGCTACGGCCTGATCGGCGCCAACGGTTGCGGCAAGTCGACCTTCATGAAGATCCTCGGCAACGACCTGGAGCCGAGCGCCGGCCAGGTCATGCTGGAACCCAACGTGCGCCTGGGCAAGCTGCGCCAGGACCAGTTCGCCTACGAGGACTTCAGCGTCATCGATACGGTGATCATGGGCCACGAGGAACTCTGGGCGGTGAAGGCCGAACGCGACCGCATCTACTCCCTGCCGGAAATGAGCGAGGCAGATGGCATGGCGGTGGCCGAGCTGGAAGTCCAGTTCGCCGAGTTCGACGGCTACACCGCCGAGTCCCGCGCCGGCGAGCTGCTGCTCGGCCTGGGCATCCCGCTGGAGCAGCACTTCGGCCCGATGAGCGCCGTCGCTCCCGGCTGGAAGCTGCGCGTACTGCTGGCCCAGGCGCTGTTCTCGGACCCGGACGTGCTGCTGCTCGACGAACCGACCAACCACCTGGACATCAACACCATCCGCTGGCTGGAAGGCGTGCTCACCGCGCGCAACAGCACCATGATCATCATTTCCCACGATCGCCACTTCCTGAACAGCGTCTGCACCCACATGGCCGACCTGGACTACGGCGAGCTGCGCCTGTTCCCGGGCAACTACGACGAGTACATGACCGCCGCCGAACAGGCCCGCGAGCGCCTGCTGTCGGACAACGCCAAGAAGAAGGCGCAGATCGCCGAGCTGCAATCCTTCGTCAGCCGCTTCTCGGCCAACGCCTCCAAGGCCAAGCAGGCCACCAGCCGCGCCCGGCAGATCGACAAGATCCAGTTGGAAGAGGTCAAGCCGTCCAGCCGGGTCAGCCCGTTCATCCGCTTCGAGCAATACAAGAAGCTGCACCGCCAGGCGGTGACCGTGGAAAACATCAGCAAGGGCTATGACGGCAAGCCGCTGTTCAAGGGCCTGAGCCTGCAGGTCGAGGCCGGCGAGCGCGTCGCCATCATCGGCCCCAACGGCATCGGCAAGACCACCCTGTTGCGCTGCCTGGTCGGCGACCTGCCGGTGGACGGCGGCGAGGTGAAATGGACCGACAGCGCCGACGTCGGCTATTTCGCCCAGGACCATGCCGACGACTTCGCCGACGACATGAGCCTGTTCGACTGGATGGCCCAGTGGACCCAGGGCGGCGAACAACTGGTGCGCGGCACCCTCGGCCGCATGCTGTTCTCCAACGACGAGATCAAGAAGTCGGTGAAAGTGATCTCCGGCGGCGAGCAGGGCCGCATGCTGTTCGGCCGGCTGATCCTCAAGCGCCCCAACGTGCTGGTGATGGACGAGCCGACCAACCACCTGGACATGGAGTCCATCGAGGCGCTGAACCTGGCGCTGGACAACTATCCGGGCACGCTGATCTTCGTCAGCCACGACCGCGAATTCGTTTCCTCGCTGGCTACCCGCATCATCGAGCTGGGCGAGAACGGCGTGACCGACTTCAGCGGCAGCTATGACGACTACCTGCGCAGCCAGGGCGTGATCGTCTGAGTCCCCGTCGCGCAACGCAAAAGCCCCGCATCCGCGGGGCTTTTTCATTCCGGCATGGACGCGCAGGGCCTATGGGGAGCGCGACTCAGTCGACGTAGCCGGCCATCATCGCCGCGCGGGTCGCCAGGCGCTGGCCCTCGGCGATCTTCTCGCGCTGTTCGGCGGTCAGCTCGCGGGGCGGGTGGTCCTTGATGTAGGCAGCCACGTTCACCCCGATGTAGACGATCAGGGCGGCGGCGATCAGGACGTTCTTCGGATTGATGTCCGAGCGCCGCTTGCAGGCTTCGCAGATGCCGTTCTCGACGAGACGGGTCGCTCGGGCGCCGCAGTTGCGGCAGTAACACGCGCTCACAGGCCGGTTCCTTGTGCTTGTAATTGTCCGGCCAATCTACACGCAGCGCGCCGCTGCGCACAACGCGAAAACCCCGCCGAAGCGGGGTTTTCCGATGACGCGGGGATCAGGCCGCGGCGAACTGCCCGGCGATCTGCCGGCGGGCGGCGGCGATGGCCTGGGCGCGGGGCTCCTCGCCATAGGCCAGGCCTTCGGCGCGAACCACTTCGATATCGGTGATGCCGAAGAAACCCAGCACGGTGCGCAGGTAGCCTTCGTGGGCCGCGCCGGTCGGCTGGCCGGCATGCACGCCACCGGCGGTGGAGACGATCACCACTTTCTTGTCGCCGGCCAGGCCAACCGGGCCGTTCTCGGTGTAGCGGAAGGTCTTGCCGGCGACCGCGATGCGATCGATCCAGGCCTTGAGCTGGCTGGAGATGGTGAAGTTGTACATCGGCGCGCCGATTACCACGACGTCGGCGGCGAGGAACTCTTCCAGCACTTCTTCACCCACCGCGACTTCATGCTTCAGCGCGGCATCGCGCAGCTCCGCCGGGGTGCTGCCGGCGGCCAGGGTCAGGGCGGAGAAATGCGCCACCGCGTCGGCGGCCAGGTCGCGGTAGGTGACGTCAAGCCCGTCTTCGTTCTGCCGCCAGGCCTGGACCAGCTCGGCGCTCAGTTGGCGGGAAGCGGAGGCGTCGCCGAGGATGCTGGAATCGATATGCAAAAGTTTCATGTCTCGCTCCTGAAAGTGGGGGATCGCAGTGTGGCGATCGAGTGGTTTGCATCCTACCGGCAAGGCCAATCGACGATTAGTCGGTAGAAACATGACTATTCGTCCCACACATAGGACAATCTGTTTTTCCCCCAGCGGAGCGCCTGCATGCCCCACGACCTCAACGACCTCTACTACTTCGCCAAGGTGGTGGAATGCGGCGGCTTCGCCGCGGCCGGACGCGAGACGGGGATTCCCAAGTCGCGCCTGTCGCGGCGCATCGCCGAGCTGGAGGAGCGCCTTCAGGTGCGCCTGCTGCACCGCACGACACGCAAGCTGGCGCTCACGGAGGTCGGCGAACGCTACCTGCAGCACTGCCGCAACCTGCTGCTGGAAGCGGAGATGGCCGAACAGGTGATCGCCGAGCTGAGCGTCGAGCCGCGTGGCCGGCTGCGCCTTTCCGCACCGGTGGCCATGGCTTCGAGCAACCTGGCCGACCTGTTGCCGCGGTTTCTCGAACGACACCCGCAGGTCCAGCTGGAAATCCTCCTGACCAACCGCCGGGTCGACCTGCTCAACGAGGGGGTGGACGTGGCACTGCGCGTGCGCGAACTCGGCGACGAGGACCCTGCGCTGGTCTGCCGGCGCCTGGCTCCGGCGACCACGCAGATCCTCGCCGCCCCGTCGCTGATCGCCGGGCGTCGCCTGGAACATCCGAAAGACCTCGAAGACCTGCCCTTCCTCGGCGCTATTCATAACGACCGCAAGGTCCACGCGACCCTGATCGGGCCGGATGGCAGCCGCTACCAGTTGGAACGCGAACCGCGCCTGGGCGTCGACGACTTCGTCCTGCGCAAGAAAGCCGCCGTGGCCGGCCTCGGCGTCACCCTGCTGCCCGAAGGCTACTGCGACAGGGAACTGGCCGATGGCAGCCTGGTGCGCATCCTGCCGCAGTGGACCTTGCCGAAAAGCACCATGCAGGCCGCCTACCTGCCGCGCAGCAGCCAGATTCCGGCGATCCGTGCCTTGATCGACTTTCTCGTGGAAGCCCTGCAACGCCCCTCGGGCGAGACCGGCCCGGCCTACCGCCGCGCCCGCGAGTGAGCCGCGCCGTTCAGCCGATCCCCTGCAACAGCGCGGCGGACAGGCGCCCGCCGAGCAGGCTGTCGAGCCAGAACGACTGGTGCAGCAGGACGATGCCCCAGAACACCAGTTGGAACGAGAGCTTGCGGGTCTTGTGGCGGAATACCTGCTGCGCGACCAGCGCGCCAGGCCAACCGCCGAGCAGCTCGAACAGGTGCAGGCGGACCTCCGGGGTACGCCAGTCGCCGCGTGCGGCGCTGCGCTTGTCCCGCCAGTAGAGGGCGAATGCGAGCAGGCTGGCCAGCGGATAGGCCAGCAGCGGCCAGAGGGCCTGTCCGTCCAGGTACATCCGCCAGGCGCCAGCGGCCGGCAGCACGCAGAGGATCAGCAGGACCAGCAGCTTCGCCAACGGGCGCTGCAACGCGCTCGGCGGAGTCGGCGCCGGCCGCGCCTGGGCCCGCGTCACCGGCGCCTGGGCGCCACGGCGGACAGTCGGCGGATCGATGGTCAGCGCGTCCAGCCGCGCCCTCTCGGCGCGCAGGCGGCCCTGGGCATCCTGGCTGGCGAGAAACCACACCTGGTCGCCCTGGCGGGGACGGCGGTCGCCGCGGAACGCGGAGATATGCAGGAAGACTTCTTCCCCGCCGGTCTTCGGCAGGATGAAGCCGAAGCCCTTGTCGTCATACCAGCGGCTGATCATGCCCGGCTTTTCCATATCCACATCCACTCGCTCGCTACCCGTTTCGCGCTGCATTCTAGCCACCCGCGGCGGCCAGACGAAAAAAGGCGCGGCTCGCGCCGCGCCTCTTGCCTGTTCCCGGGCCTCACACCTCGCCGGCGGTGCTCCAGTCGATCAGGTGGAATTGCCAGGTCGCCAGGATCAGCAGGCCGAAGGCGATCCGATACCAGGCGAAAGCCGCGTAGCTGTGGTTGCCGATGAACTTCAGCAAGGCACGCACCGCCAGCATGGCGAAGACGAACGAGGTGACGAAGCCGACGGCGAACACCGGCAGGTCCTCGGGGCGGAACAGGTCGCGGTACACGTATCCGGAATAGACCGCCGCGCCGACCATGGTCGGCATCGCCAGGAAGAACGAGAACTCGGTGGCCGCCTTGCGCGAAAGGCCGAACAGCAGGCCGCCGATGATGGTCGCGCCGGACCGCGAGGTGCCGGGGATCATCGCCAGGCACTGGGCACAGCCGATCTTCAGGGCGTCCTTCCAGGTCATGTCGTCGACGTGTTCGGCGCGGATCACATGCTTCCGGCGCTCGGCCCAGAGCATGACCACCCCGCCCACCACCAGCGCCAGGGCGACGGTGATCGGATTGAACAGCCACTCGTGGATCAGGTCGGCGAACAGGACGCCGAGGACTACCGCCGGGAAGAACGCGATCAGCAGGTTGGCGGTGAAACGCTGGGCCTGGCGCTGGCTCGGCAGGTCACGGACGACTTGAAAGATCTTTCCCCGAAATTCCCAGACGACAGCGAGGATCGCCGCCAGTTGGATGATGATGTTGAACGCCTTGGCGCGTTCGCCGCCGAAGCCGATGAGGTCGGCGACGATGATCTGGTGCCCGGTGCTGGAAATCGGCAGGAACTCGGTCAGCCCCTCCACGACGCCCAGGATGAACGCCTGGAAAGCAGTCCACCACTCCATGTTTCTCCCCCTTCTACTACTGTCCCGAACGAGCTTTCGTTGTTCTCGGCGATACACTCGCCGTCTTTTATGAAGGCCTTACGACTCCGAAGAACCCGACCAGTTCCCCCACTGCCGAAGTCGAAACCGGCGGGCATGCTACCAGAGCGGCCGGCCAGGAATCTTGGAATTCTTGCCAGCCGGCGTCTGAACAAATCTGTCCGCGCCCGTCCCCTCCGCCCTGGTCTTCGCGAAGCGCCGGATACATTCGCTACAATGCGTCCTCGTCGCATGAGGGCCTTCCGTGTCACCCCTTGAACTCTTCGCCGCTTCGCTCGGCGCCATCGCCGTCTACCTGACCGTCCGCCAGAACCCCTGGTGCTGGCCTATCGGCCTGGTGATGGTGGCGCTCTATGCCTGGATATTCTTCGAGGTGAAGCTTTATTCGGACATGCTCCTGCAAATGGTCTACGCGGCGCTACAGCTCTATGGCTGGTGGCAGTGGACCCGCGGCGGGCAGGACCACGACGGCCGCTCGGTGAGCCGCCTGAACGCCGCGCAGCGCCTCTACGGGCTCGGTGCGGGCCTGGTCGGCAGCGTCGCGCTCGGTTACCTGATGGCCAACCACACCGATGCCGCCAGTCCCTGGTGGGACGCCGGATTGACCGCCTTCAGCCTGGTGGCGCAATGCTGGATGGCGCAGAAGCGCCTGGAATGCTGGGCCCTGTGGATCGCCGTGGACGTGCTGTTCGTGGCGCTCTTCGCCAGCAAGGCGCTGTACCTGACCGCCGCCCTCTACGCCCTCTTCACCCTGCTGGCGATCCACGGCTGGCGGACCTGGCGCCGCGACCCGGCATTGCGCGAGGGCGTCGCCGCATGAAGGTGCTGGTACTCACCGGGCCCGAATCCAGCGGCAAGAGCTGGCTTGCGGAGCAGCTCCAGGCCCGCTTCGGCGGCCGGGTGGTCGGCGAGTACGTCCGCCACTTCATCGACGAACAGCGCCGCGACACCTGCTACGCCGACATCCCCGCCATCGCCCGCGGGCAACTGGCCTGGGAGGACGCCGCTCGCGCAGAACGGCCGGCGCTGCTGATCCTCGATACCCACCTGCTGAGCAACATCCTCTGGAGCCGGATTCTCTTCGGCGCCTGCCCGGACTGGCTCGAACCCGCCCTGCTGCGGCGGCGCTACGACCTGCACCTGCTGCTCTCGCCGGAAGGCGTAGCCTGGAGCGCCGACGGCCAGCGCTGCCAGCCGGAACTGGCGCAGCGCCAGGCATTCCATCGCGAATGCCATGCCTGGCTGGAGCGCCATCGGCAGCCCTACCGCGCCATCGCCGGCGACTGGGCCGAGCGCCGGCGCCAGGCTTTCGCCGCAGTGCAAGGACTGCTCCGGGACGGCTGACGGGCCGGCCCTGTCACGCCAGCGATACACCGCCAGCACAGTCCGGCCCTTGGCGCAGAGCGTTTCGCGACGGCGCCGCGGAAAGCTGTCTCGGCGCTGAAACAGCTCCGGGCGCTTCCCCGGCAGGCTTGACCCCATGGTCGGCGGGCCTGCTGTTGCACGGATGCAACACTGTCCGCCAGGTTCCCCCGGCGCTCACCTCCAAGCCCTTGATGGACAAGGAAAACGCAAAACCGGCACGCCCCATGCTCGCTCCCTGCCAACGCTGATTAGGGCTCAGCGCCAACGAAGGAAGCGCCATCATGTCGGGGAGTTCGCTACGCATCGTCGTTCCAGCGCTGCTGGTCATCGTCGGCTCCGTGCCGGTGAGCCTCCCCGCGCATGCGGCGGACGGTACGATCGTCGTCCAGCGCCAGGTCCAGCCACGGGTCGCCTACCGTCCGAGCATGGTGCCCGACCCACATCCCACCGTCGTCGACACCAACGTCTCCGCCGAGGTCAACGCCCTCGCCAACGGGGCGGCCAGCGGCAATACCGTGAGCCGCGAACTGGGCGATGCCGACTTCGCCATCGTGACCAGCGGTTCCGGGATTCGCAGCATGATTCTCACCGGAAGCGCCCTGCCGGGTTTCGCCAGCCAGCCGGCGACGGTCCAGGCCGTCGGCAACCTCGGCACCACCCACGGCGCGGGAGGCGGCGCCGGCGCAGGCCTCGCCGGGCAGATCAACGGCAGCCTCAAGCAGGGCCTGGCACCGCTGCAGATGCTCGGGGGTGGTCAATGAAGCGCCTGTCCGCCCTCCTCCTCGCCTTCGCCTGTATCGCGTCGCTCCAGGCCGACCCGCTGGCCTCACGCAATCGCGCCAGCATCGATGCCAGCGGCACCTACCGCGGCAACTTCGCCCTCAACCAGGCCGCCGGCGACGCCCAGCAACAGAGCAACGTTCGTGTCGTCGCGGTAGGCTCCGCGGCCCTCGTCGGCAGCGACCAGCGCCAGCATCTGCAACTCGACGCCAGCCAGCCGATCGCAGCCAGCGCCAGCATCTCGGGGGCGGCGCTGCGCGGCAGCGGCATCCTCGGCGTCAACCAGGGCGCCGGCCTCGGCAACCAACAGATCAACGCCTTCCGGCTGAGCGTCAGCAACGGCCCGGAAAGCCTGGATGACAGCGTTCTCGCGCAAAGCGTGGCGCTGACCAAAGTCTCCGGTTCGGCCACTCCGGTCCCGGGAGGACGCAGCGTCTCGACGGACGATCGCGCCTTCGCCGGGAGCAGCGGCGTGGTGCAGGTGAACCAGAGCGCTGGGGTGGGCAATCAGTCGATGAACACCCTCAGCGTCAGGGTCATGGAATGACTCTGCCAAGCCAACACAAGCCCAACACTAAGCACAGAAATGCAAGGAGAAACGCCATGAAAGCGACTATGGTCCTGACCCCGCTGGCCCTGGCAATGGCTGCAGTGCTGTCGGTATCGGCCTACGCCGGAAACGAAGGTGGCTGGCACCCGCCGAAACCCAACCCGCAGTCGAACAACAAGGGCGGAGCCACGGCCCTGGTGGTGGATACGCAGCAGAACTACAACAACAAGGTCAGCAACTTCGGCACGCTGAACAATGCCTCGGTGAGCGGCTCGATCAAGGATGCCTCGGGCAACGTCGGGGTCAACGTCGCCGCCGGCGACAACAACCAGCAGGCCAACGCCGCCGCGCTGGCCAGCGCCGACGCCAGCTTCGTGTTCGGCACCGCGACCGCCAGCACCAGCGTGCTGCAGAGCGGCTACGGCAATACGCTGAACAACTACTCCAACCCCAACACCGCATCGCTGAGCAACTCGGCCAACAACGTCTCGGGCAACCTGGGCGTCAACGTCGCCGCCGGCAACTTCAACCAGCAGAAGAACGACCTGGCCGCCGCCGTCTCCAACGGCCAGTACAGCACTGCCGGTAGCGCCGCATCGCAGACCTCCACCGGCAACACCACCGTCAACAGCGCCAACTACGCCTATGGCGGCACCTACGTGTCGCTGAAGCTGAACGCCGACGGCAGCTACAAGGGCACCTCCGACCAGATCGGCGACGTCTACCTCGACACCTGGGAGGGCCAGACCCATCCGGGCGGCAGCAATACCGGCCACATCGACGTGGACAGCCAGGCCCAGGGCGCCAAGGACCTGAACCACGACGGCGGCGCGTTCGCCTTCAAGGAAAAGGGCGACGTCGACCTGAAAGGTACGGTGTCCGGCTTCATCCCGGCGATCGTCGGCTTCAAGACCCCGGTCACCAACAACGCCAGCCTGAGCAACTCGTTGCAGAACGTCTCGGGCAACGTCGGGGTGAACATCGCCGCCGGTGGCGGCAACCAGCAGAGCAACTCCCTGTCCATCGCCGCCGGTTGCAGCAGCTGCCCGGCCGGTGGCGAGAGCCTTGGCTTCTGATCCTGGCCCAGAGGTTCCGGCGCCAGCCGGAACCCTTTTCCACCCGACACAGGAACCGGCCATGCGCACGCTCATCCTTTCCCTGCTGCTGCTCGTCGACCTCACCGCCCAGGCGGCGACCCTCGGCTTTCCCGCCCTGCCCGGCGGCGGCCTGGTCTACAAGCAGGTGCAGAGCATCCGCGAGCGGCGCTTCGCCGACCTGGTCGAGCAGAAGACCGATTTCAGCTGCGGCGCCGCGGCCCTCGCGACCATCCTGGAGAAGGCCTACGGCGCCCCGCTCGACGAGCAGGCGGTGATCCAGGGCATGCTCGCCCACGCCGACCCGGAGATCGTCCGCACCCAGGGCTTCTCCATGCTCGACATGAAGCGCTACGTCGAATCCATGGGCATGCGCGCGCGCGGCTACCGGATCGAGGCGGCGCAACTGGAACAACTGAAGATCCCCGCCATCGTGCTGATGGAAATCCGCGGCTACAAGCACTTCGTCGTCCTGCAACGCACCCAGGGCGAGTACGTGTACGTGGGTGACCCGGCGCTGGGGCACAAACGCTACGCGCTGACAGAGTTCGCCAAGGGCTGGAACGGCATCGTCTTCGCCGTGATCGGCCAGGGATACGACCGCGGCAATCCGCTGCTGACGCCGCCCGAGCCGCTGACCGCGCGCAATCGCCTGGACCGCTTCAAACCGGTCAGGGACGCCGAACTGATGGAATTCGGCTTCATCCAGAGCGATTTCTTCTGATCGCAGGAGCCGGATGCTCCGGGAGCACGCCATGTACACGCACCACTGCTTCGTCCTCGCCTGCTGCCTCGGCGCTGCGCTGCCCGCCCCCGCCAGCGACCTGTTCGCCCCCGCCGAACTGAGCGACCAGGAGCTTTCCCACCTGCGCGGGCGCTATGTGCTGCCGGGGCGGATCGTCAGCTTCGGAGTGACCATGAGCAGCACCTGGCAGAACGCCAGCGGCCAGGTCCTCGGCGCGCGCGTCGACCTGCAGGTGCGGCAGAACCTGGCGCGCCCGGTCCTCAACGTCACCCTGGTCGATCGGCCAGGCGACGCCCCACCACCCGCCGCCGGCAACGGCCAAGTCCTCGGCGGCGCCGGACTGGCGCAGACCCAGGGGGTCAGCCAGAGCATCCGCACCGCCGGCGACCACAACAGCGCCAGCAATGGCGTCAGCATCGAGGTCCGCCACGGCGAGGCGCCGCCACTGCCGGGCGGCACGCCGCTGGAAGGTGCGCTCGCCCTCAGCGGCGAGGCCGGGACGGTGAAGGTCACGCCGAACGGCGGCGCCCTGCAACTGGCGATCCAGGCCAGCGGCCAGGGCGCCAGCCTGCAAAGCCTCGGCGCCGGCGGCCTGGTGCAGAGCGTGGCGCTCAGCGGAAACCGCAACCTGGTGCAGAACCTGGCGGCGCTCGAGGTGATGCTCAAGGACCGGCCGGGCGCCGATCCGGCACTGAATTGCGCCTGGGAGCAATTGCGCGCGCTGCGCCCCAGCGGCTACTGAAAGTTGATCTAGTCTGAAATCACTGTGCTATCGGAAGGCCATAAAAACGGAACGGCAAACATGACCCAGACACTCTCGCTGCGAGCTGTCCTCTGCGCCACCACCCTGGTTTCCCCGTTCCTGGCGCAGGCCGCGACGGAGTCCGAGGTCGAGGCGCTGAAGAAGGAACTCCTGGAGCTGCGCCAACGCTACGAGGCCCAGCAGAACGCCCTGATGGTCCTCGAACAGCGCGTGCGCCAGGTCGAGGCGCAACCCCAGGCGCCGCAGCCGCAACGCCTGGTCAAGTCGATCCAGCCGCCGGCGCAGGCGCGCAACGACGCCAACGCGGTCGCCGGCACCTACGGCGCCAGCCTCAAGGACGATGGCGCGCCCGCGCCCAGCGTGGAAAACATCTACCAGGACGCCAGCGGCTTCTTCGGCGGCGGCACCTTCAGCCTGGAGACCGGCCTCACCTACAGCCACTACGACACCCGCCAGTTGTTCCTCAACGGCTTCCTGGCGCTGGACTCGATCTTCCTCGGCAACATCGGCGTGGACCAGATCGATGCCGACATCTGGACCCTCGACCTGACCGGCCGCTACAACTGGAACCAGCGCTGGCAGGTGGATATCAACGCCCCGGTGGTCTATCGCGAATCGACCTACCAGTCCGCCGGCGCCGGCGGCTCGACCTCGCAGATCACCGAGAAATCGGTGACCGGCGACCCACGCCTGGGCGACGTCAGCTTCGGCGTCGCCTACAAGTTCCTCGACGAAAGCGAGAGCACCCCGGACGCGGTGGTCAGCCTGCGGGTCAAGGCGCCCACCGGCAAGGATCCCTACGGCATCAAGCTGAAGCAGGTACCGGGCAACAACAACCTCAACGTGCCCGACGACCTGCCCACCGGCAACGGCGTCTGGTCGATCACCCCGGGCATCTCGCTGGTGAAGACGGTGGACCCGGCGGTGCTGTTCGGCAGCCTGTCGTATACCTACAACTTCGAAGAGTCGTTCGACGACATCAACCCGCAGCAAGGCGTGAAGACCGGCGGCAAGGTCAAGCTCGGCAACTGGTTCCAACTCGGCGTCGGCGTGGCCTTCGCGCTGAACGAGAAGATGAGCATGTCGTTCTCCTTCTCAGAGCTGATCAGCCAGAAGAGCAAGGTCAAGCAGGACGGCCAGAGCTGGCAGACCGTCAGCGGCAGCGACGCCAACGCCGGCTACTTCGGCCTGGGCATGACCTATGCGGTGAGCAACAGGTTCAGCATCGTGCCCAGCCTGTCCATCGGCATCACTCCGGACGCGCCGGACTTTACCTTCGGCGTGAAATTCCCCTACTACTTCTGAGGGGCCACCGTTCGAGCCTGGGCATGCCCTACCCCTCGAAGGGATGCGTGAGCCTGGGAGCGATCCTCGCCTAGCTGCGCAGGGCGGATAACGCCGCAGGCGTTATCCGCCGGTAGCAACGGCACCGTCCCTCTCAAGCCTCGCCAGCGAGCGCCCGCTCGACTTCCTCGCGCGAGGGGATCGAGGTCTGCGCGCCGAGGCGGGTCACCGAGATCGCCGCGGCGGCCTGGCCGAAACGGATCGCCGCCGCCTCGTCGAGGCCGCGCGCAAGGGCCGCGGCGAAGCCGCCGACGAAGGTGTCCCCGGCCGCCGTGGTATCCAGCGCCTTGACCCGCGCCACCGGGAAATGCTCGACCCGCCCCTCGCCCACCAGCAGGGCGCCCTGTGCGCCGAGGGTGACGATCACCCTGCCGGCGCCCATTTCGCGCAGGCGCTCGGCGGCACGCCCGGCGCTCTCCAGGGAGTCCACCGGCAGGCGGCAGAGCAGTTCGCTTTCGGTCTCGTTGGGGACCAGGTAGTCCACCAGCGGCAGCCACTCCGCCGGCACGTCGCGGGTGGCCGGCGCCGGGTTGAGGATCACCGTCTTGCCCAGCGCATGGGCCCGGCGCAGCACATGGCCAACCGTCTCCAGCGGGCTTTCCAGCTGGCAGACCACCACCTGCGCCTGCTCCAGCAAGTGTTCGTGGCGCGCCAGCACGGCCGGCGACAGGTGGCCGTTGCCGCCGGCGACGATGACGATGGCGTTCTGGCTGCTGTCGTCGACCACGATCAGCGCCACCCCGCTGGACTCCCCGGCCACCCGCTCGACGCCCTGGCAGTCGATGCCCTCGGCCTGCAGCGCGCGGTACAGCTGGTCGCCGTAGGCATCGTCGCCAAGGCAGCCGATCATCGCCACCCCAGCGCCGAGACGCGCCGCGGCGACCGCCTGGTTGGCTCCCTTGCCGCCGGGAACGGTGATGAAGGACTGCCCGGCGAGGGTCTCGCCGCCCCGTGGCAGGCGCGGCGCGCGCACTACCAGGTCCATGTTCAGGCTGCCCACCACCAGTACTTTCGCTTGCATCGTTGCGTCCTTGTTCCAGCCTCTCTCTAGCGAGGGCGCCCCCGGCGCCCGGTTCAGACCCGCACCAGCGGCGGCGCGGTGGATTCGCGCAGGACCAGCGCCGGCGCCACCACCCGCCGCTGCATCGGCTCCTCGCGCTCGGCGATGCGTTGCAGCAGCAGTTGCGCGGCGATCTCGCCAAGCAGGCGGATCGACTGGCCCACGGTGGTCAAGGCGGGAAACACGAAGCGGCTCAGCTCGATATCGTCGAAGCCGATCACCGACAGTTCGTGCGGCACCCTGATATTCAGCTCGGCCGCGGCGCGCAGCACGCCGATGCCGATCATGTCGTTGCCGGCGACGATCGCCGTCGGTCGCTCGCCCTCGCCGCCCAGCAGGCCGAGCGCCGCGTGGTAGCCGCCGGGGCTGCTGAACTCGCTTTCCAGCAGCCACTGCGGGCGCACCTCCAGGCCGGCCTTGGCCATCGCCCGCCGGTAGCCCTCGACCCGCAGCGTCGAGACCTTGGTCGACAGCGGCCCGCCGATGCAGGCGATGTCGCGATGGCCCAGTTCGAGCAGGTGGCGGGTCGCCAGGTAGGCGCCCATCTCATGGTCGATCTGCACCCGGTCGGCTTCCACGCCTTCCACCTCGCGGTCGACGATCACGGTCGGCGTGCGCATGTTCGCCAGTCCCTTGGCCAGCGCGCCGTCGCCGCCGGCGGACGCCAGGACCAGGCCGTCGATGCGTTTCTCCTGGAGCACGCGCAGGTAGTTGGCCTGCTTCTGCGGGTTGTCGTCGGAATTGCAGAGGATCACGCAGTAGCCGTTGCGCTCGCAGCAATCCTCGATGCCGCGCGACAGCTCGGCGAAATACGGGTTGGTACTGTTCGGCACCAGCAGGCCGATGATCGAGGTGGTGCGCACCTTCAGCGAGCGCGCCACCGCGCTGGGCACGTAGTGCAGCTGCGCGATGGCGTCCTCGACCTTCTTGCGCACCGCGTCGCTGACCGGCCGCGTCCTGTTCACCACATGCGATACGGTGGTGAAGGAAACCCCCGCCATCGCCGCCACGTCCTTCATTGTCGCCATCGTTCAGCCCTGTCTGCGGGCGCGATGGCTGCGATAGGTATCCAGCACCACCGCTACCACGATCACCGCCCCGGTAATGATTCGTTTGGTCGGCTCCGACGCACCGATCTGCGCCAGCCCCGCCGCCAATACGGAAATGATCAGCACGCCGAAGAAGGTGCTGACCACCGAACCTCGCCCGCCCATCAGGCTGGTGCCGCCGATCACCACCGCGGCGATGACCTGGAGTTCCAGGCCGACCCCGGCGTTGGGATCGGCCGCTTCCAGACGCGAGATCTGGAACAGCGCGGCCAACCCGGCGAGCAGCCCCATCAGGGCGAATACTGCAATCTTATAGGGTTTCGGGTTCACACCGGCCAATCGCACCGCTTCTTCGTTGGTGCCGATGCCGATCAGGTAGCGGCCGAACACCGTGCGGGTGAGCACCGCCTGGGCGGCGAACATCACCAGCAGGGCGATCACGAAGGCCGGCGAAATGCCGAACGCCAGCGGATTGGACAGCCAGGCATAGGCGTCGCCGATATAGGCCGTGCGCGAGTCGGTCATCTGGTAGGCCAGCCCACGGGCCATCTCCAGCACCCCGAGGGACACGATGAACGAGGGAATCCGCCAGGCCACCGTGATCGAACCGGTGACGCAGCCGGCCAGGGTCGCGCAGGCCATCCCGAGCATCGCCGCCGGCAGCACGCCCCAGCCCCAGCCGAGCGTCGCCAGGCTTACCGCCGAGGCCGCCAGGGCCAGCACCGAACCTACCGAGAGATCGATGCCGCCGACGATCAGAATGAAGGTCATGCCCACCGCCAGCACCACCAGGTCGGGGATCTGGTTGGCGATGGCGAGGAAGGTGCCATAGCTGAGGAAGTGGCTGCTCAGCGCCGAGAACAGCGCGATCATCGCCAGCAGCGCGCCGGCCAGGCCGAGGTAGGTGCCCAGGCCGAAATAGTTGCCGCGTCGCAGGGTTGGCGCTGCGGCGGCGGTAGCGGAAGACGTCGGGTCGCTCATTTCTGGTTCCTTGCGTTGCGTGTTCACGACGTCGCCAGCAGCGCGTCGCGTTTCTTGTAACCGGCGAAGGCCGCCGCCAGCAGCGCGTCCTGGGTCCAGGCGTCGCGCTCGAAGGTGTCCACCATACGTCCCGCCGAGAGCACGCCGATGCGATCGCAGATCAGCATCAGCTCGCGCAGGTCGCTGGACACCACCACCAGCGCCTTGCCCCGGCGGGTCAACTCGGCGAGCAAGGCATAGATATCGAACTTCGCGCCGACATCGATGCCACGGGTCGGCTCGTCGAACAGCAGCACCTGGCAGTCGCGCTCCAGCCAGCGGCCGATCACCACCTTCTGCTGGTTGCCGCCGGACAGTTCGCCCACCGCCTGCGCGGTGTCCGCGCAGCGCACCCGCAGCGCCTCCACCTGGCGCCGCGCCAGGGCTTCCTCGCGGCGCCGGTCGATCACCCCGTGGCGCGCCAGCGCCGGCAGGTTGCCCAGGGCCAGGTTGGCGCTGATCGACTGGTCCAGCAGCAGGCCCTCGCCCTTGCGGTCCTCGGTGATCAGCGCCACCCCCTGGCGCACCGAGTCGGCCGGCGAACGCAGGCTCAGGCGCTGCGGCGGATCGCCGAGCAGGACCTGCCCACCGTCGGCGCGGTCGGCGCCGTAGATCAGGCGCAACAATTCGGTGCGCCCGGAGCCGATCAGTCCGGAAATGCCGAAGATCTCCCCCGCGCGCACCTCGAACGACACCTCATGCACCTTGCCGCGCCGGCTCAGCCGCTCCACCCGCAGCAGCGGCGCACCGGTCTGCCGTGGGCCCAGGTCGAAGCGCTCGCCCAGTTCGCGGCCGACCATCAGGGTCACCAGTTGGTCGGCGTCGTAGCGCTCGATCGGCTCGACGCAGACCAGGCGGCCATCGCGCAACACCGCGATGCGCTGCGAAATCCGCGCCAGCTCTTCCAGGCGATGGGAGATGTAGACGATCGCCACGCCGCGTTCGCGCAGCCGCTCGACCTGCTCGAAGAGCATGTCCACTTCGCGCGCGGTAAGCATCGCCGTGGGTTCGTCGAGGATCAGCAAGCGGCAGTCGCCGATCAGGTTGCGGGCGATCTCGACCATCTGCTGGTGGCCGATGCCGAGGTCGCCGACCAGCGTGTCGGGATCGATCGCCTCCAGGCCGACCTGGGCCATCGCCTCGCGGGCCGCCGCGCGCAGGCGCCGACGGTCGATCCAGCCGGCGCGCCGGGGCAGGTCGTGGAGGAACAGGTTCTCCGCCACCGACAGGGTCGGCAGCAGGTTCAGTTCCTGCATCACCATGCGCACGCCCAGCGCCTCGGCCTCGCGGCGGCTAGCGGGGGCGTAAGGCCGGCCGAGGAGCTCCAGGCTGCCGGCGCCGGGACGTTCCAGGCCGCCGACGATCTTCGACAAGGTGCTCTTGCCGGCACCGTTCTCGCCGGTCAGGGCCAGCACCTCGCCGCCGAACAATTGCAGGTCGATCTCCGCCAGCACCGGCTGCGCGTAGGTCTTGCCGACCCCGCGGATGCTCAGCAGCGGCAATGCGTCGCTAGACATGGGAAGGCTCCATCGGACGGCTCAGGGCGCGGTCACCAACTCGACAGGCGTCTCGACCACGCCGTCCTTCTCATGTTCCGGGGTTTGCCCGGCGAGCAGCTTGAGCGCGGTCTGGATACCGAACACCGCCTGCTTCGCGGCGAACTGGTCGGCAGTGGCCAGCACCCGGCCATCCTTGAGCATCGGCTTGATCGCCTGGATATTGTCGTAGCCGACCACCTTCACCTGCCCGGCGCGGCCCGCCGCGCGCACCGCCGATACCGCGCCGAGGGCCATGCTGTCGTTGCCGGCGAGCAGCGCCTTGAGGTCCGGATGCTCGTTGAGCATCGCCGAAGCCACCGCGTTGCCCTTCTCGATTTCCCAGTTGCCCGACTGCAAGGAGACGATCTTCATCCCCGCCGCGTCCATCGCATCCCTGAAGCCGGCGGTGCGCTGCTGGGCATTGGTGGTCGTGGAGACCCCTTCGATGATGCCGACCTCGTCGCCGGCCTTCAGTCGCTTCGCCAGGTACTCGCCGACCAGCCGCGCACCCTTGCGGTTGTCGGGCCCGACGAAGGGCACGCCGATCTTCTTCGCCTGCAGCACCTGCGGGTCGAAGCGGTTGTCGATGTTGACCACCACGATGCCGGCATCCAGCGCTTTCTTCACCACCGGCACCAGCGCCTTGGAATCGGCCGGCGCGATCACCAGTGCGTCGACCCCGGAAACGATCATCTGCTCGACGATGCGGATCTGGCTGGAGGTATCGGTCTCGTCCTTGATGCCGTTGGAAACCAGTTCGAACCGGTCGGCATGCTCCTTCTGGTAGGCCTTGGCGCCGTCCTCCATGGTCAGGAAGAACTCGTTCGCCAGCGACTTCATCACCAGCGCGATCCTGGGCTTCTCGGGAGTTTCCGCGTGGACGGCGGACAGGGGCAGGAACGAGGAACAGGCAGTCAGCACAACGGCAGCCAACAGGCGCCGGGAAGCGACCCGCTTCATGGTGTATCCTCCAGCTTTTCTTATCGTTGTATTGAGGCTTTTCCAGGAGATTATCCAGACGCAAACGTTTGCGTTAGGTGAATATGCGTCGATCTGACAGATTCTGTCAATCGCCACGAGCAACTGTCGCGAACCGGTCGGGATCGGTTGGATTCTAGTTCGCTACGGCTGGGAAACGCAGGATATTTTGCCTGGCCGGCAGATCTCCCGCCGCCCACTCAGCGCAACCGGTGCTTGTGCAACAGGCGGTAGAAGGTCGGCCGCGACACCCCGAGCATCCGCGCGGCCACGCTGAGGTTGTCGCCGTAACGGGCCAGCGCATCACACATCGCCTGGCGCTCGGCGCAGAGCTTGTAGACCTCCAGGCTGGACAACGGCGGGCCGTCGCCGCGCGCGCATTCCAGGCCGAGGTCCTGGGCCTCGATCTGCTTTCCCTCTGCCAGGACCAACCCGCGACGTACCCGGTTGGCCAGTTCGCGGACATTGCCCGGCCAGGCGTGCATCGCCATCGCCGCCAGCGCGTCCTCGCTGAAGCGGCGCGGGCGGCGGCCGGTCTCCAGGCTGTAGAGCCGGGAGAAATGCTGGGCCAGCAGCGGCAGGTCCTCGCTCCGTTCGCGCAACGGCGCGGTGCCGACCTGCAGGACGTTGAGCCGGTAGTAGAGGTCCTCGCGGAACGTCCCGGCATCGATCGCCGCCTCCAAGTCGACATGGGTCGCCGCCAGCACCCGCACGTCCACCTCGACCGGCCGGCTACCGCCGACCCGCTCGATCTGCTGTTCCTGGAGAAAGCGCAACAGGTTGGCCTGCAACTCCAGCGGCAGGTCGCCGATCTCGTCGAGGAACAGGGTGCCGCCGTCGGCCGCCTCGATCCGCCCGACCTTGCGCTGGTGCGCGCCGGTGAAGGCGCCCTTCTCGTGGCCGAACAGCTCGGACTGGATCAGGTGCTCGGGAATCGCCCCGCAGTTGATCGCGACGAACGGCCTGTCCGCGCGCCGCGACTGCCGGTGCAGGGTACGCGCGACCAGTTCCTTGCCGGTGCCGCTCTCGCCCCGGATCAGTACCGGCGAGTCGGTCGGCGCCAGCTTCGCCAGCAGCCGGCGCAGGTCGCGTACGGCCAGGCTCTCGCCGAGCAGTTCGTGCTCGCCCTCGGCATCGCCGGGCACCGTGCCGCGCCCGCGCAGGCGGGCCATGCCAAAGGCGCGGCCGAGGGTCACCTGCACCCGCGCCATGTCGAACGGCAAGGTATGGAAGTCGAAGAACCATTCGCAGACGAAATCGCCGACGCCATTCACCGGCAGGGTGTCCGGGCTGAGCACGGCGATCCACTCGGTGCCGCTGCGGCTGATCAGGTCCTTCACCGTCTCCGGCCGCTCCAGGTGGAACGGCCGCAGGCGCAGCAGGCCGACGTCGCAGGCGCGTTCGCGCGCCGTTTCCAGCGCGCAGCTGTCCACTGCCCAACCCGCCTCGCGAAGTCCCGGCAACAGGCGCCGGCAATCGTCGCACGGGTCCACCACCAGCAGACGGCGGAGGTTCGATGCATCTGGCATGTGTGCTCCTTTGCGGCGCCAATTCTTTGAACCGTCATAAAAACGGCATGTTGGCGCTCTGAAAGGAAAATCTAGCAATTTTTTGACGCGCGAAAGTGAATCTTTGTTTATATCGCCAATGCCGAAATCGTCTTATCAGTCGTAGCCGCGACGCTTGACTTCCAGGCGCCGGACGAACTCCTCCAGGACCAGCTTGTAGAGGTCGTCGCCGAGGTAGACATCTTCCACCCCGCAGTCGATGTTCGGGTTGTCGTTCACCTCGATCACCACCACCTTGTCGCCGGCCTGCTTCAGGTCTACCCCGTAGAGGCCGTCGCCGATCAGGTTGGCGGTCTTCACCGCCAGCTCCAACACCTTGCGCGGCGCCTCGTGCACGGGCATGGTGCGGAAATCGCCGCTGACCTCCTCGGCGTCCGGGCTGTGGTCGTAGATCTGCCAGTGGCCCTTGGACATGAAGTACTGGCAGGCGAAGATCGGCTTGCGGTTGAGCACGCCGATACGCCAGTCGTACTCGGTATAGAAGAACTCCTGGGCAAGGATCAGCACCGAGCGCTCGAACAGCTCGGCGCTGGCCGCCAGCAACTGCTCCTGGTCCTCCACCTTGATCACCCCGCGCGAGAAGCTGCCGTCGGGAATCTTCAGCACCAGCGGGAAGCCCAGGCGCTCGCCGACCTTCTCCAGTTCCTGCGGGTTCTCCTTGTAGAGAATCTCGGTGGCCGGCATGCCCAGCTTGTGGCTGCGCAGCAGGTCGGCCAGGTACACCTTGTTGGTGCAGCGCAGGATCGACACCGGGTCGTCCATCACCACCAACCCTTCGCTCTCGGCCTTCTTGGCGAAACGGTAGGTGTGATCGGCGACATTGGTGGTCTCGCGGATGAACAGCGCGTCGTACTCGGCGATCCGCGAATAGTCCTTGCGCTCGATCAGGTCGACGTCGATGCCGAGGCTGCGGCCGACCCGCACGAAGTTCTTCAGCGCCTTGGCGTCGGAGGGCGGGAACGCCTCGCCGGGGTCGTGGAGGATCGCCAGGTCGTAGCGGAACGGCTTGCGCGAACGCGGCTTGCGCCAGATCTGCCGGCTGAAGCTGTCCAGGGCGTTGGCGAAGAGGTCTTCCTGGTCCTCGCGCAGCTTGTGGATGGCGCCGGGCTTGATGCCCTCGATGTGCCAGGTGCGGTTGCGCTTGAACTCCACCAGCAGCAACGGGCAGGGAAACGCCTCGAACAGTTGTCGCGCAAGGTCCTGCAGCGGCTCGATGTCGGTACGGCCGAAATACAGGGTCAGGGTGAAACCATCGGTGCTGCCGTAGGGGTGCGCGGCCAGGGCCTTGTCCAGGGTGCGATCCAGATCTTCCAGGACCAGGCTGTACAGCGACTTCCTGGCCAGCTCGCTGATCGTCCGCACCGAGGGGATCACCTTGTGCCCGCGCGCCTCGGCGAGCAGCGAGCAGTAGTAGCCATGGCGCAGGTACTTGTAGTGCCGGCACAGGTTGATCACCTGGACCCGCTTGCCAGTGTCGTCGTCGATGGGCAGTTCCAGGTATTCCTGGGCGGTGACCACATCCTCGCTGGGGTAATAGGACGTCCAGTCTTCCTTGCGTTCCACGATGATGAACAGCTTGCTCACGACACCTCCCGGGGGGACAGCGAAACCACGGCGCATTCGGAACCGGCTTGCCGGCGCACGCATCCCGGCCAATACTCGGCGGGAATCCCTTGCGAAACCGCTCTATGGCGCCTGCCAGCAAACCGAAGCGTACAGCACCCATTACAGCACGCCCGCGCGGAAGTTCCCGCCCGCGGCCGTGGAGACCGCTATGAACCTGACCCTCCGCCCGGCCGGTGTGGACGACCTGTCCGCCCTGGTCGAGCTGGAAAACCGCTGCTTCGACTACGATCGCCTGTCCCGCCGCAACTTCCAGTGGATGCTCACCCGCGCCCACGCCAGCCTGACGGTAGCCGAGGGCGACGGCGGCGTGCTCGGCTACGCCCTGGTGCTGTTCCACGAAGGCACCTCGCTGGCCCGCCTCTACTCCATCGCCATCGACCCGCGCGCCCGCGGCATCGGCCTCGGCCAGAAGCTGCTGGAAGCCGCCGAGCAGGCCGCGCGGGACAACGACCGCGCCTACATGCGCCTGGAAGTGCGCCCGGACAACCGTGGCGCCATCGCCCTCTACGAGCGCAACGGCTACCGTCCCTTCGCCACCGTGCGCGACTACTACGAGGACCACAGCGAAGCGCTGCGCTTCGAGAAACGCATCCGCAACCCCGGCCACGACCAGCGCCGCCACGTGCCCTTCTACCGGCAGACCACCGATTTCACCTGCGGCCCGGCCTGCCTGCTGATGGCCATGGGCGCGCTGCAACCGGAACGCCAGTTGACCCGCCGCGAGGAACTGCGCCTGTGGCGCGAGGCGACCACCATCTACATGACCGCCGGGCACGGCGGCTGTAGCCCCCAGGGCCTGGCGCTGGCCGCCTGGCGGCGCGGCTTCCGGGTCAAGCTGGTGCTGTCCGCCAGCGGCCCGCTGTTCCTCGACGGCGTACGCAACGAAGACAAGAAGGCGGTGATGCGCCTGGTCCACGAGGACTTCTGCGAGGAACTGGACGCCTCGGGCGTCGAGCAGAAGCGCTCGGCCAGGCTCGACATCCCGCGCCAGCTGGCCAGGGGCGGCCAGCCGCTGGTGCTGATCAGCAGCTACCGCCTGACCCGCTCCAAGGCCCCGCACTGGGTGCTGGTCACCCACTACGACGAGGACTTCGTCTACCTCCACGATCCCGACGTCGACCACAGCCAGCACCGCCAGCCGCTGGACTGCCAGCACATCCCGGTAAGCCACGCCGAGTTCGACAAGATGAGCCGCTTCGGCCGCAGCAAGCTGCGCGCGGCGGTGATCCTGTTCAACCCGGAATGATCCGCATCGCCCCGCCCTGCGGCGGGGAGATGTTCTCGCCTATCAATCAATTCCATCGATAGTGGCTAGTGAGACTATCCATTTTTCATTCGCCAACGCCGATGTTTACATAGTCGCCAGATCCCCGAATAACCAGAACGGAACTGGAGACGACACCATGAGCTACTCCGCCAAATCCTTCTCGGCCCTGATCAATGCCATGCGCGCCGACGGCATCACCCGCCTGGAACAACTGGCCCGCCAGCCCTTCCGCAACGCCCAGGGCTTCTGGAGCGCGGAGGCGAAGAAATGAAAGCCCTGCTCGACCGCCGTACCGATCCCACCTGGATGCTCTACGCCGCAATCATCGCCTGGCTGGCCTTCTCCGGTCTCTGACCGGCAGGCCACCGGCGCCTCGCCCTGCCGTTCCACGACGCTCCGGCGTCCGCCTTTCTCCGGTGAAATACCGAGCTTTCGTCGCCAACATCGCCAGGCGAGGCCTGCGCAAACGTTTCACCCGTTCGCTGTCAAGAAAACCTTGTCAAAAAAGCTGATAGCAGCTTGCCAATATGCCAACGCCTTGGCATAACGGTGCCAAAAAAAGGCCTACAAGGACGTTCCTGATGCGCACCGTGAAAAAGGCTCTGCTGGTTGTCGGCGTGATCGTGCTGGCGGTCGTCGGGGTGGTGGTCTACTACGTCGCCCATCCCAACCTGCCCCACTACCAGGCGCCGAGCGAGGTACGCTACCTGCCGCAATGGCAGGACGAGGCCCGCCAGCGCTTCTACTACACGCCCCAGGGCACCCTGGTGAAGGGCCTGCACTACGACTGGTTCACCGCCCTCGAACTGCCCTTCTCCGAAGAACCCTTCGCCGCCCCCGAATACCTCGCCCGCTTCGGCTTCCTCGTCGATCCGCAGCAGAAGGCCAGCGACCTCAACCCCGGCAACCTGCCGGTGGGCTTCAGCCAGCACCGCGACGAGAAGACCGGCACCCGCTACCTGGACATCACCTGCGCTGCCTGCCACACCGGCGAACTGCGCTACCAGGGCAAGTCGCTGCGCATCGACGGCGGCGCCGCCATGCACTCCATCGCCGCCACCGTGCCGACCCTGCGCGGCGGCGCCTTCGGCCAGGCGCTCGGCGCGAGCATGGCCGCCACCTACTACAACCCGTTCAAGTTCAACCGCTTCGCCAGGAAAGTCCTCGGCGAACGCTACGAACAGGACAAGTCGCAACTGCGCGCCGACTTCAAGGCCGTACTCGACACCCTCCTGCGCACCGCCTGGAACGACACCCGCCGCCACCTCTACCCCACCGAGGAAGGCCCCGGCCGCACCGACGCCTTCGGGCGCATCGCCAACAGCGTCTTCGGCGATGCCATCGACCCGGGCAACTACCGCGTCGCCAACGCCCCGGTGAGCTATCCGCAGGTCTGGGACATCTGGAAATTCGACTGGGTGCAATGGAACGGCTCGGCCATGCAGCCGATGGCGCGCAATATCGGCGAGGCCCTCGGCGTCGGCGCGCGCCTGCAGATCTTCGACGAGCACGGCCAGCCGCTGCAGGGCGAGCAGCGCTACGCCTCCAGCGTACGCCTGCACGACCTGCACGCCCTGGAAGAAACCCTGCAACAACTGAAACCACCGACCTGGCCGGAAGACCTCTTCGGCCGCATCGACCTGCAACGCGCCTCCCAGGGCCGCGCCCTGTTCGAAGCCAACTGCGCCTTCTGCCATGCGCCCAAGGTGCAACCGGCGGAATACGCCGCCCCCGGACGCAATCCCGAGTGGCGCATGCACATGGTGCCGACCGAGGTGATCGGCACCGATCCGACCACCGCCGACAACATCGCCGACCACCGCTACGACCTGCGCAAGCTCGGCTGGAGCGTCGACGAACTGGCGCGGATGAACGTCCAGCTGATCGGCGCCGATCCGCAGCAACTCGACCTCTCGCAACTGTCCTCGGCCAAGGGCCTGGCCTACATCACCGCCTTCGTCGAGCAGCGCGCCTACCGGGACGCCGGCATCCCGCCGGAACAGCAGAAGACCATGAACGGCTTCGACCTACCGATCGGCGTACAGGAACTGCGCGCCTACAAGGCCCGCCCGCTGGACGGCGTCTGGGCGACCCCGCCGTTCCTGCACAACGGCTCGGTGCCCAACCTGTTCCAACTGCTCTCCCCGGCCGCCGAACGCTCGCCGCAGTTCTACGTCGGCACCTTCGAATTCGATCCGAAATTCGTCGGATTCCGCACCGAGAAATTCCCCGGTGGCTTCCTCCTCGACACCCGTCTCACCGGCAACCGCAACAGCGGCCACGAATTCCGCGACGGCTGCCGGCAGAACGGCGTGATCGGCCGCGCCCTCAGCCCGGAAGAACGCTGGGCGCTGGTGGAATACCTGAAGGTGCTCGGCAACCCCGAATTCGAGCGCCGCCTGGTCCCGGCCCAGACCCCACCCTGGACGCCCGGCCCGAAATGCCCGGCGCCGGAGCAACGGACCGCGCAACGCTGAACCTGGGAAATGGAGAAGCGCGAGGCATGGCGCCGCTGCCCCTCTCCACCCCGAGCAGCCCCTCTCCCTTCAGGGGGGACGCCTAGCCAGAGGACGGGGAGAAGCAATCGTGGCGCACTCCCCGCCCAAGAAGAATAAAAGCCCACAGCCAACGCACACCACCAAGGACACCCACTCCATGCGCGCACTCCTCACCCACGCCTGGCTGTTCCTCGGCAAATGGCTCGGCCGCCTGCTCCTCCTGCTGCTGGCCGTCGGCCTCGGCGGCTGGGCCATCGGCAGCCTCTACTACGCCTGGAAATTCTCCGGCCCGGTGTCCGCGGAAGAGCAGATCGCCCCGGACGAAGCCCGCATCACCCAAGCGATCATCCAGGACGCCATCCGCGTGGTCGAACAGCACCGCGACAACACCCGCGTCCTGCGCGATGCCCACGCCAAGGCCCACGGCTGCGTGAAGGCCGAGTTCAAGGTACGCGCCGACCTCGACCCGACCCTGCGTCGCGGCGTGTTCGCCGAACCGGGCAAGAGCTGGAACGCCTGGGTGCGCTTCTCCAACGGCAACGCCTACCCGCAGTTCGACAGCAAGAACGACGCGCGCGGCATGGCCATCAAGCTGCTCGACGTGCCCGGCGAAAAACTCCTGCCCGGCCGCGGCCATGACGGCGAGCAGGACTTCGTCATGTTCAACCAGCCGGTGTTCTTCATCCGCGACATCGCCGAATACCGGCAGAACTTCGCCGCCCAGGCCGACGGCAAGAAAGCCCTGGCCTTCTTCCCCAACTGGAACCCCGCCAGCTGGGAACTGCGCCACCTGCTGATCGCCCTGCGCACCCTCGCCCCCGCCCCGGACAGCCCGCTGCACGCCGGCTACAACGGCATCTCGCCGTACAAGCTGGGCGAACACAACATCAAGTTCCGCGTCGTCCCCGCCCCGGAGAAGTGCCCGGCCTACCAGCTACCGAAGCAGAACCAGGACCTGCCCAACTTCCTCCGCGCCGCCCTGTACCAGCAACTCTCCATCGACCGCACCCCCGCCTGCTACGCCTTCCAGGTGCAGCGCCAGGACCCGGCCAAGTACATGCCCATCGAAGACACCAGCGTCGAATGGAAGGAGTCGGACGCGCCCTTCGCTACCATAGCCGACATCATTGTGCCAGCTCAGGATTTCGATAGCCGGGAACAGAACCTGTTCTGTGACAACCTTTCGTTCAACCCCTGGCACGCGCTGCCGGAGCATCGGCCGATCGGCGGGATCAATCGGTTGCGGAAGGCGGTTTACGAGGCGGTCAGTGGGTATAGGTTGGGGAGGAATGGGTGAGGGGTTGGGAAGGTGGAAGGTAGCTGCGTATGGCGTCTCTCTTGGTATTGATTTCGCCAATTTGGGCTGTCAGAAAACGGCCAGAAGCAGACACTCCTAATCTTGAGCAGGCCAGCATTGGCAGGCTACCCTCCCTAAAATACGAGCGGAACGCATTGGCTGTGCCAGTACTAGCGATCCACTGCGTGGAAAAGTGGAGGAGATATCCCTTCTTGCCTCCTGAGAGCGTCCCAGCTATGACTGGAGTGTCGATCGTTTGGCGGCGTGATGGCCCCTTGCTGCATTCTCTGCTGGCGCCTTATTTTCCACTTTGTGAAATACACAGTGAGATCTTGCCATTGTGTCGGCAATGGGTCTTAGTCCAAGCAATGTCAATGAACCATGGTGGCGGCGTACTGCTTGCTATCGAATGTCGTGCTGGCGAACAGCATAGCCAGAGATCTTTGGAGATCTAATGAGCTTTTTTACGGATGAAGAACAGGCCTCGCTGACCATTAAACGAATGATCCTTCACGTGGTTGGCAACAAGGATTTCCTGGCCATGCCCGAGCGAGCGCTGGAGGAGGAGAGCTTCTTCAAAGAGAAAATCCTCGATACGGCTGCCGCGCCAGTATTCATGTTTAAGAATCATTCAAGCACTAAGCAGCAGCTGGAAACCATAGCTAACGGCGAGGCAACGTTTGAGCGAGGAGCCCAGGCTCTAGCATTGAACTTCAACAACAAACATGTTGGGGGGAGTGCTGATGGGGTATTGTGCATGTTCGAACTCGCTGTCGACGATCCCGATGTCACCATCTTCAGCTTGATCAAGTATGACTATAAGCTAGCGCTTGAGCAGGATGATGCTCAGCCAGCGAATGCATTGCGACGTATCCTGACTGCCCTCGTCGACGACAAGAAGGCTATTCAGAAGACAGCCTTGATTCGCATAGTGAATGGTATTGCCAGCCAGGACGTATCCGCCACTGACAGGACAAAGCAGGGCCCGGATATTGCCGATTACTTCGCTGACTTTCTTGCTGTCACGCGAAGCATTTCGGACACCGAGCTCAGCGAAATAACTAGGAAGCTGCTGAGGAGTACCCTGCAAGCCTGTAAGAAAGACCTGCCGAGCGAGGACGTACCTAAGGCTATCAAAGTGGCCCAGGGTGTTTTAGGCAGACGAATGAAGATCGATGAAGATGCAATCGTCGAAGCTGTGCTCGTTGCTGCTAACTCTCCTGTGGATGAGAAGGTAGCAACCCGTTTGGAGAGGGAAACACGCAGGCGGGTTAAGAGCAGCAAGCTTCATGAACTCAGCTTCAAACCCGACCGAAAGATTCTTCGACAACCCTACATGCGCAAAATCATGACGGTTGAAGGTGTGACAATTCTCTTCCCTGACAAGGAGGACAATCCCAATGTGACGGTGATTGACCTTGAGGGTGATAAGAAGACGATCATTGTCGAGACCAACAAGGTCACGGAGAATAGCGTTGTCGCACCTAAACTTGGCAACCCTGCTTAACGCGCTAGCACGCAACCGGCAGACTCTGGTCTCTGAGGGGGAGTTGACGCTCTCTGCTTCGAGCCTATCAGCGAACGTTGCGATTGAACTGGCAGAAGCTACAGTGGCTGCTGGTTGGCCGCTCAGCATTTTTGACCAGCAGGGAAATGAGTACGAGCTCAACGAAGTCGAAGATGACTTCGCCCCATTTCGATTGGAGCTTCAAAAGTCTGTGTCGTCAGCTAATGGTGATCTGTTCCTAGTCACTGAGGCTGGCTTCAAGAAATATCTCGAGAAAGGGCACGCCTCAACGACATGGCGCCTGCTAGGCCTGAGCCATCCGTTCTGCTGTCGATCGAGAGCGTTCTTGAGATGGGAGGATGAACTGAGTTTTGAGGTTGGACTTCCGTCAAAGCCTCCCAGACTGCTGGTAAAGGAGTCTTCTTCAGTCCGAACCGTTCCTGAAGATGTACTGCCTTGGCTTCTGCTAGACGGTCAGATGCTTGATGCCGCCAATCCTTTCCATGCGTTATGGATGGTGCACGCTTTCGATGCGCTTAGTCGTTGTATTGCGAACGAGATCGATCCATCGGGCTCGACCTTGCTTTTCAAGGGGCCACCAAAGCTGAAGCTTGCGTTTGATCCTAGTCTCAAAATAGATGCTTCACCTATAACACTGGAGCGCCTCTTGATTCTCCAAGAGGCTGCCGGATGGGTGTATGACAATCCTAGAGAGGCAGAAACCAAGCACATCCTACTCTCAGCTGAAATTGCTCGCTCAGGGCGTGCTGATGGGGAGGTGGTTTCATACTTTGGCGAGCATCTGGAGGCCGCCCTAGAATCTGCGAAGATTGCCTATCAGATGGCAATTTCCGATATCGCAAAGGACACCCTGAAGTCCTTGGGAGACCTTCGTAAGGCCGTAACTGACGAGACCTCGAAAGCTACCGACGCAACGCGGCAGGCGGTCACTGCTATTGCGACTGCCCTTACTGTGGGTTTGGGTATTGTAGCTGCACGCTTAAGCGTGCAGATCAACCCGTATCTCATTACTGCCGCTGTGCTCGTGGCGTTCACCTATACGCTGATCAGTGTGTTCTCTGGATGGAAATTCATTCGTATTCAACATGCACTACGGGAGGAATGGCAGCCAAAGCTTTACAGATTTCTGGCAGCTGCAGAGTTCGACAAGATGGTCAGGCGGCCCATTGCTCGTGCAGAGCGCGTCTTCAATGGGGTTGCAGTTGTGGGTCTGGCGGTGTTGCTCTCAATGGTAATTGCAGTGAGCCATTTCGCCTTCACCCGAGTGGATCCGCCGCTTAGCGGAAAGGACGATGGTGCCACGCCGTTGCAGAGTCCTTCTTCCTCTCCAGCATCGTCCGCCCCAAAGCAACAAGAATCTGAGGGCAATCGCTCTCGAGAAGAGCAACCAGACGGTTGGCCATCTCTGATTACAGCTTCCCTATGATTATGTGATCGTGCAGCGCAGGATACGGAATGAATCGTCCCTAGTTTCATAGATATCTTCCAGCTTCAAGGATGGTCTGCTTAGCCTCTGTGAGACCGGCCGCTTTTGGCCGAAAGCGGGGGCTACGGCTGCAACATCTGGCGGAGGAGTGGGCGTTCAGATAGGAGCTTTGAATGGATCGCCGTCGCCATTGCGCATTTGAATGCGAGGGCTAACCTCAGCTAAAAGCTTGGTGGCTGAATATGGGGGTTGAAATGGACCTATTCCTCGCGGGGCTGAAGGAGATCGCCGCCGCTTCGTCGCAGCTCACCACATGGGCGCTGGCCATGCTCGGTGGCTCGGTAGCTGTCGTTATTGGATCGTCACATTACAGCCCTGTCGGCCGGGGATGGCGTAGCTTCTACTTTCTCCTAACCCTAACCTGGATCTTCTTGCTGGTATCCGTGCAGGCGGGCAATGAACTCTCGCGTAGTTACCTGGCTGCGCTGTTTACCAAGGGCGCGGTCCAAGATAAGGCGTTCAATCAGATTAACGCCGACTTCCAGGCTCAACTGGATTACCTATTCTACGGGGTCATCGCGTTTGCACTTTGGCTCACAGCTTATCTTTTTTGGTGGGTGCTGTTTCGCGACGTTGACCGCGGTGAGGGTGATGCATGAAATCGAGTTGGGTTGTCGGAATGCTTTTCTGGATGGTTGCGATGAGCGCTTTTGCGGACGTCACATGCAAGTGTGAGTCCTTCCCATTTTTGCCTTCGCCTCCCTGTCCAAAGGTATGCAGGACCCTTTTGTTCGAGAAAGCAGACATTGGTACGCTGACGACAAACTTGGAATTATCTAACGACGAAGTCCAAGCAGTTGAGCGATATCGCCTACGCTTTGGGTTCACCGATACACCGGTTGATTGGGATGTGGAGCTTACACCTGAAGAAATTGCCGATGTCACGAAGGTAAAGCAGAAGGTTGTCAACCTCGATAGACAGCAGATCAAGCCTTTGATCAAGACAATCAAACCAGCCGATCGGATAGTCCCCTACTCTGAGTGGATAGAGCATAGACAAGAACTTAAGGTCCCGATTGAGATTAAGGATGGCGTGAAATAGCCCTGTATTCTTGACTGGCCGCCTCTGGCCGGATTGCAGCCAGTGACGACAGACAGCTATTGGCTGTGGATTCAACCGGTCGTTATAGGCTGGGGTCGACTCAAACCGGCCAGGCGCCAATGCCCTCAATCGAGATGTATTTTGCCTAGCCGAAGGCTATTTAAAGTGCTAAGTTCGTCATGCTACAACCTTGTGCCTAGAAGGAAAGAGGCCAGTTTTTGGCCTAACAAGATTTTTGGGGGACTACAATGCAGGCTGTAAGAAAAGTAGAGGCTTTAAATGTCGACTTTGGATATATATAGCAAGCGCGCACCGAATGAAGGCTTAGCTCGCATCGACTTATTGCTGCGTAATATCAGCAGCAAAGGGCTCAAGAAAAGAGTCAAAGAGTTTAACGATGACTATAGAAATTTAGCCATCAAAGACATCTATGAGAGAATTAAAGATGTCGTCATGATCTCGATAGGGCCTATGCGAGCGGGTGCATTCTCCGCGCAAGAAAAAGAATATTTTCCCGGTGGAATTTTTTACCGTGCGCGAATTTGGAGTTCGGAATTCAAAGACCTTTCGGAATCAGAGTTCTGGGCGCCCCCCGACGATCGCGTAAAATACCACGGTCGTGTCAATCGGCCATCTCAAGGGTTACTATATACCTCTGAGGGTCAAATACCTACAACATTTGCCGAGGTTCGAGTCAAGCCCGAATCCAATGTGCTTCTGATGGCTTATCAATCTAAAGAAGCGCTCACTGTGGCAACGGTGGGCAATAAATTTTATACCGGCCTGGCGTCAGATACTAAGAAAAAACTCTCCATCATTCGGAAGTTTATCAACCAAAACTTATTAGCTGCTGGCGAAGGCGCCTACCTTTTCAGCAGCGAATTTACCAACTCAATGTTAAATTTCAGTCCTGATGGTTGGGCATACCCATCTACGGTTTACCAAGGCGGTGAGAATGTGTGTTTCCGCCCCGAATCTCAACACAAGCTTGAGTTACTCGAGATTTTTGCATTCAAGGCTAAAGAGAGTGGGCTAAGGGTGCCTGTAGGGTATTTCCTACGGCAGGAAGATGGATCCTATAAATATCACGCAGAGGCCGAAGCGGCAGCTGCACGTTTCACTAAATTTATGATAAGGCACCGGAGAGTTTGCGCATCGAATGACCGTTCTACCTTGGAGCAGAGGACTACTATAAACACGCCGGTCAGGTTAATCCCCTAGCCAGTGCTTCGCGCGCCCCTACGAACAAGTTCCGCCTGCGGACAGCAGATCATTCAACTACCCCGCAGTCGTTACCTGTAGGCCAGAGCGGGCCGGGTTGTCGTCTCTGGCGCGATTTAGTCCAGGTTGCTGGTTTTCGCAGGCACATAGACCGGGGATGTCTACCGGGTCAGAGAGAATCTGGCCGTCACCAGCTGCAGTCGGCCGATTCTAACTCTTGACGCAATGGGCTCAAGAGGCTCCGGAAAGTAAAATTACGCGACACAAATGGCTGATAACATTACGCCTTTTTCACTCGCAGATTGTTAGAGCGTTTTTGGTTAATGGATATTATTGCGACCCTTCGAGGAAAGATCGATCAAGCTGGTGCTGGTGATCACACGCCTGGACTGATGGCGATGCTCGCGCACGTAGAAATTGCTTATAAACATTTAAGGAGGGGACAAAGGGACGCCGATGATTCGGCATTCACTGATGCAGTGTATAGAACAAATCAAGCATTCGAAGGTGGCCTCAAAGAGGCTTACGGTGTTCTAGCCAAGAAAAGCCTTGATAAAACGCGAGTATTTGATATTGAGCAGTTCTTTAGCAAATCTAATGTCTTCAGGAAGAGAGTGCTGGATCAATTTACGAACTACAGACAGGAGTGGAGAAACCCATCTACTCATGATCACAAATTGGACTTCAGCGAGAGTGAAGCTTTCCTCGCTATCGTGTCAGTAACAGCGTTCTCTTGCCTTCTTGTTGACGAGATGGCCTTACAGCTTGCACGCGACCGTGAACAGGAGTCCGCAAAACTATTGGCGCGGACGATAAAAAGCAAGTTAAATTTTGTGGAGGGGGATCTTTGGGGGCGTGTTACTGAGGCCCTTAAATCGTATTTTACTCTCCGTCCCGTGGATGAGTTGGAAAGTAACTCGTATCCTCAGTGGCTAGGGTCAGTAGCGGGTTTTTTGTCCGCTATCTTTCCTAATGCAGAAGTGCTGTCTGAAGCTCCAATTGGCGGGGGAAAACGGAAGATTTTTGCAGACGTCCTAGTGAAGAGTGGTGGTCAGTCAGTAGTTGTGGAGATCAAGAATAGATTAAATATACGCACATACGAATCGATGCTAATTCAGCTTGAGAGCGTGATCGCCAGTTCCGGACATCGAGACGGTATCGTTTTCTATCTCCCAACCATGGTTACTTCTGGGCACGTATTTGAACAAGATAGACTTTTCAACGGCGGAGAAGGCCGTCTCAAAGTGCTCAGCGCGGTACCCCTAAAAACGCGTTTGGAGTGACATGCATTTTGCGTCAGAACGTCGCCGTCACATGCCACCAATCGATAAAATTCATCTAAGCGTACATCGAAAACGGCTTTACGGAGCGGCTGCTATTGGCCGTATACAGCCCTTCCCTCCCTAAGCCATAGCCTCTCCCATACCTGGTGGGCACCTCTATTGCCACCCGCAGAACCACAACCTCCCTCACTGCTAACCGCAATAGTCGCGGCTTGAGTGGTGCTGATTTGGTTTTTGAAATGTGGTGTTGGCGGTCCTCACCCCAACCCTCTCCCGCGCACGGGAGAGAGGGCCGGGCGTGCCTTGTGGATCGAGCGCCTCGCTCAGGCGCAGCCTGGAACGATGTCTACCCTCCCCTCGCCCGGGGCATTTGGCATTTGGCATCTGGTATCTGGAATTCGGCCCCAGCCCAGGCAACCAGAAGCACCGGAAACGCGCCCTGAATGATTTCAGATTCGCGCCGAAACCTTCGAAAGCCGTTTCCTCGCACCCGAAAGCCGCCGAGGCTGCCCTGCGGCTTTCGCTGCGCAACGGCTACCCGCCTACTTGCACCGGTCGCTCAGCCTGACCAGCGATGCGCCGTACACCGCGTCGTCCTCGGAGGCGAAGATCGCCTCGCCTTCGACGGTGGCCCCCGGCTTGAGGGTCTCGGCGGTGAGTTCCTCGTCCACGGTATCCAGCCTGAAGGACTGGCCGGCGGCGGACTGCGCCACCAGGCAGCTGTTCTTCAGGCTGATCTCGCTCTTCGCCGCATTCACCAGGCGGACCTTGAAGGCCTGGGTGCGGAAGTGCTTGTCGCCGACGGATACGCTGCCCTTGTCGCCCTGGCGGGCGAAGACCATCACTGCGTCCGGCGCGGCGGCGAAGCCGAGGGAAGGAGCGGCCAGCAGGCCGGCCAGGGTCAGGGCCATTGCGTTCTTCATACTGATTTCCTTTGGCAAAGACTGAACGACCCGGTGATTTTCCGTGGGTCTTTTCGCCGCTATCAAGCGCAGTGCCAAGGAATGCGGGGCGCCTCGTGTTCTGCAAGTCGGAGGGTTTCCAGCGGAACTTTTCCCGCAACCGTGCTTCCAGGCGAAAACCGCTCGCTACGCGGAGCGCCGGTCTTCGGCCCCACACGATCCTCGCGCCCGCCAGGCTGCCCTCGAACGCTTGCAACCACAGGCCGGACGCTCGGCCCAGGCGATGGCCCAATGGGCGCCGGGCAGGTCCGCTTCGGCGTGGCCGCGATGCAACAAGTGCGCCTGGACCGGCATCGCGGTAGCGCTCGGCGAGGGCGCCACCGAGGCTGTCGGCGGCATGTCGTGTTCGACTCCGTTGCGGGTGGCGAGAGGGGCCTGCGATCTTCCCCTTGGGGGAGAGTCCAGCCCGGCGACCCGGCGGGTGGCCGCCAAGCCGCTTGCGCAGGCTGCCGGGCTCAGCCGAGCAACTTGTCGACGGTTAGCGGGAAGTCGCGCAGGCGGCGGCCGGTGGCGTGGTACACGGCATTCGCCACTGCGGCGGCGACGCCGACGATGCCTATTTCGCCGACGCCCTTGGAGCCCAGTTCGTTAACGATATCGTCGGGTTCGTCAACGAAGATCACCTCGATATCGCCAATATCGGCGTTAACCGGGATGTGGTACTCGGCGAGGTTGTGGTTCATGCAGCGGCCCAGCGCATGGTCGACCTGGGTTTCCTCCTGCAAGGCCATGCCCAGGCCCCAGACCACCCCGCCGAGTATCTGGCTGCGAGCGGTCTTCGGGTTGATCACCCGCCCCGCCGCGACCGCGCTGACCACCCGGCTCACACGCAGGGTACCGAGGGCTTCGTCGATCCGCACCTCGACGAATACCGCCGAATGGGTCGCGGTGGCGTAGCCTTTGCGCCGCGCCGAGGGTTCAGCTTCCACCTCCACCTGCAACGCGTCTTCCGGCAGCCCTTGCAGCAGGTCGGCCAGGGCGTATCGCGTATCGCCCGCTTCCAGATGGCCACGGCATATGCGGAAGCGTTCTTCGGCGGTGCCGGCCAGCTCCGGATGGCGGGCCCTGGCATGGGCGACCAGGGCCTGGCGCAGGCGCAGGCAGGCCAGGCGGACGGCGGAACCGACCGACGAGACGGTGAACGAGCCGCCCTGCAATGGAGCCTTGGGCAACGCACTGTCGCCAAGCTGGAAGCGCACCTCTTCCGGCGCCATGCCAGCGGCGTCGGCGGCGATCTGGGTCATCACCGTGTAGGTGCCGGTGCCGATATCCGTGGTCGCGCTGGCCACCCGCAGCAGGCCGTCCGCCTCCAGCCGCGCCCTCGCGCTGGCCTTGCTCTGCATGGCCTCCCAGACGCCACCGGCCATGCCCCAGCCGAGCAACTGGCGCCCTTCGCTCATGCTCCGTGGCCGTGGGTCGCGGGCCTGCCAACCGAAGCGCCGGGCGCCCTCCTCGTAGCAGGCCAGCAGCGCCTTGCTGGAGTACGGCTTGTCCTCGTTGCCGTTGCGCTCGGCGAAGTTGAACCGGCGCAGCGCGATGGGGTCCATGCCGAGCCGCACCGCCAGTTCGTCCATCGCGCATTCCAGCCCGATCAGCCCCAGCGCCGCGCCGGGGGCGCGCATGTCCAGCGGGGTATAGACGTCCAGCGGCACCAGACGGTAGGCCAGGGAAAGGTTCTCGCAGCGATAGAGCATGCCGCTCCACTCCACCACGTGCTCGGTGAAGTCTTCGAAGCGCGAGGTCTGCGCTGTCGCCTGGTGGCCCAGCGCAAGCAGGCGCCCCTCGGCATCGGCGCCCAGTTGCAGGCGCTGCAGGGTGCGCGGCCGGTAGCCGAAGGTGAACATCTGCTGGCGGGTCAGCACTACGCGCACCGACCGCCGCAGTTGCAGCGCCGCCATCACCGCCAGGGCCAACTGGTATTGCGGACGCAGGCCGGAGCCGAAGGCTCCGCCGACGTAGGCGGCACAGACCCTTACCTTGTCGGCGGGCAGGCCGAAGACCTTTTGCAGGTAGGCCTGGCTGTTCTGCGTCCCCTGGGTCTTGTCGTGCACCAGCAGGCTGCCGTCGGGCTGGACGATGACCGTGGACGCGTGCGGTTCCATGGGATTGTGGTGCTCGATCGGCGTGCTGTAGCTGGCCTCGACCCGAATCGGCGCGGCGCGGTAGGCGGTGTAGAAGTCGCCGCGCTCGGCGGGCAGTTCGGCGGGAGCCTCATGGGCCTGGTCGAGGGCGACCAGCAGGTCGGTCTGGTGCGGCTCGGGCTCGATATCGATGCGCAGCAGCGAGCCCGCGTAGCGGGCCAGTTCCAGGCTCCGTGCCAGGACCAGGGCAAGGGGCTGGCCGCTGTACAGGACGCGGTCGTCGAACAGCGGGCGGAAGGGTTCGCCTTCGGCGGCATCGGCGTCCTTGTAGGGCTCGTCGTCGCCCGCCATCGGCGGCCGGTTCAGGTGATGCAGTACCGCGACCACCCCGGGTACCGCCAGGGCCGCCGCACAGTCGATGCCGCGCACCCGGCCGCGGGCGACGTCGCTGCTGACCACGCTGCCGTGGAGCAGGTCGGCGGCAGGATATTCGGCGGCGTAGCGAGCCTGGCCGGTGACCTTGGCTGGCCCGTCGACGCGATCCAGGGCTTGCCCGGTGCTGTGTGGCAGGCTGCTCATTGGCCGATCCCTCCCGAGTGGGCTTCTTCCAGTGCGCGAACGATGGCGTTGCGCGCCAATCCGATCTTGAAGGCGTTGTGGGCCAGCGGCCTGGCGTCACGCAGCAGCGCTTCGGCGAAGCGGACATAGCTGTCCCGGTTCGCCGGGTGGCCCCTGAAACGTTCCTCCAGCTCTGCGACGCGCCATGGCTTGTGGGCCACGCCGCCGAGCGCCAGGCGCAGTTCGCCAATGCGCTCGCCGTCCGGTTCCAGGGCCGCCGCCACCGAGACCAGGGCGAAGGCGTAGGAGGCCCGGTCGCGCACCTTCAGGTAGTGGCAATGCCGGGCGAAGCGCGGCGCTGGCAGCTCGATGGCGGTGACCAGTTCGTCGACGGCCAGGCAGTTGTCGCGCTCGGGCGTGTCCGCCGGCAGGCGATGGAAGTCGGCGAAAGCGACCCGCCGCTCGCCAGCGCGGCCGCGCACCAGTACCTGAGCCTCCAGCGCCGCCAGCGCCACGCACAGGTCGGATGGATGTACCGCCACGCAGTGTTCGCTGGCGCCGAGGATCGCATGGTTGCGGTTCAGCCCGCTGCGCGCGGGGCATCCACTGCCCGGCTCGCGCTTGTTGCATGGCGTGCCGGTGTCGTAGAAATACTGGCAGCGGGTACGCTGCAACAGGTTGCCGCCGGTGCTGGCCATGTTGCGCAACTGCGGCGAGGCGCCGGCGAGGATCGCCTGGGCTAGCAAGGGATAGTCCGCCTCCACGGCGGGATTCCAGGCCAGTTCGGCGTTGCTGACCAGGGCTCCGACCAGCAGGCCGCCGGTGGGCGTCCGGCGGATGTCGCGCAGCGGGAGGCCGGTGATGTCGATGAGTCGCCGGGGCCTGGCAACGTTTTCCTTCATCAGGTCGAGCAGGTTGGTGCCACCGGCGATGTAGCGCGACTCCGGGCCGGCGAGGCCCAGCGCCTGCTCGATGTCGGCCGGCTTGGCATAGGCGAAGGGCGTCATGCGCGCTGCCCTCCCTGCCCGTCGCGATCGAGCAGCGGCAAGGCGTCTTCCACGGCGTCGAGGATATTGCCGTAGGCGCCGCAGCGGCACAGGTTGCCGCTCATGCCCTCGCGGATCTCCGCCCGCGAGCGCGCCCGCCCCTCGCTCGCCAGGCCAAGGGCCGAACAGATCTGTCCGGGCGTGCAGTAGCCGCACTGGAAGGCATCATGGCGGATGAACGCCTGTTGCAGGGGATGCAGGCGATCACCCTCGGCCAGACCTTCGATGGTAGTCAGTGCATCGCCGTCGCACATCACCGCCAGCGTCAGGCAGGCGTTGATCCGGCGACCGTTGCGCAACACCGTGCAAGCGCCACATTGGCCGTGGTCGCAGCCCTTCTTGCTGCCCACCAGGTCGAGCCGCTCGCGCAGCAGGTCGAGCAGCGTCAGCCACGGGGGTACTCTCAGCTCTCGGCGCTGGCCATTGATCAGCAGGCTGATCGGCAGGTCCGCCGGCTCCGGATTGGTCATGGTACAAGCCTCACGGTCGGTGCATCGGCGCGGCGGATGCCGCTTTTTCAGGTCCGACCGAACGGCTCGAAGATACGTTCAAAGTAAATGACGGCCATGGCCATGCCACAAAGGCGGGCGGATGCTCGACGCCTGCGCCGCTATCGGCCGCCGGAGGCCTGCGCCGAGGTCACTTGAACAGGCTCGACACCACCCGCGCCACGTGCTCGGCGCCCTTGCTGATCTCCTGCATGATGCCGGCCACGGTGGTGATCTGGTTGTTGTTCTCCTGGGCGCTGGACTCGATGGTCTGCATGTTGTGGTTGATCTGCTGGGTCAGCTTGACGTTCTCGGTGACCACGTTCTTGATCTCCACCGTGGCGCCGCTGGTGCGCGCCGCCAGTTGCCGCACCTCGTCGGCGACCACCGCGAAGCCGCGCCCCATGTCGCCGGCGCGAGCCGCCTCGATGGCGGCGTTGAGGGCCAGCAAGTTGGTCTGTTCGGCGACGCTCTGGATGGTGGTGACGATGTTCTCGATGTCCTTGGTCTGGTGGGTGAGCTGGGAAATCAGGCCGACGGCGGTGTTGACCATCGACAGGGTCTTGGCCGACAGGGCGACGGACTGGTCGAGGGAGTCGATGCCGCGGGTGGAAATCTGCGCGGTCTCTTCCGCGGTGGAGAACGACAGCTCGGCGGCGCGCCGTACTTCCTCGTTGCGATTGACCTGCTCGGTAACGTCGATGGCGAACTTGATGACCTTGATTATCCGCCCCGAACTGTCCTTGACCGGGTTGTAGGTGGCTTCGATATGTACCCGCTCGCCGGCGGCGCTGCGGCGCTCGAAATGCCCGCGGGAGAATTCGCCGTGCCGCAGCCGAGCCCAGAAATCCGGGTTCTCCCGATAGAACTCGTCGAAGCAGAGCATGCGGTGGTGCTGGCCCTTGAGCGACTTGAGGCTGTAGCCGAAGAGACGCAGGAAGTTTTCGTTGGCATCGAGTATCTCGCCGTCCGGGGTGAACTCGATGACCGCCATGGACTGTCGTATGGCGTCGTTGATCGCGTTGAGCAGGAGCAGTTCGGAATGGTTGCGGGTCACGTCGGCGGCGATCTTCAGCACCTCGACGACCGCCCCTTCGGCATTCTTCACCGGGAAATAGGTGGCCTCCAGCCAGACCGGCGTACCATCGCGCCGCAGGCGCTTGAACACGCCGCGCTGGGGCGTGCCGCTGGCCAGTTCCTTCCAGAAGCGCACGTAGGCGGCGGAGGCCTGGTAGTCCTCGTCGCAGAAGATCCGGTGGTGCTTGCCGACCAGTTCGTCCGCCGAATAGCCGACCGCCGCGAGGAACAGCGGGTTGGCGGACAGTATCTGGCCATCGGGAGTGAAACGGATGGTGGCGACGTTCTGCCCGATGGCATCGAGTCGCCACGCCAAGTCTTCATCCTTGGCGGCGCTTTCCACCGCCCTGCTTTTTCTGCCGAAGAGCATCGCGCACGACTCCTTGATGGCGCCTGTCCATCGCGAGGGAGTGGAGAACCGGAGATAGCCGTCCTACCGCTAAACGCCAGTGTAGATCGGGCTCCGGCAACTTTCCTCGGTGCCCGCATCGCCGTCCGTCCCCTAGCGGGCGGGACCCAGCGGGGCGCGCGATGCCAGGATTGCCAGGCCGGCCAGCCCGACTACCGAGACGCTCTGGTTGAGGCAGGCATTGGTACGCCCAGACAATCGCCCCGCGCCCGCGCATCAGCCAGGCTGCGAGCCATGCCAGCGCCGGTCCGCGCTATGATCGCTGCACCCGGCCTGACCGCGCTCCGACCTCGCGCCGTCGTATCCCGAAACCCACTTCCAGGAGGAAGCACATGGCAACCGATCTCTACGCGCTGGCCGAACAGGTCGAGGACGAAGCGGGTTTCCTGCACTTCCTCGCCGCGCTGGCGGCGGACTGGGAGGAAGACCGCCGCCTCGCCGCCGCCAACCCGCCGAAACCATTCGGCCCCAGCCCGCTGGGTTGGGAGAACGGCAGCATCGGTGGCTTCCTCGATGCCGCCGCGACCTGGGGCGAGGACTCCCGCGACGGCCTGCCGGGCTATTCCAGGCCGGAGAATGCCTGGCGGCGCGCGGCGCAGCTGATGCTGGCGGGCAAGTTCTATGAATGACTTCAAGTCTGCCCTGGCGCCCTTCCCGCCCGGCTACCCGAGGGTCTTGCCGGGCAACCGGCGGCAGGTGCCGATACTGCATCGCGACGCGGACTTCCTCCTGCGCGCGCTGCAACCCGACGATTTCGTCCGGACCAGCCGCTACGAGAACGCCAACCGCGAGCACCTGGCGCCATGGGAGCCGCTGCGCGACCCGGGGTATTTTTCCGTGGACAACGCCCGCGCCCGCACCCTGCTACAGGTGGCGAGCATGGACGAAGGCGAGGCGCTTCTCCTGCTGTTGCTCGATCCCGACGACGGCGAGGTGCTGGGGCGCTGCAGCTACACCAATATCGTCCGCGGGGTATTCCAGGCCTGCCACCTGGGCTTTTCCCTGGCCGCTGCGGCGCAGGGCCGCGGCCTGATGGCACGAGCCCTGCGGGTAGCCAACCGGTATTGCTTCGAGCAGCTCGGCCTGCACCGGATCATGGCCAGCCACCTGCCGCGCAACGCACGCAGCGAGCGCCTGCTGGAAAGCCTCGGCTTCGAGAAGGAAGGCTACGCCCGCGCCTACCTGAAGATCGCCGGGGTCTGGGAAGACCATGTGCTACGGGCGCTGGTGGACGCTCCGCGCTGAACCGACGTGCAAATGCGGAACGGGACGCCAGGCGTCCCGTTCCGCTCACCAGGCCCGCCGGTCAACCGCGGGCGAGGTCGCCACGCAGTTCGCGGGCCGCGGCGACCATGTTCACCAGCGCTGCCTCGGTTTCCGGCCAGGCGCGGGTCTTCAGGCCGCAGTCCGGGTTGACCCAGAGCCGCTCGGCGGGTATCCGCCGGGCCGCCTTGCGCAGCAACGCGACGATCTCTTCCCGGCTCGGCACGCGCGGCGAATGGATGTCGTAGACGCCCGGACCGATCTCGTTCGGGTAGTCGAACTGCTCGAAGGCCTCCAGCAGCTCCATGTCCGAACGCGAAGTCTCGATGGTGATCACGTCGGCGTCCATGGCGGCGATGGACTCGATCACATCGTTGAACTCGCTGTAGCACATGTGCGTATGGATCTGGGTTTCGTCGCGGACTCCGGAGGCGCACAGGCGGAAGGCCTCGGTGGCCCACTCCAGATAGTGCGGCCAGGCGTTGCGGCGCAGCGGCAGGCCTTCGCGGAAAGCCGCCTCGTCGATCTGCACGATCCTGATGCCGGCGGCCTCCAGGTCGACCACTTCGTCGCGGATCGCCAGGGCCAACTGGCGCGCCTGCACCTCGCGAGACACGTCCTCGCGCGGGAAGGACCACATCAGCATGGTCACCGGGCCGGTCAGCATGCCCTTCATCACCTTGTCGGTAAGGCTCTGGGCGTACCTGATCCACTCCACGGTCATGGCCCGCGGACGGCTCAGGTCGCCATAGATCACCGCCGGCTTCACGCAGCGCGAGCCGTAGCTCTGCACCCAGCCGAAGCGGGTGAAGACGTAGCCGTCCAGTTGCTCGGCGAAGTACTCGACCATGTCGTTGCGCTCGGCCTCGCCGTGCACCAGCACGTCCAGCCCCAGTTGCTCCTGGATCTGCACCGCATGGCGGATCTCGCTGTGCATCGCCTCGATGTACTCGGCCTCGCTCAGCTTGCCCTGCTTGAACGACTGGCGGGCCAGGCGGATCGACGAGGTCTGCGGGAAGGAGCCGATGGTGGTGGTCGGGAACGCCGGCAGGTCGAGTCCGGCGCGCTGCCTGGCGATGCGTTCGGCGAACGGCGAGCGGCGCTGGGCGTCGCTGGCCTTGATCGCGGCCAGGCGCGCCTGCACGGCCGGCTTGTGGATTCGCGGCGAAGAAGCGCGGCTGGCCTGGACCGCACGGCTCTCTTCCAGGGCGGCAAGCACCTCGGCGGCTTCCGGCTCAGTGGCGGCACGGGCCAGCACCGCGACTTCGCGGCACTTCTGCACGGCGAAGGCCAGCCAGCTCTTCAGCTCGGCGTCCAGCCCGTCTTCGCGCTCCAGGTCCACCGGGCTGTGCAGCAGCGAGCACGACGGCGCGACCCACAGCCGCTCGCCCAGGCGCTCCCGGGCATGGCGCACCACCTCCAGGGCTTTCTCCAGGTCGCAGCGCCAGACGTTGCGACCGTTGACCAGGCCCAGCGAGACGACCTTGTAGGCCGGCAGGCGGTCGAGGATGCTCGGATACTGTTCCGGCGCTCGCACCAGGTCGATGTGCAGGCCGTCCACCGGGAGGTTGGCGGCCAGGCCCAGGTTGTCTTCCAGGCCGCCGAAGTAGGTGGCGACCAGCTTCTTCAGCGGTTCGCCCTGTAGCAGGTTGTAGGCGCGCTCGAAGGCGTTCTTCCATGCCTGCGGCAGGTCGAGGACCAGGATCGGCTCGTCGATCTGCACCCACTCCACGCCCTGGCCGGCGAGGCGGCGCAAGATCTGGCCGTAGAGCGGCAGCAGGCGGTCCAGCAGATCGAGCCTGTCGAACTCGGCGCCCTTGCCCTTGCCCAGCCACAGGTAGGTCAGCGGACCGATCAGCACCGGCTTCACCTGGTGGCCGAGGGCCCTGGCCTCGTCGACCTCCTCGAACAGTTGTTCCCAGCTCAGCTGGAACTGCTGATCGGCGCTGAACTCGGGGACCAGGTAGTGATAGTTGGTGTCGAACCACTTGGTCATTTCCTGGGCATGGGCACCGCCGCAACAACTGTCGTCGCTGACGCCACGGGCCATGCCGAACAGGGTATGCAGGGTCGGCCCGGCCTCGCCGTGCGCCCGGAAGCGCTCGGGGATCACGCCGAAGGTCAGCGAATGGGTCAGCACCTGGTCATACCAGGCGAAATCGCCGACCGGCAGCAACTGGATGCCGGCATCCTTCTGTACCTGCCAGTGGGCAGCGCGCAGCTGCCGACCGACGGCCCGCAGGCCGGCCTCGTCCAGCTCGCCCTTCCAGAACGCTTCCTGGGCTTTTTTCAGTTCGCGATCGCGTCCGATGCGTGGGAAGCCGAGAGTGTGGGCCAGGGCCATGGGTGTTCCTCCAGTCGAAAGGTCGATGGAGGGATTCTCGGGAGACTCATGCCATGAGACAAACTCAATTTCTTCGTGATGAAATCAAGTTTCCCTCATGATCATCCTCGCGCCCTGACCTCGGCGCCCTCCTCACTTGCGCTTGCGGATCGCCATGCGCCGAGGCTTGAGACCGCCAGCCGCGGCAGCGCCGGCCTCGCCGTCGACCACGGGCTGCATCCTGGCTCGCGCCGCGTGCAGCTTCTTGTAGCTGTCGATCAGCCGCAGGTGCCGGTCGAGCCCTTCCAGCTTCATGCTGGTCGGCGTCAGGCCGAAGAAGCGCACGCTGCCGTCCACCGAGCCCAGCGCGGCATCCATCCGCGCGTCGCCGAACATGCGGCGGAAATTGGCCTCGTAGTCGGCGATCTCCAGCTCGTCGTCGAGGACGACCTCCAGCACCACGTTCAGCGCCTGGTAGAACAGGCCGCGCTCGACGCTGTTGTCGTTGTACTGGAGGAACGCCTCCACGCCTTCCTTGGCGTCTTCGAAGCGCTTCAGGGCGAGGCCGATGAGCACTTTCAGCTCGAGGATGGTCAGTTGGCCCCAGACCGTGTTGTCGTCGAACTCGACGCCGATCAGCGTGGTGATGTCGGTGTAGTCGTCCACCTCGCAGTCTTCCAGGCGCTCCAGCAACGCCCCGAGCGCGGCGTCGTCGAGGCGGTGCAGGTTGAGGATGTCCTCGCGGAACGCCAGGGCCTTGTTGGTGTTATCCCAGATCAGGTCTTCCACCGGATAGATTTCCGAGTAGCCCGGCACCAGGATCCGGCAGGCCGTAGCGCCGAGGTGCTCGTACACCGCCATGTAGACCTGCTTGCCCATGGCTTCGAGGATGCCGAACAGGGTCGCGGCTTCCTCGGCGTTGGCAGCCTCGCCCTGCCGGGTGAAGTCCCACTCGACGAACGGGAAATCGGCCTTGGCGCTGAAGAAGCGCCAGGACACCACGCCGCTGGAATCGATGAAATGCTCGACGAAGTTGTTCGGCTCGGTCAGCGCATGGCTTTCGAAGGTCGGCTGGGGCAGGTCGTTCAGGCCTTCGAAGCTGCGCCCCTGGAGTAGTTCGGTCAGGCTGCGCTCCAGGGCCACCTCGAAGCTCGGGTGGGCGCCGAAGGAAGCGAACACGCCACCGGTGCGCGGATTCATCAGGGTCACGCACATCACCGGGAATTCGCCGCCCAGCGAGGCGTCCTTGACCAGTACCGGGAAGCCCTGCTCTTCCAGGCCGCGGATCCCGGCGAGGATGCCCGGGTACTTGGCCAGCACCTCCGGCGGCACGTCCGGCAGCGCCAGTTCGCCTTCGAGGATTTGCCGCTTGACCGCGCGCTCGAAGATCTCCGACAGGCACTGCACCTGCGCCTCGGCCAGGGTATTGCCGGCGCTCATGCCGTTGCTGAGGTAGAGGTTCTCGATCAGGTTGGAGGGGAAATACACCACCTGGCCGTCGGACTGGCGCACGAAGGGCAAGGCGCAGATACCGCGCTGCACGTTGCCCGAGTTGGTGTCGTACAGGTGCGAGCCGCGCAGCTCGCCGTCGGGGTCGTAGATCGCCAGGCAATGGCCGTCGAGCAGTCCCAGCGGCAGCGCATCGTCGCGGCCGGGCTTGAACCAGCGTTCGTCCGGGTAATGGACGAACGCCGCATTGGCGATCTCTTCTCCCCAGTACTGGTCGTTGTAGAAGAAGTTGCAGTTCAGCCGCTCGATGAATTCGCCCAGCGCCGAGGCCAGCGCGCTTTCCTTGCTCGCGCCCTTGCCGTTGGTGAAGCACATCGGCGACTGCGCATCGCGGATGTGCAGCGACCAGACGTTGGGCACGATGTTGCGCCAGGAGGCGATCTCGATCTTCATGCCGAGGCCGGCGAGGATGGCCGACAGGTTGGCGATGGTCTGCTCCAGCGGCAGGTCCTTGCCCGGGATGCGCGTGCAGCCGGCGGCATCGGTGCCGGGCATCAGCAGCGCCTGGGCGTCGGCATCGAGGTTGTCGACCTCCTCGATGACGAACTCGGGCCCGGTCTGCACCACCTTCTTCACCGTGCAGCGGTCGATGGAGCGGAGGATGCCCTGGCGGTCCTTCTCCGAGATGTCGGCCGGCAGTTCCACCTGGATCTTGAAGATCTGCCGGTAGCGGTTCTCCGGGTCGACGATGTTGTTCTGCGACAGGCGTATGTTGTCGGTGGGGATGTTGCGCGTCTGGCAGTACAGCTTGACGAAGTAGGCGGCACACAGCGCCGACGACGCCAGGAAGTAGTCGAACGGCCCCGGCGCGGAGCCGTCGCCCTTGTAGCGAATCGGCTGGTCGGCGATCACCGTGAAATCATCGAACCTGGCTTCCAGTCGAAGGTTATCGAGAAAATTGACCTTTACTTCCACGGCGAGCACCAAGAGAAACGGAAACCGGCCATTATCCGGGAACTCCGGGCAAAAGTCCCAGCTCTCCGCCGTACGCGTCGCTACTTGCCGGCCTCCCCGCCGCTCTCCGGCACGTAGATCATCCGTCCGTCGGCCAAGCGGTAGGTCACCCCGGCGCGGCTGCCCTGCCCTTCGCCGATCTCGCCGCTGGCCTGGTAGCGCTTCAGCTCCTTGCCGTCCTTGACCAGCATGCGCATGTCCGCCTCGCCGGGATTCTCGACCACCACCACCTTGTCCTGGCTGAATGGGTTGAGCGGGTTCTGCACGATGACGATCAGGAGGATGCCGATCACCACCAGGAACAGGTCGATCAGGTTGACCATCGAGAGGATCGGGTCGTCCGCCTCGTCGTGTTCGAGGAAGCGCATCAGCCGGCCTCCCGCGCACGTTCGACGGCGCGCAGTTCCTGGAGCAGCCAGCGGCGACGCACGGTGAGGATGAAGAAGGTGATGCTGGCGGCGACCAGGGCCAGGATCACCGCGGAAAACGCCACCACCAGGTTCTCGCCGATCCCCTGGGCGTCGTTGCGGGTCAGCGCCAGCAGCGCCGGCCCCATGGGGATCATGGTCGCCACCAGGCCGAGCATCGGCGCGCTGCGCGAGGTGATCCGCAGCCATTCCAGGCGCTGCATGATCCACAGTTCGAGGTCGTCGCTGTTGCCGCCATGCAGCGCCTGCCAGGCCGCCAGGCGCGAGCGGTAGCGCCCGCGACGGCGCTGCCAGGCTTCCATGGCGAAGCCGCCGAGGGCGACGAAGGCGTAGGCCAGCGCGGCGAGGATCAACAGCAGCACCGGCAGCAGGAACAGGCGGGTGAGTTCGTAGAGGCTGGTTTCCAGACCATTCATGAGCGATTTTCCATCGGACGACGATTGACTACGGATTGCCGGACGGCGCCGGCGGCGAACAGCGCGAGCAGCACGGCGGCGGCCAGCCGGAGCCACGGCTGCGGCTCGCCGGACGGCGGCGGCGCGACTTCTTCGAGGACGCGGCCGCTGACCGTTTCGCCGGCACCGGACGCGGCCGCGCCCTCTGCCTGCGCCGCGGCCTCGCCGAAACCGCCGGCCATCCGTTCGATGAATTCACGGGTGGTCGCCGCGCCGACCTCGCCGGCGCCGGCGGCCGCCAGTTGCCGCCAGCGCTCGGCCAGTTCGCGGCGGGTCTGCTCGCTGGCGTCCCAGTAGCCCTTGCGGATGGCCTCGGCCATGCGCGCGATGATCTGCGCCTGGGCGGTCGGATTGTGCGTTTCGAACCACTCGGCGAGACCCAGCTCGCGGCGGTCCATGACGAAGGTGTCGTGCAACGCCTGCCACTGGTCGGCGCGGACCATGGTGCGATCCGCCGCCTGCCAGCCCCACAGGTTGTTGGCCAGGTCGAGCATTTCCAGGCTGCCGGCGTAGCCCTCGCGCTGCATCGCGGCGATCCACTGCGGGCTGAGGTAGCGCCCGCGCAGCTCGCTGGCGAGGAACTGCGCGGCGGCCGTGGTGCGCGGCTGGCGCTGGCGCAGGTCGGCGATGTACAGCGCCGGGCTGGCGCCGTCGAGGTGGCGTACCGCCAGCGACAGGCCGCCGAGGTACTCGAACGGGTGGTCGGTGGAGAGCACGCCGTTGAGCGTCGAGGAGCGCGAGAGGATCGCCGCCTGTACACCCTTCAACTGTTCGGCGAATAGGTTGCCGCCATCCAGCTTCACGCCCCAGTCGCGACTGCCGTAGGCGTACTGCAAGCGCCCGAGGAACTGCTCGGCGAGCGCCGAGTCGTCGTCCCAGCGGGTGGAGTCGAGGGTCAGTTGCGTTACCCCGGTGCCGTAGTCGCCCGGCGCATTGCCGAACAGCCGCAGGCGCGACAGGCGCTGCGCCAGTGGCGCTTCGACGCCGCGTTCGCGCAGGCGCCGCTCCAGCGCCTGGCTGTTGCGCGCCAGCGGGTTGCCCGGCTCGTCCAGCGCGGCGAGGCGCTCGATGGCCTCGGCGAGCAGGCGCATGAAGCCGTCGAACTGGTCGCGGTAGACACTGGTCACCTGTAGCACCACGTCCACCCGTGGACGCCCCAGTTCCGCCGCCGGCACGATGTCCAGCGCCAGCAGGCGGCCACCGGCGTCCCAGCGCGGGCGCAGGCCGAGGGCGTGCAGCGCCTGGCTTTCGACGATGCCCAGGTGGCGCATGGTTTCCGACGACCAGAGGCTGAAGGCGAGCTTTTCCGGCGCCCTGCCCTGGTGCTCGGCGCGGTAGCTTTCCAGCAGTTGGCCGAAGGCCTCGGCGCCGGCTTCGTAGGCGGCGCGGGTCGGTACCTTGTCGGCCTCGAAGGCGAACAGGTTGCGCCCGCTGGGTACCTGCGGATTGCGGATCGGATCGCCGCCCGGCCCGGGCGCGACGAAGCGCCCGGCGAGGCCGGCGAGCAGCGCCTCCAGTTCGCCGGTGTCGGCGAGCTGGCGGTCCAGTTCGCGGGCGCGCAGCAACTGCTCGCGCAGGCGCGGATCGGCCACCTTGGCGATCTCGCCGCCGTCGCGCAGGTAGCGTTGCAGCGTGCGGTAGGCACGACCTTCCCGCAGCGCCCTGAAATCGGCGGCGAACAGTTCGTCGGGGTCGAGACCGAGCGCGCGGTAGTAGGGCTCGCCGAGCTGCTGCATGACGGTGCCCAGGCGCAGCTCCGGCGAGGCGGCGACACCGAAGGTGTGCAGCCCCAGCGGCATCGCCGAGCCGGCCAGTCGGTGCAGGTGGTCGTGGAGCACGCCGAGGAACGCCGGGAAATCCTCGCGCATCGCTGCCTCGCTCCAGCCCAGGTCGTCGTTCATGTGCGCCGCCCGCACCGCCGCGCGGATCTGCTCGGCGCTGCGTTCGCGCACCGCGCCCTCGTCCAGTTGCTGGTATTCGTGGATCAACTGGTGCAGGTCGCGCAGTTCGTCGTACAGCCCGGCCGGGGCGAACGACGGCGTCTGGTGGCTGACGGTGACCGCGCGCCCGCGCCGGCGCGCCTGGATCGCCTCGCCAACGTTGTCCTGGATGTACGGGTAGAACACCGGCAGGTCGCCGAGCGTCCGCAGCGGGTAGTCGCCCACCGCCAGCCCGCGGTCCTTGCCGGGTAGCCATTCCTGGGTGCCATGGGTGCCGAAATGGATCAGCGCGTCGGCGCCGAAACCCTCGCGGACGAACTGGTAGACCGCCAGGAAGAGATGGTCCGGCGGCACCGCGCTGTCGTGGTAGGCCTCGCCCGGACGGCCGGCGCGCGGCGGCTGCGGCAACAGCAGCAGATTACCCAGGTGCGCCGCCGGGAACACGAAGCGTCGCTGGCCGTCGATATCGCGCAAGGCCCAATGTCGACGCGGGTCGCCCCAGCGCGCGCGCATCTCCTCGCGCAGGTCCGCCGGCAGCGCCTCGAGCCAGTGCAGGTAGGCGTCCAGCGGCAGGCTCGCGGCGAGGCCGTCGCGATACAGCGCGTCCAGGGTCTGCGGCCGGTAGTAGCCGCCGAGCAGGCGCTGGGCGGTATCGATCAGCGCGCTTTCGTCGCTCGTCGCAACCCGGTAGCCGGCCGCCCGCAGCGCCTCGCCGAGACGGGCCAGGCTGGCCGGTACGTTGAGATGCGAGGCGGCGACGTTCTTCTCGCCCTCCGGGTGGTTCCAGAACATCAGCGCCAGGTGCTTGTCCGCCGCCGGCAGGCGACGCAGGCGCAGCAGCCGGTCGAGCTTGTCCAGCAGGGCCTCGGCCTGCCCGGCCATCAGCTTCGGCTCGCCGTTCTCCAGGGCGCTGATCACCAGCGGATCGCTCATTCCCCAGGTTTCCGGCATGCCGAGGAAGGCCGCCGCGGTACGCGGCGCCACCCCGCTGGCGGCGGCCAGCCAGTCGGCCTCGTTGCCGTCGCGGTAGCCGAGGGTCTGCAATACCGGCACGTCCAGCGCGAGGAACTCGGCACGGCGCGCCGGGCCGTTCTGCAGGTGCTGCAGGTTGACCAGCGCCTGGACATCGGCGCCAGCGAAGGACTTCCTCAACGCCTCCGGATCGCTGTCGTCGAACCACACCGCCAGCGGCGCCTGGCCGTGCCGCTCGCTACGCCGCAACAGTTCGTCGATGGCGCCGGTCTGGGCGTCGGCGATGGCGCCGCGCGGGATCAGGAAGGCGATGCGCGGGGCATCGCTGGCCCAGCGCGAGGCGCCCCAGGCCAGGTAGTCGGCGAGGCCGGCGAACGGCGCCGGTGCGTCGGGATGATAGAAGCCGGCCTGCGCCAGGGGCTGCGGCGCCGGCAACGCGTCGACGGGCAGGCCGGCATGCCAGCGTCGGACCGCCTCGAACAGCCGGCGCAGGTTGGCTTCGCCGCCGTTCGCGTAGTAGCCGACCAGGCGCCCGCCCAGCGCCGCCGGCAGGTTGCCGAAACCCGGCGGACCGCCGCCGACGCGGATCCAGGGTTGCGTCCCGCCTTGCAAGCGCTCGCCCAGCGCCTCCTCGACCTGGGCGCGATCGGTCGGCCGCGGCGTGTCGAGGATCAGCAGGTTGCCGCCGTCCAGCCACTCGCCGGGCGGCGCCTCGCCGATGCCGAGGCGCAGGCCGCGCAACTCGACACCGGCCTCGCGCGCCCAACCGGCTAGGCGCTGGTGCTTGCCCGGGAGGACGAAATCGCTGCTGAGCAGACGCACCTGGGCCGGCTCCGCCCAGGCACAGAGACTGGCCAGCAGCGCGCCGCAGAAGAGTAGCGAACGGCGCATCAGAAGCTCGCCACCAGGCCGAGATGGAAGGTCCGCCCAGGTTCGGCATAGGTGAAGTGCGTGTCGTCGTCGGCCAGGCGCTGGTCGCCGAGGTTCTCGATGCCGCCGCGCAGCGTCAGGTTCTCGCTGAGTTTCTGGCTCAGCTCCAGGTGCCACAGGCTGTAGGCCGGCAAGGCGTAGCCGACGTTGCTGCTGTAGGCCACCTGGCTGCCGACGTATTCGGTGCGCAACTGGGCGCTGAAGCGGGCATTGGGGCTCCAGCGCAATTGGCTGTTGGCGAGGTGCCGGGAGCGGTCGCCGAGGCGCTGGCCGGCGGTGCGGTTGCGCGCGTCGAGGTAGGTGTAGTTGAGTTCCCAGCGCAGGTCCGCCGGCAGGTCCACGCCGCCGCCCAGCTCGAGGCCGCGGATCCGTGCCCTGTCGACGTTCTCGTAGTTGCGTATCTCGCCGCCGCGCACCCCGCAGCGCGCTACGCAGACGGTCTGGATCAGGTCGCGGACATCGTTCTCGAACACCGTGCCCTTCAGCGACCAGTCATCGCCCTGGTAGTCGGCGCCCAGTTCGTAGGACGTATTGGTCTCCGGCTTCAGGTCGGGATTGCCGTAGATGGTGAAGCGCCCGCCGCCACCGACCGCCGCATACTCCGGCGATAGCTGCTTCAGGCTCGGCGCCTTGTAGCCGCGGCCGACGCCGGCGCGCAGGGTCAGCGCATCGGAAAGGTGGTGCAGCAGGTACAGGCGCGGACTGCTTTCCCAGCCGAACGCCTCGTGCTTGTCGAAGCGGCTGCCGAGGGTCAGCGACCAGTCCGGGCCGAAGGCGATCTCGTCCTGCAGGAACAGCGCCTTGTGTCGCGCGCTGGCGTCGCCGGCGGTATTCACCGAGCGATCCTCCAGTTCTTCCTTGCGCCATTCGCCGCCGAGGGTGAAGAGATGTCGCTCGAAGGCCGGCACGCTGAGGTGGCCGTCGACCACGCTGTCGGTAAGGCGCTGCGGGTTGCTCGGCGGTTGTCCGTCGGAACGCGCGTTGTGCCGCTCCAGGCGGTTGCGGTAGGTGCGCAGCTGGCTGCTGCCCCAGTCCCACTGGCCATTGTGGGCGAGCGACCAGCGCTCGCGTTCGATCACGTCGCGCGACTCGTAGTAGCGCGAGCGCGACCCTCCGGTCTCGCTGTTGCGCCAGCGTCGTTCGCGCCCGCGCTGGTGGCCGAGGTCGATGCGCTGGGCGTCGTCCGGGGTCCAGCTGAGGTTCAGCCCACCGCTGTCGGCGTTGCCGCCTTCCAGCTCGGAGAGTCGGCGCTCATCGGCGTCCGGGGTTTCCTGCTGGCGGCGGCTCTCGCCGTTCAGGGCGAGGCCCAGCTTGCCGGGCACCAGCGGCCCGGCGAGATAGGCGCCGAGCTGGTGGCTCTGCCCGCCGAGGCCGTCCTCGCGCACGCCGCCATCGAGCAGACCGCTACCCGTCCAGGTATCGGTGGCGCGCCGGGTGATCACGTTCACCACCCCGCCGAGGGCTTCCGAACCGTAGAGCGAGGACATCGGCCCGCGTACCACCTCGATGCGCTCGATGCTCTCCACCGGCACCCAGCCGAGGTCGAAGTCGGAATGGGCGATGGCCCCGGACGAGGTGGAGATCCGCTGGCCGTCCACCAGCACCAGGGTGTGCTCGCTGGACATGCCGCGAACGCTGATGCCCCGCCGGGACATGCCGACGCCGTTGAACTGCAGGCTTTCCGAACCGCGCAGGGCTTCCTGCAGGTCGCGCACCGGGCGCCGCCGCAGGTCCTCGGCGGCGATCAGCGAAACGCTGGCCGGGGCGTCGCGCAGCTTGCGCTCGGTAGTGGTGGCGCTGACCACGGTCGGCTCCAGGTCGACCGGCGCGGCCAGCGCCAGGCAGGGAAGCAGGTAGAGGAACGGCACGGCGCGGGCCAGCCGCAGCGGAGGAAGACGGTGCGGGGAGGAATGGGGGGTCATGGTCGGCAGGTATGAATTATGAATATTTATAAGTTATAACATAACATTTCTTCGAATGAAGAATGCCCGCCGTTTCTTCTTCATCGAGGAGAGGGAACGTCTCGCTCGCCGTATCCCTCGAAGCACAGGACCCCACTCTCAACCGGGCATGCCCCCCAGGAGGAAAGATGACCGCAACCGAGCAGATCATGGCGCTCCTCGAACGCTGGGACCGCCAGCAGGAGGGCTACATCCGCCAGCGCGAGGAGCGCTACGAGGCGATGTTCCAGTTGCTCGAAGACCTCTTCGGCCGCGACGGGCGCTTCACCGCCATCGACGCCGCCTGCGGCCCGGGCTCCCTCGGCCGGCGCCTGCTCGAACGCTTCCCGGCGGCGCGGGTGGTGGCGCTGGACGCCGACGTCATGCTGCTGGAGATCGCGCGTACGGCGCTGGCCGGTTTCGCCGAGCGGGTCCGCGTGGTGGAGTGCGACCTCACCGATCCAGGCTGGACCGAACGGGTCGCCGAAGCGCGCGAGTCCCTCGCCGGCGAACGGCCCGCGGCGCTGCTCTCTTCCACCGCGTTGCACTGGCTGTCGCCCGCCGAACTCGCCGGGTTCTACGCCCAGGCCGGCGAGCTGCTCGCCCCCGGCGGCGTGCTGCTGAACGCCGACCACATGCGCTACGACCGACGCTGGCCGGGACTCGCGGAATTGTCCCGGAAGCACCGCGAGCGGGTCCTCCAGGCGTCCGTGGCCAGCGGCGCGGACAGTTGGGAAGACTGGTGGCAACGCGCCGCGCAGATCCCCCGGCTGGCCCCGCTGAAGGCGCAGCGCGACGCCCATTTCGCGCGGCGCCCGCTCAGGCGCGCCAGCGAAGACGAAGACTGCTCGCTCGATTTCCATCTCGCCGCCCTGCGCCAGGCGGGTTTCGCCGAGGCCGCCACGGTCTGGCAGCAGTTGGACAACTACGTCGTCTTCGCCCGCCTCGCCCAGGCCTGATACGCCGTCACCCGAGCACGGGGAATACCTCCAATGGAACCCGGCCAATCCGCCGGACGTTGACGCAGATCAACGCCGGCTCGGCATCGCTCGCCAGAATCCACAACATATTGTTGTTTTGCAAAATCAAAACACATCATGTTGTGGAGAAGTTGAAATGACCCAGCCCCGGAAGGCTACCTGGCCGGCCACCCTGCTCAAGCGCAACGGACGTGAAGTCCCTTTCGATCCCGGCAAGATCGAACGCGCCATCGCCGCCGCCGGCCAAGCCACCGGCGAGTTCGACCCGCAGCAGGCGCAGGCGCTCGCCGAACGCGTGGTGGAACGCCTGCCGGAACGCGCCTGCCTGGATATCGAACGGGTCCAGGACCTGGTCGAACGGGTGCTGATGGAGGCCGGCCACTACCCCACGGCGCGCGCCTACGTGGTCTACCGCGAACGCCACGGCCGGCTGCGCCGCGAGCGCAAGACCCTGGTGGACGTCGCCGCGTCGATGAACGAATACCTGTCCCGCGAGGATTGGCGGGTGCGCGCCAACGCCAACCAGGGCTATTCCCTCGGCGGGCTGATCCTCAACGTATCCGGCAAGGTCACCGCGAACTACTGGCTGGATGAGGTCTACGATGCCGACATCGCCGCCGCCCACCGCGACGCCGACCTGCATATCCACGACCTCGACATGCTCGCCGGCTATTGCGCCGGCTGGTCGCTGCGCACCTTGCTGAACGAAGGCCTGAACGGCGTGCCGGGGCGGGTCGAGGCCGGTCCGCCGAAGCACCTGGGCAGCGCCCTGGGGCAGATGGTCAACTTCCTCGGCACCCTGCAGAACGAGTGGGCCGGGGCCCAGGCCTTCAGCTCCTTCGATACCTACCTGGCGCCCTACGTGCGCAAGGACCGCCTCGACTACGCCAGCGTGCGCCAGGCCCTCCAGGAGTTCATCTACAACCTCAACGTGCCGTCGCGCTGGGGCACCCAGACGCCCTTCACCAACCTGACCTTCGACTGGGTCTGCCCGGACGACCTGCGCGACCAGGTGCCGCGCATCGGCGGCGAGGAGATGCCCTTCGCCTACGGCGAGCTGCAGGCCGAGATGGACCTGATCAACCGCGCCTACATCGAGGTGATGCAGGCCGGCGATGCCCACGGCCGGGTATTCACCTTCCCGATCCCGACCTACAACATCACCCACGACTTCCCCTGGGACAGCGACAACGCCACGCGCCTGTTCGAGATGACCGCGCGCTACGGCCTGCCCTACTTCCAGAACTTCCTCAACTCGGACATGCAGCCCAACCAGGTGCGCTCGATGTGCTGCCGCCTGCAACTGGACGTGCGCGAACTGCTCAAGCGTGGCAACGGCCTGTTCGGCTCGGCGGAGCAGACCGGCTCGCTGGGCGTGGTGACGATCAACTGCGCGCGCCTGGGCTATCGCCACCGTGGCGACGCCGCCGGCCTCTACCGCCAGCTCGACCACCTGCTCGAACTCGCCTTCGCCAGCCTGGAGCTGAAGCGCAAGGTGATCCAGCAGCACATGGATGCCGGCCTCTATCCCTACACCCGACGCTACCTGGGCACCCTGCGCAACCATTTCTCCACCATCGGCGTGAACGGCCTGCACGAGATGGTGCGCAACTTCAGCGACGACCGCGAGGGACTGCACAGCGAAGCCGGGCGCGAGATGGCCCTGGCCCTGCTCGATCACGTGCGCGCGCGGCTGGTGGGTTTCCAGGAGGACAGCGGGCACCTCTACAACCTGGAAGCCACGCCCGCCGAGGGCACCACCTATCGCTTCGCCCGCGAGGACCGCAAGCGCTATCCGCGCATCCTCCAGGCCGGCACGCCGGAGGCGCCCTACTACACCAACTCCTCGCAACTGCCGGTGGGCTTCACCGACGACCCGTTCGAGGCGCTGGAGCTGCAGGACGCCCTGCAATGCAAGTACACCGGCGGCACCGTGCTGCATCTCTACATGGCCGAGCGGATTTCCTCCGCCGAAGCCTGCAAGACCCTGGTGCGCACCGCCCTCGGTCGCTTCCGCCTGCCGTACCTGACCGTCACCCCCACCTTCTCGATCTGCCCGCGGCACGGCTACCTGGCCGGCGAGCACGAGTTCTGCCCGAAGTGCGACGAGGAGCTGCTGCAACGCTCCACGCCCAAGAGCTGTTGCGGCGGCTGCGGCGGTTGAGTCGCCTGTCGTTCCTTTCATCCACCAGCAAGGAGTACCACCGATGAACCCCAACCAGTTGCCCGAAGGCCAGCGCCAGCGCTGCGAAGTCTGGACCCGCGTGATGGGCTACCACCGTCCCGTGGCAGCGTTCAATGCCGGCAAGCAGTCCGAGCATCGCGAACGCCGCCATTTCCGCGAGACGCGATGAGCGCCACGCTCAGGGTCGGGGGCCTGGTGCCCCTGACCACCCTCGACTACCCCGGCCTGCTCGCCTGCGTGCTGTTCTGCCAGGGCTGCGCCTGGCGCTGCCGCTACTGCCACAACCCGGAACTGATCGCGCCGCGCGGCGCGGAGGAAATCCCCTGGCCACGCCTGCTCGACTTCCTCCGCCGACGCCAGGGCCTGTTGCAGGCGGTGGTCTTCAGCGGCGGCGAGGCGACCCTGCAGGCGGCCCTCGGCGACGCCATGCGCACGGTCCGCGAACTGGGTTTCCGCGTCGGCCTGCACAGCGCCGGCATCAACCCCCGCGCCTTCGCCCGGGTGCTGGCGCAGAGCGACTGGGTGGGCTTCGACGTCAAGGCGCCGGCCGAGGACGTCGCCGCCATTACCGGCGTGGACGGCAGCGGCGCGGCCAACTGGCGCAGCCTGGAATGCCTGCTGGACAGCGGCGTGGCCTACGAATGCCGGACCACGGTGCACTGGCGCTTGTTCGATAGCGAACGCCTCTGGCGCCTGGCGACGCGCCTGCGCGAGATGGGCGTGGAGCGCTTCGCCGTACAACTGGCGCGCCCGGCCCGCCAGCTCGATCCGCAGCTTCTCGCGAAGCCCGCGCCGCAGGGCGCTGCGCAGCTATGGCGAGAACTGGAAGAGCTGTTTCCCGCCTTCGAACTGCGCGACGCCTGAGCCTCCGGTTCAGCGGCGCCGCTCGGGCCTGCCAGCTCGCTCGGACAGGGCGGGCAGTCCCGACCAGGCCTGTCCTTCACAAGACTCATACGATCGTACGAGAGCACCTCCTCGATTCCTAGTTGCGTCCAATTGTCGCGGACGGCGCCGCTCGCCACCCTTGCTCCAGATTCAGCGACCCCGGACCCGCGCCATGAAACTCACGCTCACCCCTCCCCTGACCCCCAGCCACTGGATGCGCTCGACCGACCTGGCCGACGCCACCAGCGCCCCCCTCGTCGGCACCCACTCGGCGGACGTGGCGATAGTCGGCGGCGGTTTCGTCGGGCTCTGGACCGCCATCACCCTCAAACAACTGGAGCCGGACGCACGGGTCCTGCTGCTGGAGCAGGACGTCTGCGGCGGCGGCGCTTCCGGTAGGAACGGTGGTTTCGTGATGTCCTGGTGGCCGAAGATCGGTACCTTGCTGGGCTTCTGCAGCGAGGCGCAGGCGCGCTTCCTTGGCGAAAGCGCGGAGCGGGCAATCCAGGAACTCGGGGAGTTCTGCGCGCGGCATGACATCGATGCGCACTTCCAGCAGAAGGGCTGGCTGTGGACCGCCACCACGGCGCACCACCTCGACGCCTGGAACGATACCCTCGCCGCCTGCGAACGGCTCGGCGTCAGTCCCTTCGAACGCCTCGACGCCAGCGAAGTGGCACGCCGGACCGGTTCGCCGGTGCATCTCGCCGGGGTCTTCGAGCGCAGCAATGCCACCGTGCAACCAGCCTTGCTGGTGCAAGGCATGCGCCGCGTGGCGCTGGCCCTCGGCGTGGAAATCCACGAGCGTTGTGGCGTCAGCCAGATCGTTCCCGGCCAGCCGGCACAGCTGCTGAGCGCCGGGGCCCGGGTCCAGGCCAAGGCGGTGGTTCTCGCGACCAACGCCTGGTCGGCCGCCCTGCCCAGGCTCTCCAGGCTGATCGTGCCGGTGAACAGTTCCATCGCGGTTACCGAGGCGATACCGCAACGGCTGGAGCGAATCGGCTGGACCGGCGGGGAAGCCATCACCGATTCCCAACTGATGGTGGACTACTACCGCACCACCCGCGACGGGCGCATCGCCTTCGGCAAGGGCACCGGCGCCATCAGCTACGGCTCGCGCATCGGCCGGGTATTCGACGTCGACCGGGAGAGCCTGGCCCTGACCGAGGCCGACTTCCGCCGCACCTATCCCTCGCTAGGCGACATCCCGCTGGTCGACGGCTGGTCCGGCCCCATCGACCGTACCTACGACAGCCTGCCGGTCTTCGGCCGCCTGCACGAGAACATCCACTACGGCATCGGCTGGAGCGGCAACGGCGTGGGACCGAGCCGCCTGGGCGGGCGGATCCTCGCCAGCCTCGCCCTCGGCCGCGACGACCCGTGGAGCCGTTGTCCGCTGGTAGAACGCCGCTGCCGGAGCTTCCCCCCCGAGCCGCTGCGCTACCTGGGTGGCTCCCTGGTGCGCAACGCCGTCCTGCGCAAGGAACGCGCGGAACTCGCCGGTACCGCGCCCTCGGCCACCGACCGCTTTCTCGCGCGCTTCGCCCCCGCCGGCCTTGAAGACAAATCCTGAGGAGCCCATGGCATGAACCCTTCGCTCATCCGTCTCGACGACGAAAGTCCTTTCACCTCGCCCACGCCCGTCGGCCAGCCCCTGGGCGAACCGGTAGCCCTGACCCGTACCGCGGCCCACCGCCCGCTCGCCGACGGCAACGGCGTGACCGGCATCTGGGAATGCACCCCGGGGCGCTTCCGCCGACAGGTCGAGCAGGCCGAGTACAGCTACATCGTCAGCGGTGAAGGTCGCTTCACCCCCGACGAAGGCCAGGCCGTGGAGTTTCGCGCCGGCGACGCGCTCTATTTCGCCGCTGCCACCCAGGGCACCTGGGACATCCGCCAGACCGTGCGCAAGACCTACCTGATCTTCGACTGACCCCGAAGAACCGAACTCCACCGCCCTGACAGAGGAAACAAGAAATGGGTATGCGAGAAGCGAACGACAACGCATCGGGCCTCAAGGCCCATCCCCTGGGCTCGCTCGAGACGATCGCTATCATCATCGGCACCAACATCGGCGCCGGCGTGCTGAGCATGGCCTACGCCGCCCGCAAGGTCGGCTACGTGCCGTTGCTGGTATGCCTGGCCCTGACCTGCCTCTTCTGCATCGTCACCATGCTCTACGTGACCGAAGCCTGCCTGAGAACCCGCGGCAACAACCAGCTCAGCGGCCTCTCCCGGCGTTACCTGGGCCCGCTCGGCGGCTGGCTGATCTTCATCGCGGTGGCGGCCAACAGCTACGGGGCCCTGGTCGCCTACATGACCGGCAGCGGCAACATCATGCTCGAGTTCTTCGGCCAGTACGGCCTCACGCGCGAGGTCGGCAGCCTGATCTTCTTCGTCCCCTCGGCGCTGGTGCTCTACCTGGGCCTGAAGGCGCTCGGCGTGGGCGAGAAGCTGATCAGCGCCGGCATGGTGGCCATCGTCTGCATCCTCATCGGCGCTACCCTGATGCACGACGACGCCCGTCTCGCCCACCTTTGGCAGAGCCAGTGGCAATACGTGGTTCCAGTGTTCAACCTGGCGGTCTTCGTGTTCGGCGCGCAGTTCCTGGTTCCGGAGCTGGTGCGCGGCAACCTGGCAACCCCCGGGCGCGTGCCGCGCCTGATCGTGGTCGGCATGCTGCTGACCTTCCTGCTGGTGGCGGCCATTCCTGCCTCGGTCATCGCCCTGGTCGGCCCCGACAACCTCAGCGAGGTGGCGACCTTGAGCTGGGGACGCTCCCTCGGCCAATGGGCCTACTACGTGGCGAACACCTTCGCCTTGCTGGCGATGCTGACCTCCTACTGGGGACTCGGCGGGTGCCTGTTCACCAATATCTTCGACCACTTCCGCCTGGGCAGCGAAACCAACCGGCGCAAACGCCTGGCGGTGCTCGCCGCGGTCTCGGTCCCGCCGTTCCTGCTGGCCTATGCGGGGCTCGGCGGCTTCGTGAACGCGCTGTACTTCGCCGGTACCTTCGGCGGCGTACTGATGGGCATCATCCCCATCCTCCTGCTCAACGCGGCGCGGCGCCACGGCGACCAACTGCCGGCATTCAGCTGCGGCTGGTATGCCCATCCGCTGATACAGGGGCTGATCGTCCTGGTGTTCGCCTCCAGCGGGGTCTACGCGATCGCCTCGGCACTGGGGATGCTGCCCGCCAGTTGGTGACAGGGCGCGCTGCCTGCGCCCGGGGCGATTACACTGAAGGCCCATGCCTGGAGTTTCCTGGACATGCCGCAGAGCATCCGCCACCTGATCGCCCTCCCCGAACTCCGTTCGCGCCTGCTGAGCGGAGCCGGCGGCCTCGACCGCCCGGTTCGCTGGGCGCATGTCTGCGAACTCGACGACCCCACCGAATGGCTCGGCGAGGGTGACCTGCTGATGACCACCGGGCTGGGCATACCGAGCGAGGCCGAGCGGCAACGGCGTTACGTCCGAAGACTGGCCGAGGCCGGCCTGGCAGGCATGATGATCGGCGAGAACATGGAAGCCCCGAGCGACCTCGATGCCCTGCGCGAGACGGCCGAGGCCCTGGGCTTCCCGTTGATTCTCACCCACTACGGCGTCCCTTTCGCCGCCGTGACCCGGGCCATCGTCGATGCGGGACAGAAAGACGAATACGAGCGCCGCAACGCCCTGGCCCGGATATACGAAAGCGCCCGGTTGAGCATGCAGGGACTGGGCCTGCCGGCGCTGCTGCAACGCCTCGGCAAGGACGTGCGAAGCAGCCTCTACCTCATCGTTCCCGACACCCTGGCGGCCTGGCAGCCAGGCCTGCCAGGGCTGCCCGTGGAGTTGGCCGACGCGCTGCGCAACCGCCGTCGCGAGCAGGCGGAGCCGCAGCCAATGGTCCTTCGCCATCCGCTCGCGGAAGGCGAAGCGCTCAGCATCGGCATTCCTTCCGACCGGAACTGCCTGCTGATAGCCCTGGGCGAGCGGCTGCCGGACTACAGTCTCCTGCACCACCTGACGGCAGTGCTCGGCATAGAGATCGAACGGCTGCGCGTCGAAAGCGAACGCCACCTGCGCCTGGGTTCGGAATTGCTCGACGACCTGCTGCAACGACGGCTATACCGGGAACAAGCCGAGGAGCGGCTGGAGGAACTGCTGCCCGGGCTCGATCTCGACGATGCAGTCGTTTCCGTGGCAAGTTCCGAGGGGCTCGCGACCGACCCTATCGGTCTTTTCCGGGGCCACGACTCACGCCTGCTGGTTCGCGCGCAAGGCCAGGAAATCATTCTGCTGCACCAGGCCGGCCTCGCCTCGACACTGCAGGAAGCCCTGGACAGCTCGCTGGGCGTGAGCGCCCCGCTCCGTCGTGCCGAACGTTGCGCCGAGGCCTTGCGCGAAGCGCGTCTGGCCCTGGCCCACAGCCATTCCCGGCGACCGTTGTGTCGCTACGCGGAACTGGACGACGAGGCGCCCTGGCTACCCAGAAGCCTCGCCGAGGCCGAGCGGGCGTTCCGTCTGGTCCTCGGCGCCCTCCACGACTATGACGCGGCCAATGGCTCCGCACTGCTACACACGCTGCAGGTCTTTCTCGAGGAAAACAGGTCCTGGTTGAACGCCGCGCAGCGGCTACACATACACAAGCAGAGCCTGGTCTACCGGATACGCCGCATCGAGGAAATCAGCGGTCGCTCGCTGGACAGCACCGCCGATGTGGCGACCCTCTGGTTCGCCTTGCAGGCAACCCGGCTGTCGCCGGAAGCGAGGGGCAGGACGGCGAAGGGCAGCCTCCTGGAGCAGTCCGCGCACCATGGCGGCGACATGGACTGACGGCGGAGCCCGATACCTGGCGCTTGCAGGGCGACGCCGCCGCCAACAGGCGCGGCCAGGAACGGTTGCCTGGCAGCGGCGTGGCCTGTGGATGCCGGACCACGGTGCATCGCAGCGCCCGGTTGCAGACTGGCGCCGCCACGTCCCGCTGACGTCCCAACGAGCTGGTGGTCGACCACTACCTGGACAGCGAATGGAAGGACAACCCGGACAACCGCGACAGCAATATCGGCAGCATGCGCCGACAACTGGCCTGCCACTTCAACGTCGCCCGCAACAAGCCCGAGTGGAACCTGGAACCCTCGCGGCCGTACACCTCCAACGAGGACTCCATCGCCAAGGGCTGCAATAACACCTGAGGCCGCTCCGCGGGGGCGCTAAGGCGTCCCCTGCGAACAGCGATATGGCCTTTTGATATCACACGCTCTACCATGCCGTCTTTCCAAGCCGCCAGGGAACGAACGCATGGCTTTCGATGCCGCCCGCTATGTCCACCGCTACTACGCCAGCCTGGCGCCCGCCCCGGGCAACGAATACCCGCGCCTGAGGGCCTGGGAGTACCTCTGGGAGTATGTCTGGGACCCCAGTCGCAGCTGGGACGACCTGACCGCCCCCGAACAGCTCGACACCACCGCCCTGCACCTGGGTTTCTACCTGGCCAACTGGGGCATGTTCCGTGGCTCCTCGGGACTGCTGCAGAACAGCAACCTGGACCTGATGAAAGCGCTGGCCCGGCAGCTCTTCAGCGGTGCCGGACCGGAACTCTTCGAGCTGTCCCTGGTGGATTTCGCCGGCAACGGCGCGCGCCTGGCGCACAACCGCAAGCTGCTGGAAACGGTACTCGGGTCGATGGACGCCCTCAGCAGCCGGGTGAGCTGGACCGACACCCTGAAGAGCAAGATCCTGCTCGGCGTCTGGGGCGAGTTTCCCGCCCTCGACCGCCACTACGTGGCCGCCTGTCGCGCGCTGTATCCACGCCGGGGCCTGACGAGCGTCAACGGCGGGACCCTCACCGCGCTGCACCGCCTGATCGGCGAAGAAAGGCTGTCGTTCCCGCGCCTGGAGACCGCCCGCAAGGGGCTCCTCTACCCCACCGGGCGCCTGGCCGACATGGCTTTCTTCCAGTACGGCCTGGAAAACGCCTGAGGCGCTGCGCCGCCGATCCGGGGGACTTGTAGGCATGCCCTCGCTGTAAGTAGTATGAGACTCATTCTCAATTACAACAGCGATCCCCTCCATGCCGCCGGCCGACGCCTCCCTGCACGACGCTGTGAGCCATCTCTACCAGGACCACCATGGCTGGCTGCAAGGCTGGTTGCGGCGACGCCTGGGCTGCGCGGAAAACGCCGCCGACCTGGCCCAGGACACCTTCGCCCGCCTGCTCGCCTCGCGCCGGGTACTGGATGCGCGCGAACCGCGCGCCTACCTGACCACCGTCGCCAAGGGGCTGATGATCAACTGGTTCCAGCGCCAGTCGCTGGAGCGCGCCTACCTCGATGCCCTGGCCAACCTCCCGGAAGACCTCGCGCCGCCGCCGGAACAGCGGTTGATGGTGCTGGAAACCCTGCATGAAGTAGACGCCCTGCTCGGCAGCCTGCCGGACAGGGTCCGCCAGGCGTTTCTCCTGGCGCAGATCGAAGGCCTGAAGTACGAAGCCATCGCCGAGCGCCTGGGCGTGTCCCTGGGTTCGGTCAAGCGCTACATGCAGCAGGCCTTCCGCCAGTGCCTGGAGCTGATGGAATGAACGCCGCGGACGAAGGCCGGATTCCCTCGCCGATCCTCGACGAGGCCGCCGAGTGGCTGGTGCGCCTGCAGGACAGCGGCTGCACCGACGACACGCGCCAGGCGTGCGCCCAGTGGCGGCAGCGCAGCCCACAGCACGCCCATGCCTGGGAGCGCGCCGAGCGCCTGCTGCAATGCCTCGGCCGACTGCCGCCGGCGCTGGCCCTGCCGACCCTCGGCCGCGAGCGCGGGCTGGACCGGCGGCGCGCGATCAAGCACCTCGCCCTGGTCCTCGGCGGCGCCTCGCTGGGGCTCGCCACCTGGCAGGCCGAGCCGTTGCGCGACTGGCTGGCCGACCAGCGCACCGGCGTCGGCGAACAGCGCCGCCTGACCCTGCCCGACGGCAGCCTGCTGACCCTGAACACCGACAGCGCCGTGGACCTGGCCTTCGACGCCAGCCAGCGGCTGGTACGCCTGCTGCGCGGCGAGATCTTCGTCGATAGCCGCGCCGACCCGCGTCCGTTCCGCGTCGCCACCGCCGAAGCGCGGCTGCATGCCGGTGCCGCCCGCTTCAACGTACGCCAGGAGATGGCCGCGACCCGGGTCGCGGTACTCGCCGGGCGGGTCGAACTGAGCCCGCTCCACGGACGCGGGCGCTGGCTGGAAAGCGGCGAGTCGGTGCGCCTGGGCGCCGACGGCGAAGCGCGCCGGCTGGCCTTCGACGGCCTGCCGGACGCCTGGACCCGCGGCATGCTGATGGCCGACCGGATGCCGCTGGCCGAGGTGCTCGCCGAACTCGCCCGCTACCGTCGCGGCGTACTGCGCTGCGACCCGCAACTGGCCAGGCTGGCGGTGTCGGGCGCCTATCCGCTGCTGGACCTGCGGCGCACGCTGGGCATGCTGCAGGCCACCTATCCGCTGAAGGTACGCGGGGTGACCGACTACTGGATCAGCCTGGTGCCGGCGTGACGGCGCGGCCGCCATCCCCGTGGCAACCGCCCCCTCGCGTCCACCCCGGCAGGCCGTCCGCCGTTGCGCCGGAACAGGCGTTGCCATCGACATACCGTGCTCCGCAGAAAAATAACCGCCTCGACCTGAGACCTTTTTCCTTCTCGGCTGGCAAGTAGAGGAATCCGCCCCGACCCAAGGTCCGCAGAGACCACGAGGAACCCTGTACATGCCCGTACGCACGCTTCGTCCCCGTTCGCTGTCCCTGGCCATCCACGCCGCCGCCATGACCCTCGCCCTCGCCGGCGCGGCCCCCGCCCTGCTTGCCGCCGAGGCGCCCGCCGCCAGCTCGGCGCGCAGCTATGACATCGCCCCCGGCCCGCTCGGCCGTACCCTGTCGGCCTTCGCCAGCGACAACGGGGTATCCCTGGCGTTCGACCCGGCGCTCACCGAGGGTCGCCGCAGCGCCGCCCTGCGCGGCCGCTACGCGCCGGTCGAGGCGCTGCACCGCCTGCTGCTGGGCAGCGGCCTGGAGTTGCAGCAGCGCAGCGATGGCAGCTACACCCTGGTGCCGGCAGCCACCGATGGCGCGCTGGAACTGCAATCCTCGCTGATCACCGCCCAGGCCGCCGGTGCCGAGACCCTGCCTGCCGAGTACGCCGGCGGCCAGGTAGCCCGTGGCGCGCGCCTGGGCATGCTGGGCAACGCCGACGTGATGGACGCGCCATTCAGCATCACCAGCTACACCGCCAGGACCATCGAGCAGCAGCAGGCGCGCAGCGTCGCCGACCTGCTACAGGCCAACGATCCGTCGGTGCGGGTGGTCGGCGGGCGCGGCGACCTGGTGGACAGCTACACGATTCGCGGCTTCAGCGTGCAGAACGCCGATGTCGCCTTCAACGGCCTCTATGGCCTGCTGCCGTTCTGGCGGGTACCGATCGAATTCGCCGAGCGCGTGGAAGTGCTCAAGGGACCGAACGCCCTGCTCGGCGGGATTTCCCCCGGCGGCAGCGTCGGCGGCACCATCAACCTGGTGCCCAAGCGCGCCGACGACCAGCCGCTGACCCGCGTCAGCGTCGACTGGACCCAGCGCGGCCAGCTCGGCACTCACCTCGACATCGGCCGGCGCTTCGGCGAGAACAACGCCTTCGGCGTGCGCTTCAACGGCGTCTACCGCAACGGCGATACCGCCGTCGACCATCAGAGCCGCGAGTTTCCCATGCTCTCCCTGGGCCTGGACTTCCGTGGCGAGCGCCTGCGCCTGTCCAGCGACCTGCTGTACCAGAAGGAAAGCCTGGAAGGCGTGGTGCGCCCGCTGCTGACCGGCCCGGGAACCACCCACATCCCCCACGCCCCGGACTCGAAGACACGCTTCGGCCTGCGCGATTCCTACCTGGACCAGGAGGATTACTCCATGGTCAACCGCGGCGAGTACGACCTCGCCGACAACCTGACGGCGTTCGCCAGCATCGGCGGCCGCCAGAGCAACTACGAAACCATCGCCGCCAACAGCATCCTCGTCGGCAACCAGGGCGATATCGTCAACAGCCTGGCACGCCAGCGCGGCGACCGCCGCACCTATTCCGCCGAGGTCGGCCTGCGCGGCAACTTCGACACCGGCCCGCTCCGCCACGACTGGACGCTCAGCGCCAACCGCCTGCACGAACGGCTGGGCATGGTCTATGCCTTCACCGGGATGCAGCCGGGCAACCTCTACCAGACCTCGCCGCATACGCCGCTGCCGGACTTCTCCAGCCTCGACGGGAGCATTCCGAAGACCAATGAAACCGACCTCGGCGGCGTGGCGCTGGCCGACAGGCTGTCGTTCCTCGAGGATCGCGTGCAGGTCACCCTGGGCGTGCGCCGCCAGCAGATCGAGTCGCGCAACTACGACCAGACCAGCGGCGCGCGCACCAGCCACGACAAGCGGCACGTGTGGACGCCGATGGCCAGCGTGCTGGTCAAGCCGCTGCAGGACCTGTCGCTGTACGCCAACTACATCCAGGGCCTCAGCCAGGGCGAGGCGGCGCCGATGACCGCGGCCAACGCCGGCCAGGTGCTGGCGCCATACAAGGCCGAGCAATACGAGATCGGCGCCAAGTACGACCTGGGCGGCTTCACCACCACCCTGGCGCTGTTCGAGATCAGGAAACCGAACGCCTATACCGACGCCAGCAACGTCTTCCGCGCCGACGGCGAGCAACGCAACCGCGGCGTGGAGCTGAGCCTCTATGGCGAACCGCTGGACGGCGTGCGGGTGATGGCCGGCGCCACCTACATCAAGCCCGAGCAGAACAAGACCGGCGACCCTGCCAGCGAAGGCAAGGACGCGCCCGGCGTGGCCCGCCGCCAGGCCAACCTGGGGGTCAGCTGGGACACCCCGTTCGTCGACGGACTGACCCTCGACAGCCGCTGGATCTACACCGGCTCGGCCTATGTGGACAGCGCCAACGCCCTCGCCGTGCCGCACTGGAACCGCGTCGACCTCGGCGCCGCCTACGCCTTCCAGGTCGCCGGCAAGCCGCTGGTGGCGCGCGCCAACCTGGAGAACGCACTGGGCAAGGACTACTGGACCGCAGCCAACGGCTACCTGTCGATCAGCTCGCCGCGCACCCTTTCCCTTTCCCTCACGGCGGACTTCTGAGTCCGCCCCACCATAACCAGAAACCGCCGATGACCAGCTAATGACCGCGAAAACCCTGCGCACCTGGTACCTGGTGCACAAATGGACCAGCCTGATCTCCACGATCTTCCTGCTGATGCTTTGCCTCACCGGGTTGCCGCTGATCTTCCACGAGGAGATCGAGCACTACTTCGAGCCGCATCCGCAGCTCGAGCCGCTCACCGCCGAGTCGCCGCGCATCGACTACGACGACGTGATCGCCCGCGCCCTGGCCGCCCGGCCGGGCGAAGTGGTGCGCTTCCTGGTATTCGAAAAGGACGACCCGCTGGGCCTGGTGATCAGCGCGCCGAGCCTGGTACCGCCGCCGGAGAACGGCCACATGCAGCCGTTCGACGCGCGCACCGGGGAATTCTTCGACGCACTGCCGCCGCCGGGCGGCTTCATGTACCTGATGCTGAAGCTGCACACCGACCTGTTCCTCGGCCTGCCCGGCTACCTGTTCCTCGGCCTGATGGGCCTGCTGCTGGTGGCCTCGCTGGTGTCCGGGGTGGTGGTATACACGCCGTTCATGCGCAAGCTGGACTTCGCCACGGTACGCGCCGAACGCAGCCGTCGCCTGAAGTGGCTGGACCTGCACAACCTGCTGGGCATCGTCACCCTGTCCTGGGTACTGGTGGTCGGCGTGACCGGAGTGATCAACACCCTGGCCCTGCCGATCCTGATGCTCTGGCAAGGCGGGCAGTTGGCGGAAATGACCGCGCCCTACAAGGACGCGCCGCCGCTACAGCGCCTCGGCTCGCTCGACGCGGCCCTGGCCACGGCACGCCGGGCGGCGCCGGACATGGAGGTCAGCTTCGTCGGCTTCCCCGGCACCCAGTTCAGCAGCCAGCATCACTATGCGGTGTTCATGCGCGGCAACACGCCGCTCACCGAGCGCCTGCTGAAGCCGGCACTGATCGACGCGCAGAGCGGCGAACTCACCGACATGCGCGAGATGCCGCTGTACGTGAAGACGCTCCTGCTGTCGCAGCCGCTGCACTTCGGCGACTACGGCGGCATGCCGCTGAAGATCGTCTGGGCGCTGCTCGACCTCGTCAGCATCGTCATCCTCGCCAGCGGTCTCTACCTCTGGCTCGGCCGACGCAAGACGCCATTGGAGAAGCGCCTGGCGGAACTGCCGGACGGCAGCCTGGCGACGGAGGGCAAGGCATGAGGCGCGGTCTCTGGATGATCTTCCGCTGGCCCCTGCTACTGGCCCTGCTCGGCCTCTTCGGGCTGCTCTCGGCGCTGCTCGGCGACGGCCTCTACGACCTGCTCTCCTGGCTCGCCCTGGGCACTCCGCTGGTGCTGGTCGGCTGGGTCTGGCTGCGCCTGCCGCGAACCCGAAGGAACCCCTGAGATGACCACCCCGCCGCCCTCCGCCAACACCCTGGACCTGCGTCCGCTGATGTTCGAGACCTTCGTCTGCACCCTCGCGGTGATGTCCTTCGTCGCCCTGGTCGGCCCGCTCGCCCGCAAGCTCGGCCTGGCGCCCTGGCAGGCCGGCGCCGCGGTGACCGTCGGCGGCATCGCCTGGATGCTCGCGGCGCGGCCCTGGGGCATCGCCAGCGACCGGCATGGGCGACGGCGGATACTGCTCGGCGGGCTGGCCGGCTTCGCCCTCTCCTACGGCTCGCTCTGCCTGTTCATCGTGCTCGCCCTGCACTGGACGTTGCCGACCCTGCTCGCCTTCGCCGGTATCGTTCTCCTGCGCGGCCTCGCCGGCGGTTTCTACGCCGCGGTGCCGGCCTGCACGGCGGCACTGGTGGCCGATCACGTCGAGGCGCAACGACGCGCCGCGGCGCTGGCCGGACTCGGCGCGGCCAGCGCGATAGGCATGGTGATCGGGCCGGGGCTGGCCGGACTCCTGGCGACTCACGGGCTGGTCCTGCCGTTGCTGGTCACCGGCGCGCTGCCCCTGGTCGCCCTGCTGGCGCTCTGGCGCTGGCTGCCGCGCGAGGAGCGTCGCCAGCCGAACCGCGGCGCCGCCCTGGCGATCGGCGACCGCCGCCTGCGGCGGCCGCTGGCGGTGGGCTTCGTGGCGATGTTCAGCGTCACCGTGGCGCAGATCACCGTGGGCTTCTTCGCCCTCGACCGGCTGCGCCTGGATTCCGCCGACGCCGCGCGGGTGGCCGGCATCGCCCTGACCGCAGTGGGCGTCGCGCTGATCCTGGCCCAGCTCCTGGTGCGCCGCCTGGACTGGCCACCGCCGCGACTGATCCGGGTCGGCGGGCTGGTCGCCGCCATCGGCTTCGCCGCCGTGTGCTTCGCCGACTCGCCGCCGCTGCTCTGGCTGGCCTTCTTCGTCGCCGCGGCGGGCATGGGTTGGGTATTCCCGGCAGTCTCGGCGCTCAACGCCAATGCCGTGCGCGCCGAGGAACAGGGTGCCGCCGCCGGCGCCCTGGTGGCCGTACATGGCTTCGGCCTGATCAGCGGGCCGCTGCTCGGCACGCTGCTCCACCAACTGGACAGCCGCGCCCCCTACGCGCTGGTCGGTCTGCTGCTGGCGCTGGCGGCGTTCTGGCCGAGCCAACCGACGCGCCCCGTGGAAACGAGGAGCGAAGCACCATGACCGCTGTCGACCTGCTGCTGGTCGCGACCCTGCTGGCGGCCCTGCTCGCCTGGTGGATACCCGCCCTGCCCGGCCGCCGTGGCCTGCTGGCGCTCGCCTCGACGCTGGCGCTCGGCGCCGGCCTGTACGCTGCATGGGACGACCGCTGGCAAGCCGGCGTCGGCGCCTTCGCCGGTTTCTCCCTGCTGCTCGGCGCCTGCCTGCGCCGGAAGCCCGAGCGCGGCCTGCCGTTCCGGACCGGTTCGCTGTACGGCCTGCTGGTGCTGCTGGCAATCGCCGCGCTGTACCTGTTCCCGGTCGCGCCGCTGCCGGCGCCGAGCGGCCCCTATGCGGTCGGCGTGCGCGATTTCGAACTGGATGACCCCAGCCGGCCCGGCCTGCTCGGCACCCCGGCCGGGCAGCCGCGGCGCCTGCTGGTGCGCGCCTGGTACCCGGCACGCCCGATCGCCGGCGCCGCGCCGCGTCACTATTTCGACCCAGGCGAGGCGCGCAGCACCGCGCGGGGCTTCGGTGAAATACTCGGCTTTCCGCCGTTGCTCACCTACCTCAAGCACCTGCGCACCAATTCCTATCCGGACGCCCCGCTGCGCGACGACTCCGCTCGCCTGCCGGTGGTGTTCTACAGCCATGGCTACAGCGCCTTCGCCGGCGGCAACTGGACCCTGATGGAAGAACTGGCCAGCCACGGCTACGCGGTCTACGCCATCCAGCACAGCGGCGACGCGTCGCCGACCCGCCTGCCCGACGGCACGCTGCTGCCCATGGACCCCGGGCTGGTCGAACACCTGCGCCGGGCCGCCCACGACGGCTTGCCGCAGGCCATGCGCCAGGGCTATGTCAGCGACGATCTCGACCAGCGCCTCGACGGCCAGTTGCACACCGCCCTCGACCTGCCCGCCCCGGCCAACCGCGCCGTCAACCTCAGCGCGCCGGTATGGCTGGCCGACCGCCTGTTCGTCCATGACCGCCTGCAGGCCGGCGAGGTCCCGGACAGGGTCGCCGACCTGGTGGCCGCCAGCGACTTCGCGCACACCGGCGAGATGGGCATGTCCTTCGGCGGCTCGACCACCGGCGCGGTCTGCATGGTCGACCGACGCTGCGCGGCGGCCGTCAACCTCGACGGCGGCGACTTCGACTTCGCGCCCTTCGATAGCGATTTCCCGGCACCGCTGCTGATGCTGCACGCCGACCTTGGCAACTTCTACCGGCTGTTCGGCATCGAACCGCCGGCCCGCCCGAGAAGCTTCAACGACTTTTCCTACGAACGCTTCGAGCACGCCGGCCAACGCCAGGACATTCATCGCCTGGTACTGCGCGATTCGGCCCATGCCGGGCTTACCGACAATCCGCTGTTCATCCGCCGGCCGCTGCGCGACGGGCTGCTCGGCTCGGCACCGACGGAAGTCCTCATCCAGGCTCCCAACGCCCTGGTGCTGGGTTTCTTCGATCACTACCTGCGCGGCCGCGCCAACGACTTTCCGCAAGCGCAGATGGCGCGCTTCCCCGCCTGGCTGACGCGCTACGACAACTCGGCGGTGCGCGACTGGTGGCTGGCCAAGCCGGAAGCCCAGCGCCTGGCGCTGCGACAACGCATCGACGAAATGAAACGGCGCAAGACCGGGCTGGATCTTCCCTGACGACGGGTTACAGTGGGCGCCCCATCTGCGGAGCGCCGTCCATGCATATCCCGCCCGAGCTGATCATCCACCAGACCCGCCACTGGACGCTGAACCAGCGGATCGACTCGGCCCTGCCCGGCTACTGCATGCTCGGCTCGCGGCAACCGGCGACGGCCTTCCACCAGTTGCCGGAACAGGCCCTCGCCGAATTCGGGCCGCTGCTGGCCAGGGTCGAACGCGAAATGGACACGCTGCTGCGGCCGCGACGCATCTATGTCGGCCGCTACGGCCACATGCCCGGCCTGCCGGTGCATTTCCACCTGATTCCACTGTACGACTGGGTCGAGGAATTGTTCTGGGAGGACACGCGCTACCGGACGCTCCAGCAGTTCGGCGTGCCGACCGCCGACCCCCTTACCGATGGCGCCGAGCTGACCCTGTTCGTCTGGCGCGAATTCTGCGAACGCGCCGATCCGCCGGCCGTGCGCGGCATGGATCGGCAACAGGCGATCGCCGGATTGCGCCGGGCATTCGGCTACGGCGTCCAACCCCGAACATCGCCTGGGCCGGACTCCGAGCCCGCGCAGGGCGCATGACCGCGTGCGGTTATCCACCGTGAAACGGATGGGTTCCAAGGCCGTGTGGGATGAATAACCGCGTGCGATTACCCACCGTGAAACGGGTGGGCTTCGAGGCCGCGTAGGGCGAATAACCGCTTGCGGTTATCCGCCATGAAACGTCGGCGCAGCGGCGGATAACGCCGGTGGCGTTATCCGCCCTACGGCCCGACTCCGGGGCCGCGGGACGCATATCCGCCGTGAAACGCCGGCGCAGCGGTGTCGTCACGGTTGCAGGTAGCGGTGCTTCCAGCCTCCTTCGTCGCGGTCGTAGCGCAGGCGCTCGTGCAGCCGCTCGGTGCCGTTGCCCCAGAACTCCACCGACTCCAGGCACAG
>NZ_JAJFDF010000015.1:0-113023 GCF_020708595.1 Pseudomonas sp. 203-8 | reverse complement strand
GGGACATCAGTCATTACCTGATGCATCGCTACAACTGGATCAGGCCGCATCAATTCAACGACGGGTTACCACCTGCGGTGGCCGAAGAAAAACTCAACCCACTGTCCGGGATGGGTTGACCACTACAATCGATCTGGACCAGTTGGAGCGGGCCTACTCGCTGATGATGTAAGGAAGAGGAGCCTTCCGGCTGCGCCTCCGCCGAAATCCAGGGGGCGCTTGCGATCTTTCCCGGGCTTTAGGCGGGGAAAGCCTGAAAACAGAAAGCCCCTGGCACTGGTTGGTGTCAGGGGCCTTTGCATTGGGATCTGGAGCGGGCGAAGGGAATCGAACCCTATAAAACAGAGTATTGAAGCGTTCCAACGTGTTCCAATGTCACTGTTTTTACTGTTTAAGTGCCTCACTCTGTGGCTTTCTGTGCTATTGATTTCGACACATTTTCGACAAGTATCTGGTGTCTGCTAACGGCCAGAATCAGTCATTCGAAGCGTCTACAAAAGCGGGGGAGATTCACATTGAACAGAAAAAACTTGCTTCGGGATCCCGCCCCAGCTCATCGTCGAGCTGGATATTGAGTAGAACGACGAGCCTGTCATCGATCAGAATTCCGGCCAAGTGCATTGTCCAGCGAGCATTTCGCCTAACCGCCACGCCATATCCAGAGGCACACCATGGATGATCTGTATCAACTTCTACGCGAAGACGCACTGCAGCTCTCTAGTGAGTTCCGCAAGGCATCCATTCAGGGGCATGGAACCTCGCAAGAAATTGCCGAGTTCCGAGAAAATGCCGTGCAAACGTTTTTGGCGCGTTATTTCCCGTTCCCACATCGGATCGCAAAGGGGAAAGTCCGCGATTCGTTTGGCAGCATCGCCGCATCCATCGACTGCGTCATCTGCGCCCCAAACCATCCATACACGGTGAGCGCTCGAGATAAGTTCAGCCTGTTGCTGGCAGAGGGCGTGGACTCCGTCGTTGAGGTCAAGCCGAATATCGCTGATAAGGCCGAACTTCATCGGGCACTTGAACAGGGGCTAACAGTCAAGAAGTTGCGACGTGCAACCACCTTGCTTTTTCGTAAGCATCATCCAATGTCGGAGTGGGCGAGGCGGGTGCCCTTTGGTGTTTTCTCCATGCAGTGCAAAGCCTCTCCAATCGAAACTGGGTTTGAGATATTGGAGTTTTACCAAGAGCGTGGCATCGATCCAATAGATCAAGCCGATTTCGTTGTAGTAAACGACGTGTGTGTATTCTCAAACTTTGTCGATAATTCTCTGAATCCTTGGAATATGGAAGGATTTCCAAACAAGACTGGGTGGTTTTATGAAGGTTGGGGGAAAGACAGCCTAGTAGGGTTCTTGATGAGGCTTCATCAAGTAGCACACGCCGGAATGAAACTACAAGAAGACGTCTTGCCGCGTTACCTAACCCCGCCTGCGGATGCACGATTTATGGTTGTGGATCTCGCCTATAAGTATGGAATCTACAAGCAGCTTCAAAGCCAACCGGGTGTCGACACCGCCACGATGCAGCGCGCTGTTCGGGCTATGAGTGGAGAAGGCTAGAGTCTGTGTAATCAAGCGGCGCTGGCCTACCAAAAAATAGGTCAGATTTATTTTTTCTACTCTAAATACCCGCCACCTGGCCGGTAGTTATCGCTCACTACCGGTTGCTTTCCACTAATAGTTGTCTGCTGGAACCATCTGAAGTCGACTCAATCCGACCGGCAGCCGTAACAGAGTTGCGCTCACTTTCTACTCAATAATACAAAGCTTGAGAGCACCGTTCGGTATCTTGGCATTGAGGTCGATGACGCCTTGGAGATGGCAGAGCAGACGGAGGTTTGGCCAGGCATAGCGACGGCCGGAGTCAGCCCGTCGCTAACCGGCCAAAAGCGGACGTTTATAGCAAGGAAGTAACCCCTATTCACCTTTATCGTTTGTGTAAATGAGCTCGTTCGGTACTTCAATTGCGGTTCCGAGCACGGTACTCATGTAAGAGCGGATATCAAATCCCGGGTGAAGGGCGTGGCTCTCAAGATCAAACCAGAGGCGCTGCAAGAACATGAACAGAGACTTGGCTGGATCAACAAGAACAGTCTGTCCTTGAACTTTCGTCTGAAAGGCTCGCGTGATTCCTGCATCAGTAGCAACGGCAACCCAGCGTTGCACATAACCATTGGTACTTGCCATATGGATGACACCCTGATCAAGTGCGCATGCGCGGATGACGCGGATCTCGGGGTATTTTGGTGCTGCGTCACGCAGCTTGACGCCACGAAATAAATACTGCCAATCGAACCACCGGGCGAAGGTTTCGAATGACTGGCAGTCGGTGCGATAAGCAAATGCGTACAGCGCTGGTGGGTAATGGTGAATTTGCTCTTCCCGCGTTTTGGTCTCCCAATAAGGCGTGAGAGCTGGCCGAAACTCAAGGTCCGAGACAGAGACGAGATTCTCCAGTGCAACCTTTGCCTCTGTGGATGACATAGAGGTTTTTACTTCTATAACTGCGTACACAATTTCAACGGGATAGACCTTGCGGAAGAAGCTAGCCTGTCTTTCAGCGTCGTAAATAACGATATCGGCCTGTTTGCTGACCTTTCCATGTCGGTCAATTATTAATGCATTGACCTCAACACCGAATCTCGGCGGCAGAAACTCGCGTATAATTCCAGCAATAGCAATTTCGTTCTCGGATCCGACGAGACCAGCATGCGGCAGCTTGCGATTAAACAGTAACGCGTCTGCCTCCAGCTTGTTGTAGATGCTGGAGAAATAGTGATCCAAGAAGTTGCGGTCTTCCGTTGGTGGCGAGTGAAGCATTCCGCCAAAATTCGGAGGTGCGTCAGAGGTCATATTACGAGGCTCAGCTATAAGTAGGCTTGGTATAATATTTCTGCTGGTTGTAATGGCGTTATTTTAATTAGATTATCCCATTGGGTTGAAGCTGCTCGCCGCAGTGCAGTAACGCGTCTTCATTCGATCACTGCTTACTTTTCGGTCATTGTCATAACGCGCACGCCAGATTCTGCATTGTTCATGGAAGTGCTGCTTGGCAGCCTTACGACACTCGCGGTAGTCGATTGAGCCGCGTCGGTGATTGGCGCAGACACTGGAGCCATCTATGTGATTGTTTACGGATAGCCATTCTGCTAGGTAGTTTGTACCCCCATTCCAGCTTTTGATCCACTTAGAGGTTCGTTTGCGGCTTGCTCGATTGGTTTGGCGCTGCCGTGTTTGCTGGGGCGCAGATACTACTCGATGGGGTGCTGACGGTGTGTAGGTGTTGGCCGGTTTTTGCCGCCTGTAATTACTATCGTTATAAACAGTCTGCTTAGGCTGGCTCTGTTGATAATTGTGTGAATTCACACTTTCCCAAAAAATTTCTTCTGATGTCTTTTGGGGCTGGTTTTGGGGAGTGTTATTGTTAGGGGTGTGAGCAGGTTTCTCAAGGTTAGAGGGTTGGCTGGGTTGTGGTTTTGGAAGGGAAGAGAGTTTGTTTCCTGCCATGTGTGAAGCCAATCCTGAAAGTCCTAGTCCTAGAGCAATTGCAAGCGTCCATTTACCAATGCTCTGGTTCCGCTTTCTCTTCAAGTGTTCCGGCGCATCGTCCCTGTCTGCTTTCATTTCTTGCCTTCTGTCCGTAGGGCGTACCATCGTAGTGCTACTTTTCTAGTGATCGCTATCCCGCGTTTTGATTGGGCAAGTTTCGATTGGCTTCGTCATAGGACGGACTAGTTTGCCCAATTTCAGGCATAACTTCTCCGGTCATGAGCCACCAGCGATACTGGGGATAGATTTTCCCCAACTGTTCTAGCTCTTCTGCGCCAATTCTCGCCCTACCTCTCTTAATACTCTGCCAGCGGACGTAGTCCTTGCTATTGACCTCTGCCAACTCTTTCAAGCTGGTCTGATCAAGCAATTGAAGCGCTCTATTGGCCATGCCTTCAGCCATTGATAAATACCATTATGGACTATTGTCATAATTCTCGATTTATGGATAATGTACATATGTACTATATCCATAGATGAGCTTTGCTAATGCCACGAATAGTGACGGAATGAGCATGGAACTGGAAGAGCTTAACCCCGGTGCCCTGATAGGGCCGCAACAGGATGTGGAGTCCATCGAACGGTGGGCGGAGCGTAACGGCATCAGTTACGGGACCGCCCGCGCCTGGGTTTACCGGGGCGTACTGCCGTCCGTGAAGCTCGGAAAGCTGCGCATGGTGAATAGCGCGCTGCTTCGCAACTGGCTGTTGGAACAGGAGTGGACGGCATGAGCCGCACCGATCCGCAATTCAAGCTCCGTATGCCTCTAGCCCTTCGCGCTCGGGTTGAACAGGCTGCCAAGGCCTCTATGCGTTCCCTGAATGCCGAACTGGTCTTCCGTGTTGAGCAGAGCTTTGAAGGCGTTGAGGTAGCGCGCGTTCTGTCGAGCAACCCGATTAACGCGTTGCTGAGCTTCCTTGAGGGCCATCTGTTGCACGCGGCGGAGCATCCCAGCGAACCCTTCGACCGCGCCCTGATGCTGATCGATGGCCTCATGGACGCCGGCTACCTCTCCCAGCCGGAAGAATCCTATCTGACCGACCTGCGGGTTGAAGCTCTCGCCTGGGGCCGTGCTCGCCAAGATAAGGAGGAAGCTGACCATGTCGTCTCCGAATTACTTGCGCCAAACCCACGCCCCGGACTGCGCCTGCTCTGTGTGCTGGTCCGCAAGGCAGGCCATCCCATTGCACAGCCCGTCGCCGTGTCCGGACTGCCGGCCCCCTGGGCTGCCCTATCGGGAAGATGGCCGCTGGCTCTGCCGTCCCCGTTCCTTCTGCGCGAAACACGACCCGTCCCGGCGTCCGCCGAAGTACTGGCACGTTGTGTACGACAGCGGGAAACCCACGCCCTTCGTGCCCGTGCGCGAAGCATTCCAACTGGAGGGCTGACCCATGCTCGCTAAGACCCTGAAAGCGCTGCTCCTGCTCTGCCTGATCCAGGCCGCCCGCACCGTGGCTGATCCGGTCAAGGGCCGCGCTCCCGGCTCGTCGGAACAGCTTCATCGTTCCGGCGAACGGAAGCACGGGCGGAGCGCACCCTTGAACGCCTCCCCCCTGAAACAGCCTCTGCTTGGGAGTGTGGGGCAGCTCCTCCGCCCCGCGCTCCCGAGCCATCGGCGGCAAGAGCGGGATGACAAGGGCAGAGTCCTTGGTGTTGCTCTGCGGGTTCCAAGGGGAAGCGTTCCCCTTGGCCGTCGGCGACGACGTTGCGATAGGGGGCGTTACCCGAATGGGCCGAGACGAACACCCGTGGTTGGCTTGGTTCGCTAGCGAATAGAGCCCGGCCCGAAGGGATCGCCCGACACATCACTTTTCACCCAACACCGCTGAATGAAGGCGAAACAGCCGAATTTGCAGCAGCGGGACAACTCACGCCGAAAAAGGCGAATTGAAGGAGAAACACCGATGAACATGTTTGCAACCCAAGGCGGCGTCGTCGAACTGTGGGTCACCAAGACCGACACCTATACCTCGACCAAGACCGGGGAAATCTACGCCTCGGTCCAGTCCATCGCGCCGATCCCGGAAGGTGCCCGTGGCAACGCCAAGGGCTTCGAGATCAGCGAATACAACATCGAGCCGACCCTGCTGGACGCCATCGTCTTCGAAGGCCAGCCGGTGCTCTGCAAGTTCGCCAGCGTGGTCCGCCCAACCCAAGACCGTTTCGGCCGGATCACCAATACCCAGGTCCTCGTGGATCTGCTGGCCGTGGGCGGCAAGCCGGTGGCGCCGACCGCCCAAGCCCCGGCCCGCCCGCAAGTGCAGGCCCAAGCCCCGCGCCCGGCCCAGCAGCCGCAGGGCCAGGACAAACAAGACAAGTCCCCGGACGCCAAGGCGTAAGCCGTAGGAGGCCGCGATGCTCCGCTATCTCTCGCTGTTCGCGGTAGGTCTGGCCACCGGCTACGCCTGGGGCTGGATCGACGGCCTGGCGGCCTCCCTGGCTGTTTGAGGACTGATCGCTATGTCAGGCGTTGTCGCTGTGCAGGTGTGTACCGCGTGGACCTCGACCCCCGAGGGCTTCATGGCGTGTCGTGAACTCGCATGGCAACAGGCCTACCTGATTCCGCCCGAGGCCGCTGGATACGTGGACATCCTGGTCAACGGTGGTTTCTCCCCGGAAGCCTTTGGCATCGGTGCCGCTGGCGTCCTGGGATCGTTCGTGACGGGGCTTTTGATTGGCTGGGTCGCGTCACTTCTTCGTAAAGCCAAGTAGAGAGGAAACACCATGAAAGCAATGAAGCAACGCATCGCCAAGTTCAGCCCGGTCGCCTCGTTCCGCAACCTGTGCATCGCCGGCTCCGTCACTGCCGCGACTTCGCTGCCGGCCTTCGCCGGGGTGATCGACACCAGTGCGGTCGAGGCCGCGATCACCGAGGGCAAGGGCGATATGTCCAGCATCGGCGGCTACATCGTCGGCGCCCTGGTGATTCTGGCCGTCGCCGGCCTGGTCTACAGCATGTTGCGCAAGGCGTAACGGGTGCTCTGGTCGGTGTGGTTGGGGGCGTTCTTCGCCGGCGCCTTCATCACCGGGTACCGGACCGGCGAATTCTTCTAACCGAACAGACCGAGGCGGAAGCCCCCTCCGGAGTTTCCGGCAGGGGGCTTTTTGTTGCTTGAGGGACCTGTGATGAGGATTAAACGAACGCTGCTGGTTCTGCTGACGTTGTTCATGAGCGTTTGCGCCAGTGCTGAGGACTATTACTGGCCGCGTGGTACTCAGAAGTATGGAAGCTATATGGAAGTGGTCGAGGAGGCGCGAAAAGCGGCGATTGCCAACAATCCTGGCTATTCGCGTGTCGAGGCTGTGCGCGTTATCTACCCTGCCAATGGCAGGCAGGATATGGCGACCTATGGACTCGAGTTCTACTGCCTTAGCCAGGGCGTGGAAAGGATGTGTAGCACGTCCTATAACAATCCGGTGTATAGGAAAGGGGAGGGTTGTACCGCGCCCAAGATTCCGGACGAAATAACCGGGACGTGTAAAGAACCCCCCACGCCACCAGAAGACTGCATCAAAGGGCTGACCGATCTGTTCAGTTCGCCACCCTCGAACATCTTCGTGTCGGGCGGCAGAAACTTCGTGAATAGCTCGCCGCCCACTGGCTGCAAGAATGGCTGCCAGTACCTGCCGACCACCTCGAAGACCACCAGTTGCTATCGCTATCCCGGCAGCGACAACCAAGGCTTCTGCAACTACGTGTTGATGACGGACGGTAGTGCCTGCGCCGCTGACTCCGGCAATCCCGGCATGACCGGTCCCTCGTTGAACGACACCCCGCCGACCAATCCCGACGAACCGCCGTCCGACCCGAATGACCCTGGCTGTCCTCCCGGCTATAGCTGGTCCGGGACGACCTGCGTCAAGACGCCCACGGATCCGACTGAGCCGGGGGGCGATGGCGGTGATGGTGGTGATGGCGGTAACACCGGTGGCGGCGATGGCGGGGGCGACAACGGCGGCGGCAATGACAACGGGGGTGGCGACGGCGGCACCGGTGGCTCCGATGGGAGCGGCGGCAATGGGGAGGGCGGCGGCGATGGAAGCGGGGGAGGCGACGGCAGCGGCGGCGGAACCGGTGGCGGCGATGGCGGCGATGGCGGCAACTGCGACCCGGCGAAACAGGACTGCTCCCCCGGTCCTGCCGGCCCCGGCGGCGAACTCAAGGAACCCAAGCCCGGCACCTGGGATGACGCCACCGCCACCTGGGAACAGAAGGTCGAGGACGCCAAGAAAGAACTCAAGGACAAGGTCCGGGCCAACGTCGATCAGATGAAGGGCGCGTTCGACCTCAACCTGGCGGAAGGCGGCGGCCAGCTTCCCTGCGAGTCCGTGACCATTTGGGGCCGATCCTACTCCCTCTGCGTCGCCGACTACGCCGACCAGCTCTCCAACCTGCGTGTGGCGCTGCTGCTGATGGCCGCGCTGATCGCCGCTTTCATACTGCTGAGGGACTGACCCTATGGAATGGCTCTCCGGTTTTCTCGATCAGATCATCGCCTTCTTCCAGTGGATCTGGGATTTCTTCGCCCAAGGCATCTATGACTTCGTGCGCGACGGTCTGGTGGTCGCCACCAAGGCGTCGATGTACGCCGCGCTCCAGACCCTGATCCTGCTGATCGATGTCAGCTACACCGCCGCCCGCGAACTGATCGACAGCCTCGGCGTTCCGCAGATGATCCGCAGCATGTACGCCGCGCTGCCGGGTCCGATTGCGGCGGGTCTGGCCTTCTTCGGCGTGCCGCAGGCGCTGAACATCATCATGGTCGCGGCGGCGACGCGCTTCTGCATGCGCTTCGTGCCGTTCATTGGGAGGTGAACCGTGTCGATCAAGATCCATCACGGCCCCAATGGCTCCTACAAGACCTCCGGCGCGATCCAAGATGACGCCGTGCCCGCGCTGAAAGACGGGCGGGTGATCATCACCAACGTGCGCGGCTTCACCCTGGAGCGGGCCTATCAGGTCTTCCCGGACCTGCCCAACACGGCGGAAATCATCAACCTCGATCTGGAGTCGCTGGAAGACCTCGAAAAGATGCGCACGTGGTTTCAGTGGGCGCCCCGCGGGGCCTTCCTGATCTTCGACGAAACCCAACTGCTGTTTCCCAAGTCCTGGCGGGAAAAAGACCTCGAGCGCTTCGACTACCCCGGTGGACCGGAAGCGGCCCACGCGGCCGACCGCCCCATGGGCTGGCTCGACGCCTGGACCCGGCACCGGCATTTCAACTGGGACATCGTCCTCACCACGCCGAACATCTCCTACATCCGCGACGACATCCGCATGACCTGCGAGATGGCCTACAAGCATTCCAACCTCGCGGTGATCGGCATCCCTGGCCGCTACAAGGAGGCCCAGCATGACGCCCAACTCAACCGTCCGCCCGCTGATGGCACCATCATCGAATACAAGCGGATCCGAAAGCAGACCTTCGCCCTCTACCAGTCCACGGCCACCGGAAAGACCCAAGACACCAAGGCGGGCAAGAGCCTCTTCCGGTCGCCTAAGCTGGTTCTTCTACTGGCATTGCTGGCCGGCACTATTGGCTTTGTTAGCTATATGGGGCCAATGCGGGTTATTGGTGCTAAGCCTGATCCGGCGGCTTCCGCGCCTACTCCTAAGCCTCTTCCGACCGCTACTGCGCCTGCTGCTGTGGCTGCTCCAGCGCGTCCTGCTGCGAATAGCTTTCTTCCTCCTGGGCTTGTACCTGATGGGCCTGCTGCTGCGCCTGTTGATCTGAACGCCCATCCCTTCGCCGATCGGCGGATTTCGATCCTCGCCCACGCCTACATGCCGTCGAAGGGCGATATCTACATGTTCGCCCTGGATGACCCTGCCGGCCGGCACCTGGAACTCACCAGTTGGCAACTCGTGGGATCCGGCTACGCGATCAAGCCACGCGGCGAGTGCGTGGCCGAACTGCTCTACGGGGAATGGGAGGGGACCGTCACCTGTGCCGGCTCTTCGGTCCGGCCGGTGGCGGTCGCTGGCGTGCCGCCGTTGCTCAACCTGCCGCCATCAGCAGCGGGCGCCCACGAACCTGACAAGGTGCCGCTGACCATCGTCCCCGATTCCGAATACGCCTCGCGGCCCTGGAGGCAGAAATGATCGATTGGGAATTCCTCGTTCCGGTGGCTATGGGCTGGGCGCTGCATCACTGGTGGTCGGTGATGACGGCGCTAGCGGCGGTAGGGGCGCCGCCATGAGGGGCGGGCCGCGCCGCCGGCCGGGAGCGCAAGGCATGAGCGATAGGCCGAAGGCGCGGCCGACGCCCCTGTAACACGTCAGATAAGCCACCTATTGCGGTTTCAATTCGTACCAATTTGGATCGTTAAAGATGAAGAAAATCAGCCATCAAATTCGCGTCAGTATCGAGTCGGACGGACAGGTCTTGGAAAGCCCGAAAGGGCGGTTGTTCTTCGACGACACCACGGCTCAATTCACCGACCTGTCAGGCGTGCGCATTCTGCGGTGCGGCGTGGATACGGTGCGGCAGTTGTACAACGGCAAACTCCGGCCGGAAGTCATGGCGCTGTTTGACCTCTCGGTGGATGTGGTCGAGTTCGCCGGCTACGAGTGGTCCAAGGGCCGCATCGGTCGCGACTCCGGCTATCAGTACCGCCTGCAGAACGCAGAATTGGGGCTGATCCTGCTGATCAAGAATCACAACATCAAGGTCGATACCCTCGGCTCGCACCTCAAGATCGAGGTATCGCCTCACGCCCTCGATGGCGCCGATCCGCGCATCCTCCAGGGCGTGCTGGATGACTTGGCCGCTGCCGTGCTGAGCCACTGCGAAACCAACCAAGCCGCTGTGCATATCGCCCTGGACGTGCAAGGCTGGAAACCGCCTCGCGATTTGGTGGACCGCATGCATTGCCGCTCGCGTCGAGTACGGCAAATCAGCGGGATCGAGCGTATCGAGTTCGATGGCAACGCCTCGGTCTACGGGCGTGGCGAGACGTACATGTTCGGCTCGGCCAACGGCCTGCAACTGTCGATCTATAACAAGACCCTCCAGGCTCGGGCCACCGACAAGCTCGACTATTGGGAAAGCGTGTGGGCGACCCTGAATGGGGATCCGTTCGGCGATGGCGACCCGGCCTATAACCCCCTGGAAACGGTGTGGCGGATCGAGTTTCGCTATCACCACTCCATCGTCCAGCAGTTCTCCGAAGGCTCGCGTATGGCCTCGGGAGAGGTCATCGGCTGCCGCACCTACGAGGGCCTTTGCCCGCATCTACAGGGGCTGTGGAACTACGCCTGCGAAAGCTTCAAGTTGCTGAGCCGGACGGCGGTCTACGATCCGTTCTGGAGCCTGATCAGCCAGGACGCCCGCGTCCAGGTCGAGTGCGATCCGCTGATCGAGCGCACCGAGTATCGGCGCTATTACAAGACCGCCAAGGGCTTCAGCGGGCGCAACTGCGAGATGTTTCTCGGCCAGTTCGTGAGCCTGATCGCGCGGGAGCGTGTCCCGGCAAAAAAGGCTATTGAGTCCGCCCGTAAACTGGAGTTCTGGCACGTTATCGAAGACCACTATCTCGACAAGGGTTGGACTCGTCGCGATCTGGAAAGGCATATACACAAGCTGATGTGTGATCGGTATCTGCGGCGGGGGTATGCCGTCTAATGTCGATCACCAAGCTCCCCGATGGCCGTTGGTTCGTCGATGTAGAACCGATCAAGGGCAAGCGCTTTCGCAAGCGGTTCAAGACCAAGATGGAGGCGCAGCAATTCGAGGCCACTGCGCGTCAGAAGTGTGCGGAAAACCCCTGCTGGACGCTCAAGCCGAAGGACCGGCGGCGTCTCTCGGAGTTGGTCGAACTCTGGTATGAACTGCATGGCCAGACCCTGAGCAACGGGCATCGTTGCGTGGCGATTCTGCGGTTGGTGGCAAAGGACTTGGGCGACCCGGTCGCTGTCTCCCTGGAGCCTGCGAAAGTGGCTCGGTTGCGTAGCCGACAGATAGCCAATGGCATGTCGGGCAAGACCGCGAACAACCGTCTTGGCTACCTCAAGTCCATGTACAACGAATTGCGCCAACTCGGCGTCATTGACTATGAGAATCCGGTAGGGCGCATGCGGCCGCTCAAGCTTCAGGAAAGACCGCTGTCGTACTTGACCAAGCATCAGGTGTCCGAACTGCTTACGGCCCTGGATGCGCGCACCACGTCGCCTCATCCGAAGATGGTCGCTCGTATCTGTCTCGCGACAGGTGCTCGATGGGGTGAAGCTCAGGCGCTGACGCCGGAACGTCTGAAAGGTAATACGGCGATCTTCGCCAACACTAAGTCCAAGCGTGTGCGCTCGGTGCCGATCTCGGAACAATTGGCCGCCGACATTCGCCGGCATTGGCAGACCCACGGGCCGTTCACGAACTGCCTTGGCGTGTTCCGCCTGGTGCTACTGTCGACCTCGATCAAGCTGCCGAAGGGGCAGGCCAGCCACGTACTGCGCCACACGTTCGCCAGTCACTTCATCATGAACGGCGGGCACATCGTGACGTTGCAGCACATCCTGGGGCACGCCTCGTTGTCAATGACGATGCGCTACGCTCACCTGTCTCAAGATCACCTATCTGAAGCACTTTCCTTTAGCCCGCTTTACCACTGCGAGCCTTGGGACTGTAGACCAAAGTAGGGAAAGACTAGCATCTCAAGAAGAGGTAGTGCTAAAAGGCTATCATCGGATGCACGAAGTTACGCTTCCGACCACGTGAATGGTCAAGTCGAAAGGAATTCGAAGAATGAAAGAGATTGAGCTGAAAATTTCATATACTGGTGGCTATGCAGACGAGGGACTTCTAGATATCTACGACGCAAGCGAGTCGATAAGAGGCTTGGCGCGGGCACTAGCAATAACTACACATGCCTTTGCCAATGATGGGGAGATTCGCCGCCGAGCTGTTTCAGCTCATAACGCAAAAATTTTTCTACACCCCCCGCGTCAAGGTAGTTTTGAGGCTTTAGCTACTGTTGCACTTGCCAATCCTGTTGCGACATTCATTGGAACTTCAGTTGTCACTAAATGTTTCTGGGATTTCCTCCAATGGACATGGTCCAACTCTATTGGCAGAGCACATCAACCAGAAACAAGGTACGTTCGCAAGTTTGACGATCGTGTCGAGCCTTTTGTTGACGAGATGGGGATCTCCCTCGAGTCTGCCATGGAGGAGCTTCACCGTCCAATCAAGGGGGCACCTAACACAGAGATAACAATATACAGGCCTCGTGTTGGTGAAGTTATAAAGCTTGATCAGAACACCTTGTCCTATGTAACCGCACAGGTTGTGGTTGAAAATCAATTTGTAACTGGAAACGTAACCAAATACAATATTCTTAGTGGGTTTGGGAAGTTTTACGATGATGAGCTAGGGCATACTATTTCGTTTGATTTAGACGCTGACGTTTCAAACGAAGAGCGCGCCCTACTCAGCAGGTCTCTTGACGAACGGAACAGGGGGCTTGACGGTAAGATCGTCATGACAGTCCAAAAAGTATATACTGGCCGGGAGGTTATTAAACGTTACAAGGTATTTGGAGTGCAGGTACGCCTGTAGGCAAGGTGACTAAATGAATTCTAGCGGAGCATCTCAAGTCTCATCAGACATTCTTGAAGCTCTAGCAAAACTAGGAGGGGCCGTAATAGGCCTCTCTGTTTTTGCGTACCTTGCGGGCTATTTTTATTTGTCAGCTTACTATAAGGGGATCGGTATCTCCTGGGCCCTTGAAATGGCTAAAGCCGAGGACTTGTTACGGTATGGATTTGTACCTTCAGGAGTGTTTGGCATCACACTATCCGGCGGACTATACCTTCTCCTTGGTAACAAATTAAAGCCTATGATAGCTATATTTGTTTTTATCGCGCTTCTGATTGCGCCCTTGTTATATAGTTTATCAGCTGAGGTCGGCGCGAAGCCTTCTGTGGCAGTCGCCATGTACATATGTATGTTAATTTATGCTGCCGCAGGCTTGATTCTATCAGTGTCGATAATGAGGCTTTGGAAAGATAAAACACTATCAAATCTAAAGGTTACTGGGGTAGTTGTGTCTGTTTTAATTGGCACATACATTGCTCCCACATATAGCGGATCATCTCTAACAAATCAATTAAGAGGTTCTCCCGAGAGCTTTCTTCCCATGGTTACGGGGAAGGATGGGCGCAACGACTGGCTACTTGCAGGCTATGTATCAGAGAAGCTCATTCTGGTTCGTAAGCTGGGCACTAGGGAGAGCGAGGCAATTCTCGTTGAGCCGGGAGAGGACTGGAAAATCGGAGCAAGCCCTGAGGTACCCGTAAAAAAGTAGCTAGACAGGGTTCTTCGGAATTCTTCGACACTTTTTCGACACGTTTCCGATCCCTAAAAAACAAAGCCCCCGAAAACGCAATGTTTTCAGGGGCTTAGCTATGGAATCTGGAGCGGGCGAAGGGAATCGAACCCTCGTCATGAGCTTGGGAAGCTCAGGTAATGCCATTATACGACGCCCGCTCGGACGGCTTTTGCGGCCAGGGCGCCTTTTTACCAGATGCGCGGCGGCAGGTGAAGCCCGGGGCGGGGTTTTTGTTGATTTCGCTGGGTTTTTCCGCCAGGGGAGCGGGGCTCCCCGTGGCGGTGGCGGTTAGCTGGCGAGGGCGGCGAGGGGGACGCTGGCGCCGTTGGGCTGGGGGCGGTAGATCGGGTTGAGCGGCTGCGTGCGCTGCGGGCGGAGGAAGGCCAGCAGGGCGTCCTGGGTCTGTTGCCAGGCGGCCTTGTGCTCGACGTCGATGAAGTGGCCGGCATTGCGGATGGTGTGGAATTCCGCGCCGCGGATCAGTTGGCCGAACTGGCGGGCTTCGTGGGGCGTGGTGTAGATGTCCAGCTCGCCGTTCATGAACAGCACCGGGATCTCGATGCCGGCGAAGCTCTCGGTATAGCTATCGGCGTTCAGGCGCAGCACTTCGCGGATATGGAAGTGCATCTGGTGGTATTCGTGCTCGTCCAGGCTGCTGACGTGGCGGAAGTTGTAGCGCTTGAACAACTGCGGCAGGTAGCGGCCGATGGTTTCGTTGACCAGGTTGCCGATCTGGGTGCGATCGCAGGCGGCGAGGTAGTCGAGGCCGCGATGCAGGTAGTCGAGCATGGCCGGGTTGAGCTGAGGCGAGAATGAGTTGACCACCGCCCTGCGGATCCGTCCGGGACGTTGCGCCAGGGCCAGCAGGGTGGCGACGCCGCCCCACGAGAACGACATCACTACCTCGGCACGGAAGCGTTCGATCAGTTCCAGCAGGATCCTGGCCTCGCATTCCTTGCTGATCGGCGTGCGGTTTTCGTTATGGGGTTTGGACTGGCCGGCATACGGCTGGTCGTAGAGCACCACGTTGTAATGCGGCTGCAGGTACTTCACGGTCTGGGCGAAGGACGCTGTGGTCGACAGCGAGCCGTTGACCAGGATGATGGTCTGCTGCGCCGCGGGGTTGCCGTAGAACTCGGTGTGAATCCTGTATTGCCCGTGGATCTCGATGATGGCTGTTTCCGGCCTCATGTCGCTTCCTCCTGGAATCGTTCGATGGGAACGCGGCGACCTGCTTGTCGCGGCGAATACAAAATGCTCATGGGCAGATGAAAGCGCCTCCCAATGACAGTTGAATGTCATTCGGATGGATTTGATAAACTTTTGATTTTCAACGACCTACAGGCAAATAGAGAGCGTCCGAAATCCTCTCGGATTTTGGCGAAGCGGCTATTGGCCGGGCAGGAAAGGCCGGCGCCGAAGCGCGGGCAGTCACGCGGGCTTTCTTGGAAGTCGTTTGTGACTGGTCAGTCACAACGTGAGCGTCAGTTAAGCAGCCGGCGTGCCGGACTGCAAGCCCTGTTTCGCTTTTGGATGGGGGAAGGGGGGCTGGAATCCGACGAAATGCCGCGAGGCAAGTACCGATGCTGCGATTTCGGGATGCCGGGAAGGAAAGGGACGGCGCGGCCGCCGCCCCGGCGGTTCATTTGAGCAGGCTGGCGATGACTTCCGGCGTACGCGCCGCACGTGCCACGGCGCAGCTCTGCGGGGCGAGGAAGCGCGAGGTCTCCAGCCACTTCGGCTGCGGATAGTAGGCGAACACGTAGCTGCCGCGCTTGAGGGTGTTGATCAGCCGGGCCGCCACGGCCGGGCGTACCGCAGGGCAGCCCTGGCTGCGGCCCAGGCGACCGAGCCCGGGAACCACCCTGGGATCGGCGTAGGCAGCGGAATGCATGACGATGGCGCGTTCTTCGCTCTTGTCGTTGAAGCCCGGCTCCAGGCCAACCAGGCGCAGCGACTGACCATGCTTGCCGGTATAGAGCTGGCCGGTCTGGAACAGCCCGATCGACGACTGGTAGCTGTTCGGCCGGTTGGAGAAGGAGGTGGCAAGGTCATCGCCGCTGTTCTTGCCGTGGGTCACCCACTCTTCGAAGAGCAGCTTGCGGGTCTTCAGGTCGAATACCCAGAGACGCTTGTCGCGTGACGGCCGCGAGTAGTCGATCACCGTCAGCAGGCCGTTGTCGCCGCCCTGGCTGGCACTCGCGCAGGCATAGGCGGTAAGGGCCAGTTCGAGGGTTGGCAGGCTGGCCTGTGGAGCGAGTTTCTGCAGGTCCTTGGCGGAGGGAAGTGGCATGGCGAATACCGGCCCGCTGGCCAGTGCGCAAAGGGTGGCGCCCGCCAGGCTCAGCCTGCGCAGGGCGGCACGGAGGAAGGTTGGCATACGAGCAGTATTCCCATCGGTTCAGTGTGGTTTTTACCGGATGAGAGGCATTGTGCTCGATTTTTGAACAACTTGCCGACTACTTTTTAAGCGATTTCGTCGGATTGTTCGGTGTTTCCGTGGCGATCACCGTGAAATCGGAGTCGCTGTGGGTGTCCCGGGTCGAGGCCCAGTCGGTGATCACCAGGGTGCTGCCGACGTCCATGGCACCGAGCATTTCGCGGACGAAGGTCGGGTCCATGCGGATCTTGCCCAGTTGCTCGGAGGGTGTCAGGCCCTGTCCCGGGTTGCTCACCTGGACCACCGACCAGCGCAGGTTCGGCGAGGTCTCGCTGATTTCTTCCGGGGTCGGCTTTTCCAGCAGCGAGAACACCGCCATGCCGGTTTGCGGGCGTGCCGGCAACTGCACCGGTGCGGTGCCGATGCGCTGGCCGCCGCGATAGACATAGGCGCGCTGGTCGGCGCGGCTGATCAGCACCGACAACGGACCGCGTTCCGCGCCGGGGTCGTTCCAGGCGATTTCTCCGGGCTCCACCGGCAGCGTCACCGGTCGCCCGTCCGCTACCGTCGGTGCCAGCAGGCCGGGGTGGTCGACTTCCTTCGGCGCGCTGCTGGCGTTGGAAATGATTACCGTGGTGGAGCTGAAGCCGGTGATGCCGTAGAGCTTCTTGGCGAACGCCATGGGTAGGCGGATGCAGCCGTGGGAGGCGGGATAGCCGGGCAGGTTGCCGGCGTGCAGGGCGATGCCGTCCCAGGTCAGGCGCTGCATGTAGGGCATGGGCGCGCTGTTGTAGAGGTCGGACTTGTGGTCGACGCTCTTTTGCAGGATCGAGAACACTCCGGTCGGGGTCTCCCGGCCCTTCTTGCCGGAGCTGAGGGTGCTGACCCCGATGGCGATACCGTTGCGGTAGATGTAGGCCTTCTGTTCGGTAAGGCTGACCACGATGGTCACTGGTCCCTGCGGGGAAACCTCCGGGTACCAGAGGTACTCGCCGGGCTTCATGCTCTTCAGCCGCGCCTTGATGTCGGCCGGCGGCAAAGGCGCGTTCGCTGGGCTGGCGGGCGCCGCGTGGAGGCTGCCGACGGCGAAGGCCAGCAGCAGTACGGCAAGGGATCTTTTCATTGGCGCTTTCTCTTGCTCCATGCGGGAAAGGCTGTCGCTCCGACAGATGCCATTCAGCTTAGCGTCGCTCGCGACGGCCGGCCAAACCCATGCGGTCTGGCCTCTTTCGGTGGACAGGCGGCGGGCGGCGGGGTTTCACACCGAACAGATTTCTTCAGCATTCAGGGGGCGCCAGGCACCCGGCGGCAACTGCGGGTCGAGACAAATATCGCCCATGCGCTCGCGGTGCAGGCGCAGCACCTTGTTGTCGAAGTGGCCGAACATGCGCTTGACCTGGTGATAGCGGCCTTCGTGCAGGGTCAGGCGGGCGCAGCGTGGGCCGATCGGTTCGAGCTGCGCGGGGAGGGTGACCAGGTCTTCGAAGCGGAAGTGGAGGCCGGCGGCGAAGGCATCCACGTAGCGTTGGTCGATGGGCGCCTCGGTTTCCACGTAGTAGACCTTGTCGCGCCGGCTGCCCGGCAGGGTCAGGCGGCGCGACCACTGGCCATCGTTGGTCAGCAGCATCAGGCCGGTGGTGTTGTAGTCGAGACGACCGCCAATGTGCAGGTCGTCGCGCAGGTCTTCCGGGAACAGGTCGAGGACGGTCGGGTGTTGCGGGTCGCGGGTGGCGCTGACGCAGCCCATCGGTTTGTGCAGCATGTAGTAGCGCGCCGGCTTGCCAGCCTGGAGCAGCCGCTCGTCCAGTTCCACCCGGCTGAACACCCGCACCTCGTGGGTGCCGTCGCGCACCACCTGGCCGTCCACGCGCAAGCGTCCACCGGCGATCAGCATCTGCGCGTCGCGGCGGCTGAGTTCGGGCAGGTTGGCGAGGAAGCGGTCCAGGCGCATCAGTCGTCGGCGTCGGGCGGCAGCAGTTGCGCGCAGCGTGGGCAGAGGCAGGCGCGGCGGCGCAGCTCGGCGGGAATCCGCTCCAGCACGGCCGCATCGATCTCCGTGGTGAAGCACCAGCAAGCCTGGGTGGCGCTAGCGGGATAGGCCAGGGTGCAGCGGTTGGATTGCTGGCACAGCGGGCAGCGGCCTGGATCGATTTCGCTGTTCATGGCGCGGTGGATGGCTGGCGGGTGCCCAGGGTGCAGGGCCCGGCGCGCGGATGCAAGCATCGTGCGCCAGGCGGGGCGTTTCAGCGGCGAACGGCGTTGGTGATCCAGGGCTCCAGGCGCTGGCCGAAGCTGAGGTGCAGTTCCAGCGGCGCTAGCCGGTAGTTTTGTTCGTCGACCTTGGCGAATACCGCGTGCCATTGTCGTGGCACGTTGATCGCGGCGAGGTCGGTACGGCTGATGTAGCCGCCGACCAGCGTCCTGCCTCCGTCGACCGCGGACCAGGGACGCACCCGGCCCTTGACGATGGCGTAGCGCTGGCGCTCGGGGTAGCGCTGGCGCAGGGCGGCCAGGTCGAGGCCGGTGTCGACGATGAACAGTCGGCTGGCCTCTCCCTGCTCATGCTTCAGTTGGTGGCGAGCGGCCTCCATCTGGCTGGACAGCATTTCGTCCTTGGGCAGGGCCTTGCTGCGGGCGCGGGCCTCGGCCAGGCGCTCCTCGGCCAGGCGTACTTCGCGGCGATAGGCCGGGCCGTCGAGCTCCAGGACCAGCAGCACCTGTTTTTCCTGTTGGCGGCGGTAGCGCCATACGCTCTCTTCGTCGAGCGCGTCCGGGATGCTGAAACCGAGGGCGCGCATCTGCTCGGGCGGCAGCGGGGGAGCGAGGTCACTGGGCGGCTCGCTGCTCGGCGAGCGAAGCTCCAGGCGCAGTTCGACGCCACTGTTCTCTTCGCTCCAGAAACCGTAGGACCAGTTGCGCTGGAGCTCGCGCTGGCTGAGCACCAGCTTGCTTTCGGCCTCGCCGGACCGGTTCCAGGCGACGCCACCGAGGGCGGCCAGGTTCGCCGCCAGCAGCAGGAGGCTGCCGGCGACCAGGGCGTTGCGACGGTTGCGATTCATGCGTCAGTCCTCGCGGCGATGCCCAGGGGCGTGCGCAGGCGGCGCAGGACCAGCAGGATCAGCAGGGCGCTGAGGCCGAGCACCAGGAAGAACAGGTACTTCGGCATCGCTTCCCACCACCAGTCGAAGAACTTGGTGTAGAGGAAGATGACGAAGAAGGTGATCCCGGTATTGCTCACGTCCGCCCAGTTGCGTCGCGCGCCGAGCCAGATCACAAGGGCGGCGGCGACGAAGCCGGCGACCTGGTAGAGCCCCTCGATGAGCGCCGACGGTAACGCCAGGTAGCTGCCTGAGCCCCAGTTGGCCAGCACCAGCATCGGCAGGAACAGGCCGAGCAGGGCGAACACCCGGTAGATCACGGCGAAGCCGCTGAAGTTGCGCTGATCGAAGCACAGCGGCACGGCGAAGATCAGCGCGGCGGCGGGGAAGAAGTTCTCCGGTCGCTCGCCTACGCTCAGCCAGTAGCCGCCGCCCCAGGTGCCGACGCGCGCGGCGATGAAACCCATCACGCAGAGGATCGCCGCCGCCAGCAGCAGGCGGGCGTTGCACAGGTAGGCCAGGAGCAGGGCGTAGAGCGCCCAGGGCACCAGCGCCAGGTCGCTGGGGGTGACGTTGAATATCTGCCCGAGCATGGTCAGGTCGAGGACGAAGCAGGCGAACGCGACCATCGCCGCCAGCTTGCTGAAGTAGCCCGAGGCGTCCTTGGCCTGGACCCAGAGCGTGGCGAAGAACGCGGCGAAGGCGCTGCCGATCAGGATCGCCACCTGGGCGACGGTGGGGAACAGGCCCCAGAAGCGATAGAACAGCAGGAACACGCTGGCGGCGAAGGCCAGGGCGCCGAAGAACGAGGCTACCCGCATGCCCAGCGAAAGTTGCTGGCTGCGCAGGTCGTGGTCGATGTCGAAACGGTCGCGGTAGCTGTCCAGCAGGGCCAGGTGATAGTCGGCGAGTTGCCGGGCCTGGGCCGGTTCGAGGCGGAACGCCTGCTCCTGGTCGAGGCGTTGCAGCTCGCGCTGGAACACCAGGATGTCGTTGGCGCGCTGCTGTGCCTGGGCGCGGTCGATGGGTTGCATGCATGCTCCTTGAGCGGTTCCGGCGGGGCCGGCAGTCCTTGGTCCGCGCACTCTACCGAGAAACGCCGGCTGCGGTCACGTTCTGGAGGTCCGTGTCGTTGGTCGGATTCAGGGAATTTCCGTTTTTTCCTTCGGTCTCTATTGCAGCCGGGTTGCAACCGCCGCAACCGGCTTCCCGCTCCATCGGGATTTTGTCCAGGCGTGGTTCGGCTGCGTTCTGCGATGAAGGAGAATGCTGATGGTCATGCGATTGTTCGGGCTGCTACTGGCGGCCTTCCTGGTGAGCGGTTGCAGCGTTCGGGTGCCGGGCGCCTACGTCGAACTGGATCCGTTCGACGATGGCTACTACGGCTACGATCGCGGCGGCCCGCCCCATTGTCCTCCGGGCCACGCCAAGAAAGGCTGGTGCTGAGCCCACTTCCTTTTCCCGAGTCTTCACGTCGTATGCGCGCCTCGCGGCGTCGCCGGTCGTCCGGCCGGTCGGCAGCGGGGCCGCAGGAGGCTGCCATGTGGCGCACATTCCTGAGAGTCCCGCTTCTTCTGCTTCTCGCCAGCCTGGGTGGCTGCGCGGTGTATGACTACGACTACGATGACGGCGATTGGCGCCACTATCGCGGCCAGCCCTACGGCTACGCCTACGAAGTGCCGCGCTATCGCGTGTATGACGATGGCTGGCGCAGCGAACGGCGCTACTACTCGACGCGCTACTACGACCAACGCTACTACCCGGCGCCACGCCGCTACGATGGCCACCGCGACTACCGGCGCGAGCAATATCGCTACCAGCAGCGCTACCACGAATCGCGCCCGGCCCATCGTGGCGAGCGGCATCCGGGCAACTGGCAGCGCGGCGGCCAGCCGCAATGGCGCGGGCATTCTCCGCAACGCTGGCAACAACACGGTCGGCAGGATCGTCCGGGACACCAGGGCCAGCAGGGCGGGACACCTCGCTGGCGCAACTGAGGTGCGCAAGGAAAGGCGGCGCTTGCGGGCGCCGTCGTGCTTTCCAGTCGAAAGTGCGGACCCTCTTGGCGCATTTGCTCGGCACACTCTGCCGATACCGAAACGAGGAGGTTCCCATGAGTCATTTTCTGTCGTTCGCCAAGGGCGCCCTGGCGATGTTCTGGCTCGTCGCGCTGGTCAACCTGGCCTACCCGCTGGGCGAGTTGCATCGACCGATCCTGCTGTTGTCCGGCGTGCTGGTGCTGGTCCATGCCGCCGAGATCCTGCTGCTCAACGGGCGTCTCAAGGCGCGCCCGGCACCTTGGCTGGAGCGCCTCCAGGTGCTGCTGTTCGGCGTCCTGCACCTGCGTAGCCTCGGCTGATTTACCCAGGCTTTACTCTCGCCGCGGGCACCGTCCGCGCGCCGCGCAGTCCGATGTGCAGGTTCCGGAACAGGCAATCCTCCCGCATCCGCAGGAGAGGCCGGAACCGCACAGGAGGCGCCATGCGTCGTTTGCTTTCCCTGCTGATCCTCGTCCTGCCGCTGTCGGCCTGCGTGGTCTACGACCGCAACGACCACCGGCATCGTCCCGACTACCGCTACGAGCGCTATCACGACCGCGACCGTGACAACCGCGGGCGCGACTGGAACCGTTCCTGGCAGGAGCGCCGCGACGACGCTCGCTGGCGCTGATCCTCAGGTGGCGGCGAAGCGCCGGTCCTGTTCCAGCACCCGCTCGACGAACACTGCCGCGGCCGGCGACAGGCTGCGGCCGGCGCGGCTGACCAGACCGTAGGCGGAGCCCTTGGCGCGGGCGGGCTCGGAGCCGGCGGGCCAGGGCAGCAGCGCTAGGCGGCCGGCCTCGACGTCGGCGGCAACCACGTCCCAGGGCGCCAGGCTGATCAGCTCGCTGGAGCCGACCAGGCCCTTGAGCATCAGCACGTCGTCGCACTGTATGCCGAGCGGTTCTTCGCGTTGCAGCAGGCGCGCCAGGTCGCCGCGGACTGCCTCGGGCAGGCGCGGGCCGGCCAGCGGGTAGTCGGCCAGTTGCTCGGCGCTCGGCCTCACCAGACGCAGCAACGGATGGCCGGGGCGGCAGAAGAGTACGCCGGGATACTCGCGTAGCGGGTGGATGCGCAACTGCGGATCGCCTTGCAGCTCGCGGATATCGGCGACGAAGAGTTCGACGGCGTCATCCAGCAGGCGCTGGCGTAGGGTCTGCCAGTCTTCGATGAGCAGTACGACGCGCACGCGTGGGTGGGCGCTGGAGAAACCGGCCAGTGCCTCGGGCAACAGCCGTGCGGCGGGGAAGGGACCGCCGCCCAGGCGTAGCTCGCCGCTGTCGAGATTGGCCAACTGGCTCACCGCGTTGTGCAGTGCGCGATGCCCGGCCAGCAGGCGCCGAGCGTGTTCCAGCACCAGCCGGCCGTGGGCCGTGAGGGCCACGCCGCGGCTGCCGCGCTCCACCAGGGTGCAACCCAACTGTCCCTCCAGCGCCTGGATGCTGCGTGACAGCGCCGGCTGGCTGAGATTCACCGCTTCGGCGGCGCGGGCATAGTGGCCGTGCTCGGCGAGGGCGACGAAGTGGCGGAACTGGCGTAGATCGCTCATGCGGACTCCGCATCGAATGTGGACCTGGAATGCATTGGAATTATTGCCGTGCCGCTCGGCATAGTGCCAGCCGAAGCCCACAACAATAAAACGGAGTATCCGATGAGCCGTCTGCTTGCACTCCTGGCGCTCGCCCCGCTGCTCGCCGGCGCCGCCGAAACCACCGCGCCCAAACCGCCCAGTGCCTTCACCGTCGAGGCCCAGCGGCGGGTCGAAGCGGAATTGCCCTTCGCCGACCGCGCCGACTTCGAGCGCGCCGAACGCGGCCTGATCCGGCGCCCGGAGCGGTTACTCATCCGCAACCCCGACGGCAGCGTCGCCTGGCAGCTCGGTGGCTACGACTTCCTCCTCGACGGCAAGCCTCGCGACAGCATCAATCCCAGCCTGCAACGCCAGGCCCTGCTCAATCTCAAGTACGGCTTGTTCGAGGTTGCCGAGGGTATCTACCAGGTGCGCGGCTTCGACCTGGCCAACATCACCTTCATCCGCGGCGACAGCGGCTGGATCGTGGTCGACACCCTGACCACCCCGGCCACCGCCAGGGCGGCCTACGAACTGGTCAGCCGCGAGCTGGGCGAGAGGCCGATCCGTACGGTGATCTACAGCCACGCCCACGCCGATCACTTTGGAGGCGTGCGCGGTCTGGTAGAGCCACAGCAGGTCGCCAGCGGCGCGGTGCAGATCATCGCTCCGGCCGGCTTCATGGAGGCGGCGATCAAGGAGAACGTCCTGGCCGGCAACGCCATGATGCGCCGCGCCACCTACCAGTACGGCACGCAACTGCCCAAGGGGCCGCAGGGGCAGGTCGACATGGCCATCGGCAAGGGATTGGCGCGCGGACCGCTGAGCCTGCTGGCGCCGACCCGCCTGATCGAAGGCGAGGGCGAGGACCTGGTGCTGGACGGCGTGCCGTTCACCTTCCAGAACACGCCGGGTACCGAATCGCCGGCGGAGATGAACATCTGGCTGCCGCGGCAGAAGGCCCTGCTGATGGCCGAAAACGTGGTCGGCACCCTGCACAACCTGTACACCCTGCGCGGCGCCGAGGTACGTGATGCGCTGGGCTGGAGCAAGTACATCAACCAGGCGCTGCATCGTTTCGGCAGGCAGGCCGAGGTGATGTTCGCAGTGCACAACTGGCCGCGCTGGGGCAACGCGGAGATCGTCGAGGTGCTGGAGAAGCAGCGTGACCTGTACGGCTTCCTGCACGACCAGACCCTGCACCTGGCCAACCAGGGCGTGACCATCGGCCAGGTGCACAACCGCCTGCGCCTGCCGCCCAGCCTCGACCAGGAATGGTACGACCGCGGCTACCACGGCTCGGTCAGCCATAACGCACGGGCCGTGCTGAACCGCTACCTGGGCTACTACGACGGCAACCCGGCGAGCCTCGACCCGCTCAGCCCGGAGGACTCGGCGGGCCGCTACGTGGAATACATGGGCGGCGCCGAGCGCCTGCTGGAGCAAGCGCGGGCGTCGTACGCCAGGGGCGAATACCGCTGGGTGGTCGAGGTGGTCAACAGGCTGGTCTTCGCCGAGCCGGATAACCGGGCCGCGCGCGAGCTGCAGGCCGACGCCCTGGAGCAGCTCGGCTACCAGGCGGAGAACGCCGGCTGGCGCAACAGCTACCTCAGCGCCGCCTACGAACTGCGCCACGGCGTACCGCGCGACCAGCCGACGATGAAGGCCGGCAGCGCCGATGCCCTGGCGGCGATGGACACCGGCCTGCTGTTCGACTATCTCGGCGTGCGCCTGGACGCCGGCGCTGCGGAGGGCAAGGCGCTGAGCATCAACCTGCGCCTGCCGGACATCGGTGAGAACTACCTGCTGGAACTGAAGAACTCGCACCTGAACAACCTGCGCGGCGTGCAGAGCGAGGACGCCGGGCAGACCGTGAGCATCGACCGCGCCGATCTCAACCGGCTGCTGCTCAAAGAGGTATCGGCGGTACGCCTGGTCTTCGAGGGCAAGCTGAAGAGTTCCGGCAATCCGCTGTTGCTGGGGCAACTGTTCGGCATGCTCGGCGACTTCGACTTCTGGTTCGATATCGTCACGCCGGCGGCGAAGTCCGAAGGCTGACGACGAAGGCGCCCGAGAGGGGCGCCTGGTCTTTTCAGTAGGCCACGGTGAAGCGCTGGCGATGATGACGGGGCTGCTCGGCCTCGTCGAGCATGGCTACCGCCAGGTCTTCCAGGGAAATCCGGCTCTCGCCCTTGGCGTCGAACAGAACCTGGTCGCCGCCGAGGCGGAACTTGCCGCTGCGCTGGCCGGGTTCGAGGAGCATCGCCGGGCTGAGGAACACCCAGTCCAGTCGTTGCTCGCCGCGCAGTTGGTCGAGGGCGTCGGCGGCGCCGAGGGCGCCCTGCTTCCACTGCTCGGGGAATTCCGGGCTGTCCACCAGGCGCTGGCCGGGGGCGATCTCCAGGCTCCCGGCGCCGCCGAGAACCAGCAGGCGCGGCACGCCGGAGCGTTTCACGCCGTCGAGAATGGCCTGGCTGCCGGCGGCGTGGCGGGCGCGGAGGTCGGCGCTACCCCAGCCGCCGTTGAAAGCGCTGATGACCACCTCGTGGCCTGCCACGGCGCTGGCCACCTGGGCCGGGTCGCTGACGTCCGCCTGCACTACGCAGAGGCCGTCGCGCGCCGCCAGCTTGCTCGGGTCGCGGACCAGGGCGGTCACCGCGTGGCCGCGTTGCAGGGCTTCGTTGAGGAAATAGTGGCCGACGTGGCCGGTGGCGCCGATCAGGGCGATTTTCATGCTGCACCTTCCGTTCGAGAAATGCCGCAGAGCGGCGTCGATCAGCATCATCCGCCCTGCGCTCGCCGGGATAAACCGCTGCGCGGGGGATGCACTCGTTAGCCCAGCTTAATAATCAGACCTCCTCGCTGTCGCTCATCAGGGTCAGGCTGCGGGCCACGGCGAGGGCGATGAACAGGACCCCGATCACTCCCTCGCTGCCGGCCAGCAGGCGCGCCAGCGGGTTGATCGCCTGGATGTCGCCGTAGCCCACGGTGGTCAGGGTCACCAGGCTGTAGTAGACGAAGGTATCCAGGCCGAGTGCGCCATGGCTGGCGATGAAGCTGGCCGGCTGCATCTGTTCGACCATGTAGTAGGCGAGAGCGAAGGCCAGCGCCATCTGCAGGTAGAGCGCGCAGAGTCCGTAGAGCAGCTCGTGGGTCACCGGGCGCTCCTGGGTGACGCGGCGGAACAGCGCGGCGAACAGGGTCAGGTACAGCAGGATCAGGCTCAGCCCGCGCAGCAGGCCGGGCGGCAGGCTGGAGTAGGGACTGCTGAAGTCCGCAGTGGTGTACAGGGCCAGGCTGAACAGGCCGAAGAAGGCCGTCAGGTAGACCAGCGGACTGCGTCTGCGCAAGGTGTTCATCCCGGCCAGCACCAGCAGCAGGAGGCTGCCGAGCACCCGTGGCTTGGTGCTCGACGGCAGGCCGAGGATCGCCGTGAACAGCACGGTGGAAAAGAACAGCAGGCGGAAACGGTAACGCAGCAGCAGGGCGTTCAAGGCGGGCTCCTCGCATCGTCGAATCGACCAGCCTGGGCGCGGACCCGCCTGCCTGTCTATTGGCCTTGGGTCGGATCGAACAATTTCTGCACCACGGAAAAGTCCCGCTCCGCATAGCCCTGCTTCAGCAGCAGACGGTACAGGCTCAGCGCCAGGCTGCCCATCGGCGTGCTGCTGGCGCTGGCCTGGGCGGCTTCCTGGGCCAGCCCGAGGTCCTTGGCCATCAACTGGGCCATGAAGCCGCCGCTGTAGTCGCGCGACGCCGGAGCGTTCTCCATAACCCCCGGCCAGGGGTTGTAGACTTCCAGCGCCCAGTTGCCACCGGAGCTGCGGCGCATGATCTCGGCCAGCACCTTCGCGTCGAGGCCGTTGGCCACGCCCAGGGCCATGGCTTCTGCGGTACCGATCATCAGCACCGCGAGGAGCTGGTTGTTGCACACCTTGGCCACCTGGCCGGCGCCGTCGGGGCCGGCATGGAAGATGTTGCGACCCATGGCCTCGAACAGCGGCCGGGCCTTCTCCAGGGCTTCGTCGTCGCCGCCGACCATGAAGGTCAGGGTGCCGGCTGCCGCGCCGGCAGTGCCGCCGGACACCGGCGCGTCGAGCATCGCCAGGCCGCGCTCGCGGGCGGCGGCGTGGACCTTGCGCGCCGAGGTCGGGGCGATGGTCGAGCATTCCAGCACCAGGGTGCCGGGGGCGATGTGCGCGAGCAGGCCATCGTCGTCGAGGTACAGGCCTTCGACGTGCTGGCTGGCCGGCAGCATGCTGATGACCACGTCGGCGCCCTGCACCGCGTCGCGGGCGCTGCGGGCGGCGCTGGCGCCGGCGGCGACCAGGCCGTCGACGGCGCTCTGCACCAGGTCGAAGACGTTCAGCAGGTAGCCGGCCTTGAGCAGGTTGGTGGCCATCGGCGCGCCCATGTGGCCGAGGCCGATGAAGGCGATCTGTTTCATGGAGCTCCTCCTGTGGCGGCCGCGAGGCCTCTTGGGGATGCTGTGAAACAGCTTAGACGCTATGGACGTGGCGGGCCCGCGCCCTCCTTCGGCAGAGGGCGGCGCGGCGGATCAGAGCCCCGCCAGCGGATGCTCGCCCTCCCAGGTCGGCTCGAAGTGCGCCTCGATCACCGCCTGCGGGATCGATTCCACCTGCGGCCAATGCCAGTTCGGTGCGTTGTCGCGATCGATCAGCCTTGCGCGTACCCCCTCGGCGAAGTCCGGATGGCGCGTGCAGTTCAGGCTCATGGCGTATTCCAGGCGGAACACCTCGGCCAGCGACAGGTAGCGCGCACGCTCGATCTGCTGCCAGACCAGATGCGCGGTCATCGGGCAGCCCTCGGCCAGGGTCTTCGCGCCACGCGCAAGCAGCGGGTCGGCGTCGTCGCGCAGCGCCACCAGCGCCTGCCAGGCGCTCGCCAGGTCCGGCTGGTCGAGCAGTGCGTCCAGGCGCGGCCGGCGCGGGAGCAACTGGGCCTCCGGCAGTTCGCCGCGGGCCTCGTGTTCGAGGGCGCGAAGCAGGCTGTGAAGTTGCACTTGGGGCGACTCGTTCCAGTTCATCTGCACCAGGCCGGCGAGCAGGGCGTCCTGCTGGTCGTCGAGAAGGAAGCGGTCGGCCAGGTCGAGGTCGAGAGCGTCGCGGGCGTTCATCTGCGCCGCGCTCAGGCCGAGGAACAGGCCGAGCCTGCCGGGCAGGCGGGCGAGGAACCAGCTGGCGCCGACGTCTGGGTACAGGCCGATGCCGATCTCCGGCATCGCCAGGCGGCTGGACGGGGTGACGATGCGAATCCCGGCACCCTGCATCAGCCCCATGCCGCCACCCATCACATAGCCGTGGGCCCAGCAGATGAAGGGTTTCGGGTAGGTATGGATGCGGTAGTCGAGGCGGTATTCATCGGCGAAGAAGCGTCGCGCCAGGGCCGGTACCTCGCCGGGTTGCTCGCGGCAGGCGTCCACCAGCTTGCGCACGTCGCCGCCGGCGCAAAAGGCCTTGGCGCCGTTGCCGCGCAACAGCACGCAGGCGATGCCGGCGTCCTCGGCCCAGGCGTCGAGTTTCGCCGCCAGGGTCTCGATCATCGGCAGGGACAGGGCGTTCAGACTCTTTTCCGCATCCAGGGTGGCAATGCCGATGCGGAAGCCATGCAGGCTCGGGCGTTCTTCGAAAAGCACGTTCATGTCGGGGCTCTCGGCTCGGGCGGGCTGTGGCGCAGCCCGCCGGGTTCGATGGGAAGGCTCAGCAGTTGCGCCACTTGGGATCGCGCTTCTCGAGGAAGGCGTTGACCCCTTCGCGGGTGTCCTGGGCGTCGAACAGATCGACGAAGCGCTCGCGCTCCTCCGGCAGCCAGGTGTTCGGCGCGCGTTCGCGGGCACCCTGGATCAGCGGCTTGATGGTGCGGATCGCCACCGGGCTCTGGCGTGCCACCTTGGCCGCCAGCAGCAGGGCGGCGCCGCGCGCCTCGCCGCTGTCCACCACCTGTTCGACCAGGCCGATGCGCAGGGCGGTTTCCGCATCCACCCGCTCGTTGCAGAGGATCATCCGCTTGGCCCAGCCTTCGCCCACCAGCCAGGGCAGCGCCTGGGTCCCGCCGGCGCAGGGCAGCAGGCCCACCGCGGCCTCCGGCAGGGCCATCTGCGCCTGGCGCTCGGCGATGCGGATGTCGCAGGCGAGGGCGCACTCCAGCCCGCCGCCCATGGCGTAGCCGTTGATCGCCGCGATCGACACCCCGCGGAAATCGCGCAGCGCCTCGAAGGCTTCGCCGAAGCGGCGGGCCATCTCGCGAGCGCGGGCCTTGTCGCCGTCGGCGAACATGTTCAGGTCGGCGCCGGCGGAGAAGAACTTCGGCCCCTGGCCGGTCACTACCAGGGCGTAGATATCGTCGTCGCGGTTGAGGTGCTCGATCAGTTGGCGGAGGCCGATCAGCGAGTCGCGGTCCCAGGTGTTGGCCGGCGGGTGGTTGATGGTGATCAGCGCGGTGTGCCCGTGCTTTTCCACGGTGAGCTTGTGGGTCAGGTCGAAGGAGGAAGCCTTGTAGGGTTCGACGGCAGTGTTCATGAAGTCCCTCACTGGATCATGGGCCGGGGCGTCCCGGCACTATCGGATGCGATGGTTCGCGGCGTTCACAGCAGGCGATCGAGCATGCCGCCCTGCTCCAGCAGGCGGCGGGCGACGATCACCCGCATGATTTCGTTGGTGCCTTCGAGGATCTGGTGCACGCGGGTGTCGCGTACCCAGCGCTCCAGCGGATAATCGTTGAGATAGCCGTAGCCGCCGTGCAGTTGCAAGGCCTCGTTGCAGACATCGAAGCAGCGGTCGGTGGCGAAGCGCTTGGCCATTGCGCAGTACAGGGTCGCCTCGGCGTCGCCGCGGTCCAGCCGATGGGCGCCGAGGCGGACCATCTGGCGGCTGGCGGTGAGTTCGGTGAGCATGTCGGCGAGCTTGAACTGCAAGGCCTGGAAGGTCGCCAGCGGCTTGCCGAACTGCTCGCGCTCCTCGACGTAGCGCATCGACTGCTCCAGCGCCGCCTGGGCGGCGCCCAGGGAACAACTGGCGATGTTCAGGCGGCCGCCGTCGAGGCCTTTCATGGCATAGACGAAGCCCTGGCCCTCCGGGCCGATGCGGTTGCCGGCGGGGATGCGCACGCCTTCGAAGGTGATGGTGCGGGTCGGCTGCGCGCGCCAGCCCATCTTGTCCTCGTTGCGGCCGTAGCGGATGCCGGGCGCGTCGGCCGGTACCAGGAAGCAGGAGATGCCCCTGGCGCCGTCCTCGCCGGTGCGCGCCATGACGATCAGCACCTGGGTGCTGCCGGCGCCGGAAATGAAGCACTTGCTGCCGTCCAGCACGTATTCGTCGCCCTCGCGGCGGGCGCGGGTGCGCAGGCGCGCGGCGTCGGAGCCGGCATCGGGCTCGGTCAGGCAATAGGAGGCGAGCGACTCGCCGCCGATCAGGCCGGGCAGCCAGGCCTCCTTCAGCGCCGCGTCGCCGAACGAGGCGAGCATCCAGGCGGCCATGTTGTGGATGCTGATGTAGGCGGTAGTGGCCACGCAGCCGGCGGCCAGTTGCTCGAAGATCAGCGAAGTGGACAGCCGCGACAGGCCCAGGCCGCCGTCTTCCTCGGCGATGTACAGGCCGAGGTAGCCCTGTTCGGCGGCGGCGCGGATGACTTCCTCCGGGAAGTGATGGTCGCGGTCCCAGTCGGCCGCCTTCGGCGCCAGTTCGTGGCGGGCGAAGGCGCGGGCGCTCTCCACCAGCAGGCGTTGTTCTTCGGTGAGGTCGAAATCCATAGGTCCTCGGGTCACTTGAGATGGATGGTCATGTTCGGGCCGGCCGACGATTCGTCGGTCGTCGGTTCATCGTCGAACCAGCGGCTGGTGACGGTCTTGGTCTCGGTATAGAAGCGCACAGCCTGCTTGCCGTAGGCGTGCAGGTCGCCGTAGAAGGAACCCTTCCAGCCGGTGAAGGAGAAGAACGGCAGCGGTACCGGGATCGGTACGTTGATACCCACCTGGCCGACCTGCACCGCGTGCTGGTAGCGCCGAGCGGCGCCGCCGGAGCGGGTGAACAGGCTTGTTCCATTGCCATAGGGGTTGGCGTTGACCAGGGCGATGGCCTCTTCCAGGCTTTCCACCTCCAGGCAGGCCAGCACCGGGCCGAAGATTTCCTCGCGGTACAGGCCCATCTTCGGCGTCACTGCGCGGAACAGGGTGGGACCGAGCCAGTTGCCGTTGGGATAGCCTTCGACCTGGCACTGCGAGCCGTCGAGCAGGCACTCGGCGCCTTCCGCCTTGCCTTCGGCGATCAGGCGCAGCACGCGCTGGCGCGCCTGCGGGCTGATCAGCGGACCATAGGCGGCGTCCGGGTCCTGCCAGTGGCCGGGGCGCAGGGCGGCCATCCGCTCGGCCAGTTCGGGAATCCACTCGCGCGCCGCGCCGACGAACACCGCCGCGCTGATCGCCATGCAGCGCTGGCCGGCGGCGCCGCAACTGGCGCCGACCAGGTTGCCGAGAACCTGGGCCTTGTTCGCGTCGGGGAGGATCACCATGTGGTTCTTCGCCCCGGCGAAGGCCTGCACCCGCTTCAGGTGCGCGGTGCCGGTGCGGTACACGTGCTGGCCGACGGCGACCGAGCCGACGAAGGAAATCGCCCGGATGTCCGGGTGGGTGAGGAGGGCATCGACCTGCTCGCGGCCGCCATGAATCACCTGCAGCACGCCCTTCGGCGCGCCGGCCTCGAGGAACAGCTCGGCGAGGCGGTTGGGTGTCAGCGGATCCTGTTCGGAGGGCTTGAGGACGAAGGTGTTGCCGCAGGCGATGGCCAGCGGGAACATCCACAGCGGGATCATCGCCGGGAAATTGAACGGGGTGATCCCGGCGCACACGCCGAGGGGCTGGATCCAACTGGCGGTGTCGATCTCGCGGGCGACGTTTTCCACCGTCTCGCCCATCATCAGGCTGGCCACGTTGGCGGCGTGTTCGACCACCTCGATGCCGCGCCACACGTCGCCCTTGGCATCGGCGAGGTTCTTGCCGGTCTCCCGGGCCAGCAGTTCGCCGAGTTCGTCGTGGTGTTCCTTGAGCAGGTGCTGGTAGCGCAGCATCAACCGCGCTCGCTCGGGAGCCGGGACTTCGCGCCAGGTCTCGAAGGCGCGCTGGGCGCTGGCGATGGCCTGCTCGATCTCGTCGGCGGTGGCCTTCGGCGCCAGCGCGAGGACGTCCTGGGTCGCCGGATCGGTGACTTCGACCAGCTCGCGGGAACGGCTGCCGCGCCATTCGCCGTCGATCAGCTGGGGGATTGCCTTGGCCATCGTCGCCTCCGCTTCCCGGTGGACCGGGATGTTGTTTTGAGTCGTTATAGCCGGCCGCAAGCCGCCTGTGGATTGACGATCTTGCGCAAGGGATGGACGATCTTGGGATTCAGACTACCGAGTCGCGTCGCCGTGAAGCGTTCCGTACAGACCTCCGCCTGGCCCCTGCCCAACCAGGGTGTGCGTTTCATCACGCCGCCCCGCCTGCGTCGCGCCCTGGCCCGCCATCCGCTCGGCCAGGCCTGCTACCCGCTGGCCCTCGGTTACTATCCGGAGGCGCATGGCCACCACATGCAGCGGCGCGCGCCGGACGACAACCTGTTGATCTACTGCCGGGCCGGACGCGGCTGGCTGGAGTGTGCCGGCGAGCGCGTCGAGGTCGGCGGCGGCGACCTGCTGGTCCTGCCCAAGGGCCGGGAACATGCCTACGGCGCCGACTCGCAGCGGCCCTGGAGCATCTACTGGGTACATTTCGAAGGCGGACTGGCGGAGGATTTCCTGCGTCCGCTGGGCAGCGCCCCGCGCCTGCGCCTGGGCATGCAGCCGCGCCTGCTGGCGGAGTTCGATGCGCTGCTGGCGCTGCGTCGCCAGGGCCTCAGCCTGCCGCACTTCATCCATGCCGCGCACCTGTTGCAGGGCCTGCTCACCTCGCTGGCGGTGCGTCCGGCGCGGGCCAGCCTGAAATCCGGACGGGTGCTGGACATCGACGCGGTGCAGGCGCTGATGCGCGCGCACCTGCACGACAGCCTCAACCTCGACGAGCTGGCGGCGCAGTTCAAGCTGTCGCGCTTCCATTTCGCCAAGACCTATCGCGCCCTGACCGGCCAGGCGCCGATCCAGGATTTCATCCAGATGAAGATGGCCCATGCCTGCCGCCTGCTCGACGAGGGCGCGCTGGAGGTGCGGCAGATCGCCGAGCAGCTCGGCTACGCCGATCCCTATTACTTCTCGCGGCTGTTCCGCAAGGTGGTGGGCATGGCGCCCAGTCACTACCGGGCGCTGCACCAGGGCTAGTGCTCCGGGCATAATGCTGCATCCTGCCCGTGGGCCGAGACCGACAAGGATCGTCGATGCGCAAACCCCTATCGCTCTACCACCCCTGGCTCTACTGGCTGCGGGTCTGGCAACGACGTCTCTGGCGGCACTGCCGCTGGCGTCTTGGCGGCCGTCGCTACGTGCGGTTGCCATCGATCGACGAGCGCCTGCCGTACCGCTACATCAAGCACACCTCGAAGTTGATCCGCCGCCTCGGCGACAGCGACCTCGCCCTGCAACGCAACAAGGTGGTCAACCTGCGCCTGGCGGTGGACTGCATGAACGGCGTGAGCATCGGCCCCGGCGAGTACTTCTCGTTCTGCCGGCTGGTCGGTCGGCCCAGCGCCCGGCGTGGCTTCGTCGAAGGTATGGAGTTGTCCTTCGGCGAGGCGCGCAGCGGAATCGGCGGCGGCATCTGCCAACTGAGCAACCTGATCCACTGGATGGCCCTGCATTCCCCGCTGCGCGTGGTGGAGCGGGCCAACCACAGCTTCGACCCGTTTCCCGACGAGGGACGGATCCTGCCGTTCGGCTCGGGCGCGGCGATCTTCTACAACTTCATCGACCTGGTGCTGCACAATCCGACGGCGGATACCTTCCAGCTGCGCTTCCATATCGCCGCCCACCAACTGGAAGGCGAACTGCTGTGCAGCGCGCCGCGCCCTGTGCGCTACCACGTCTATGAGAGGGCCCAGCGCTTTGTCCGCGACGGCGATGCGGTGCTGAGGCTCAACGAGATCTGGCGCGACATCCGGGAAAAGGGCCAGGCCGGCACCCTGCTGGCCAGCGAGTGCCTGTACCGCAACCGGGTGCGCGTGAAGTATCCGGTGGAAGAGGCCCGCCTGTCCCGAGATTGACAAGCGCGGCGGGCTTTTCTACGGTTCCGCGGCCACAGGCTGTCGGCGACCTTCTGAAAAAGGCCGGACGACTTTTTCAGTACCGAGACAGGGGGTTCCATGACCGATAACGACGACCGCATCAAGCTCGAGGCGAGTTGGAAGGAAGCGCTGCGCGAGGAATTCGACAAGCCCTACATGAAGCAACTGGGCGAGTTCCTGCGCCAGGAGAAGGCCGCCGGCAAGGTGATCTTTCCGCCCGGGCCATTGATCTTCAACGCGCTGAACACCACGCCGCTGGAGAACGTCAAGGTGGTGATCATCGGCCAGGATCCCTACCACGGACCAGGCCAGGCCCACGGCCTGTGCTTCTCGGTGCAGCCCGGCGTGCCGACGCCGCCGTCCTTGCAGAACATCTACAAGGAACTCAACCGCGACCTGAACATCCCGATTCCCAACAACGGCTACCTGCAGCGCTGGGCGGAGCAGGGCGTGCTGTTGCTCAATACCTCCCTGACCGTCGAGCAGGCCAAGGCCGGCTCCCACGCCAATGCCGGCTGGCAGCCGTTCACCGACCGCGTCATCGAGGTGGTCAACGAGCGTTGCGAGCGCCTGGTGTTCCTGCTCTGGGGCAGCCACGCGCAGAGCAAGCAGAAGCTGATCGACCCGCAGCGCCACCTGATTCTCAAGTCGGCGCACCCGTCGCCGTTGTCGGCCTACCGCGGTTTCCTCGGCAACGGCCACTTCAGCCGCACCAACAAGTTCCTCGAGCAGAACGGCAAGACGCCTATCGACTGGTCGCTGCCGGACCTCTGAAGGCCGCTGTCGCCCAGCTCTTCACATGGTGGGTGCCGCTGTGTGCCTCTGACCGCGCCCGGAAAAAAAAGCCCGCACGAGGCGGGCTGGAAAACGCCACACATCCAGTGTGGCGGCGTGGCTCGATCAGCCGGCGCGCTTCCTCCAGTAGCGGAAGCACGGCTCGGCGAGGAACAGCACCAGCAATAGCCTCAGTACCTGCAAGGCGGTGACCAGCGGCACCGAGAGCTGCAAGGCTTCGGCGGTCAGGCTCAGCTCGGCGATGCCGCCGGGCATCATGCCGAGCATCAGCGACTGGTGGTCGAGGGTGGTCAGCCAGCCGAGCAACTCGGCGGCGAGCGCCGCGGCGAACATCATCCACAGCGTGCAGACCAGGGTACGACTGACGAAGGCTGGAGCGCTGCGGAAGAAACTGCGGTTGAAATGGCAACCCAGGGCGCTGCCGATCAGCCATTGGCCGACGCCGCTGGAACCGGCCGGCAGGCCGATATGCAGGTCGAAGCCGAGGCTGACGCCGGCCGCCAGCAACAGCGGGCCGAGCAGCCAGGGATTGGGTTGGCGCAACTTCTGCCAGCCCAGCGCGACCAGCGCCCCGGCCGGGAACAGCAGGGCCAGCCAGTGCCAGTCCACCGGCGCGGCCTGGTGCGGGCCTGGCTGGCCGCCGCCGAGCAGGTACTGGAACGCCGCCGGCACCAGCAGCACTACCAGCAACAGGCGCAGGCTCTGCGCTGCGGCGACGCGGCTGAGCACCGCGCCGTGGCGCTGCCCGAGGTTGACCATCTCGCTGGCACCACCGGGCATGCTGGCGAAGAACGCGGTGGCGCGGTCCTCGCCGCTGCGGCGCATGAAGGCGATCGCCAGCACGCTGGAAAGCGTGGTGGCCACGGCGCCGAAGACGATGATCACGCTATGCGCCAGCACTTGCTCGATCACTGCCGGGGTGAAGTGCAGGCCGATGCCGATGCCGACGATCCATTGCCCGCACTTGCGTGCCCCCGGCACTTCGGCCAGCGGCAGGTCGGCCAGGCAACGCACCAGCATCACCGCAAGCAGCGAGCCGATCATCCACGGCAGCGGCCAGCCGACCAGGCTTGCCAGCCAGCCGCCAAGGGCGCCCACCAGCGGCGTCGCCCAGTACAGCCTCCAGGTGACGCGCTCAGGCATCGGCCAGCCCTGTCGCGCGACGGGCCACGCGGCGGCGCCAGGCGCGGACCAGCGGCAACAGCAGCATTACCACCACCAGCGCCCAGGTCACCAGGCTGATCGGGCTCGACCAGAGGATGCCCAGTTCACCGTTGGAGATCGACAGCGCGCGGCGCAGGTTCTGCTCCATCAGTCCACCGAGGATGAAGCCCAGCAGCAGCGGCGAGAGCGGGAAGTCGAGCTTGCGCAGGATATAGCCGATCACGCCGATGCCGACCATCAGGAACAGGTCGAAGGTGGTCGCATGCACGCCGTACACGCCGATCCCGGTGATGATCGCGATGGCCGGCACCAGGGCCCAGTTCGGCACCGCGAGGATGCGGGTGAATACGCGGACCATCGGCACGTTGAGGATGATCAGCATGACGTTGGCGATGAACAGCGAGGCGATCAGGCCCCAGACGATGTCCGGTTGCTGCTGGAACAGCAGCGGGCCGGGAGTGATGTTGTACAGGGTCAGGGCGCCGATCATCACCGCAGTGGTACCCGAGCCGGGCACGCCGAGGGTCAGCATCGGCACCATGGCGCCGCAGGCGGAGGCGCCGATGGCGGTCTCGGGAGCGGCCAGGCCGCGCATGTCGCCCTTGCCGAACTCGCCCTTGGCACCGGCCAGCTTCTTCTCGGTCATATAGGCCACCGCGCTTGCCAGGGTCGCGCCGGCGCCGGGCAGTACGCCCATGACGAAACCGAGCAGACCGCAGCGCAGGTTGACCAGGAATACGCTGGCGGCCTCCTTGAAGTTGAACAGCATGCGTCCGGTGGCTTTCACCGCCTCCTGGCCGTGGTGGGTCTTCTCCAGCAGCAGGAGGATCTCGCTGACCGAGAACAGGCCCAGCACCAGGACCACGAACTGGATGCCGTCGGCGAGGTGGATGCTGTCCCCGGTGAAGCGGTACACGCCGCTGTTGGCGTCGATCCCGACGCTCGACAGGAACAGCCCGAGCAGCGCCGCCAGCAGGGTCTTCAGCGGGCGGTCGCCGGCCATCCCGCCGAGGCAGACGATGGCGAACACCATCAGCACGAAATATTCCGCCGGACCGAAGGCGATCGCCCACTTGGCCAGCAGCGGGGCGAACAGGACCATCCCGCAGGTGGCGATGAAAGCGCCAATGAACGAACTCCAGGCCGACAGCGACAGGGCCACGCCGGCCAGGCCCTTGCGTGCCATCGGGTAGCCGTCGAGGGTGGTCATCACGGTCGAGGCTTCGCCGGGGATGTTGAGCAGGATCGAGCTGATCCGCCCGCCGTACTCGCAGCCCAGGTACACGGCTGCGAGCAGGATCAGCGCGGTTTCCGGCGGCAGGCCGAGGGCGAAGGCCACCGGGATCAGCAGTGCCACGCCGTTGATCGGACCGAGGCCTGGCAGCAGGCCTACGATGGTGCCGATCAGGGTGCCGATCAGCGCGGTGATCAGGTTGGTCGGCGTCATCGCGACGCCGAAGCCCTGGCCGAGGTAGTTCAAGGTTTCCATCACGAAGTCCTCACAGCGGCAGGAAGTCGAGAACGCCCAGCGGCAGCGGGACGTCCAGGGCGCGGTCGAACAGCCAGTAGAGGCCGATCCCGAGCAGGCTCGCGGTGACCACCGCAGGGATTGGCCGGGCGCCGTAGAGAATGGCCATGCAGGAGCCGACCAGGGCGGCGCTGAGGATGAAGCCGAGCGTTTCGAACAGGCCGGCGAACACCAGCAGCAGGGCGATGCAGGCGAGCACCTTGAGCAGCACGGCGCCGCCCAGCGGTTGTTCGTCCTCGGCGTGGCGGATCGGCGTCGGCCGCGCGATCAGCCACGCCAGGCCGGCGCCCATCAGCGCCAGGCAGAGCAGCGGGTAGGCGCGCGGGCCGACCGGTTCGTAGGAAAACGGCGCCTGGTAACGCCAGCCGGCGACCGCCAGGCCGACGCAGGCGAGCAGCCAGAGCCCGGCGAACAGGCGCTGGTACAGGTTGGAACGGGTCATGGGACGATCCTCGTGGCGCGGCCGGGGTCCGGCCGCGCGCGGGCTGGCTTACTGGATCAGGCCGAAGTCCTTGGCCAGTTGCTTGTACTGCTGGACCTGCTGCTTCACGTAGCCGTCGAGTTCCTCGCCGGTCATGGCGAAGGGGAACAGCTCGCGCTGGTCGCGCAGCTTGGCGAAGTCCTCGGAGGCCAGCAGTTGGTCGAAGGCGTTCTTCCACCAGGCGTAGTCTTCGTCGCTGACCTTCGGCCCGAGGTAGAACCCGCGAACCACCGGCCAGACGATGTCGTAGCCCTGTTCCTTGGCGGTGGGGATGTTGGCCATCGCCGCCTCCGGCAGGCGTTCTTCGGAGAACACCGCGAGCAGGCGCATGTCGCCGCTGAGGATGTGCGGCATGGAGTCGGAAATGTCGGTGCTGCCGACCTGGATGTGCCCGCCGAGCAGCGCGGTGGCGATCTCGCCGCCGCCTTCCAGGGCCACGTAGCGCAGGTCGCGCGGATTGATCCCGGCGGCCTTGGCGATCAGCGCGGTCTGCATCCAGTCCTGGCTGCCGACGGTGCCGCCGGAGCCGATCACCACCTTGCTCGGGTCGGCCTTGAGCGCCTTCACCAGGTCGTCGAGGTTCTTGTAGGGCGAGTCGGTGCGCACCGCGATGGCGCCGTAGCTGGTGCCGATGGCGGCCAGCCATTTCACCGCGTTCTCGTCGAAGCGGCCGAACTTGCCCTGGGCCAGGTTCAGCAGCGAGCCGCTGGAGAAGGCGGTGATGGTGCCGGCGTCGCCCGGGCGTTGGGCGACCACCGCGTTATAGGCGACCGCGCCGACGCCGCCGGGCATGTAGGTGACGCGCATCGGCTTGCTCAGCAGCTTGGCCTCGACCAGGGCGCTCTGGGCCAGCTTGCAGGTGAGGTCGAAACCGCCGCCGGGGGACGCCGGGGCGATGCATTCGGGACGCTTGGGTTCGGCCACGGCGGCGCCGGCCAGCAGCAGGCCGGCGGCAACCAAGGCGAGGGGACGAAAAGACAGTTTCATCATCATCGGTGCTCCTGTGGAGTTCTTGTTCTGGCTTACCAGATCGGCAGGGTATAGCTGACGATCAGGCGGTTCTCATCGATGTCGCGGGTGAAATTGGAACGGAAGGTCGCGTTGCGCCAGCGGATTCCGAGGTTCTTCAGCGCGCCGCTCTGGAACACGTACTGCAGTTCGGTGTTGCGTTCCCATTCGCGGCCTTCGCCGCGCTGCCCGGCGAGTTCGACATTGTCGCCCTTGACGTAGCGGGTCATGAAGGTCAGGCCGGGAATGCCGAGGCCGACGAAGTCGTAGTCGTAGCGCAGTTGCCAGGAACGCTCCTTGGGACCGGCGAAGTCGTTGACCTGGACGAAGTTGACCAGGTACGGGTTGCTGCCTTCCAGGTAGGGGAAGGCGTCGTCGCCGTTCATTCGCTGCCAGGCCGCGCCGAAGGCATGGTTGCCAAGGCTGTAGGTGAACATGCCGTTGAGCGACTTGTTGTCGATGCCGCCGGCCTTGGCCGAGCCGCTGTCGGTGCTGCGGGCGAAGCGCAGGTCGCTGGTCAGTTCGCCGGGACCGATCGGCCAGCTGTGCAGCAGGCCGACGAAGTGCTGGCGGTAGACGTCCTGCAGGTTGCTGTAGTGATAGCTGGCGGTGAGTTGGTCGGTGAGCTTGTAGTCCAGTCCGCCGAGGTCGAAGTGATCGGCGCTGACCCCGGCGAAGCGGCCGTTCTTGTCGTTCAGCGCGAGGTCCTCGGAGTCGCTGGAGTCGCGGATCTTGGTCTTTTCCAGGCGCCCGGCGGTGAAGCCGAGGTCCTTGATCTCCTTCGAGGTGAGCAGCGCGCCTTCGAATATCTGCGGGAAGATCCGCCCGTTGTTCGGTTGTACCGATGGCAGCTTCGGAATCAGCGTGCCGACCTTCAGCTCGCTCTGCGAGACCTTGACCTTGGCGGTCAGGCCCAGTTTCGAGTAGGTGTCCGGCGCGCGGCCGTCGGAATCCTTCGGCAGCAGTCCGGTACCGCTGCGGCCGCGGCCGGAGTCGAGCTTGACGCCGAGCATGCCCATGGCGTCGAGGCCGAAGCCGACGGTGCCCTGGGTGTAGCCGGACTGCAGGTTGAGGATGAAGCCTTGCGCCCACTCCTCGCGCTTGGACTGGCCGGGGCCGTCGCGGAAGTCGCGGTTCATGTAGAAGTTGCGGGTTTCCAGGCTGGCCTTGCTGTCTTCGAGGAAGCCGGCGGCGTTGCCCAGGGGCGCGATGCCGGCGAGCACGACGGCGGTGGTGGTCAGGGTGGTGCTGCGGGACGAACGTACAGACCTTGCGGCCTGCGGCAGGGAAGTCGACATGCAGTGGTCTCCGATTCTTGTTCTTGTACGCCGAGCACCACGCTGCAGGGCGTTTTGGCGGACGATCTGCGCCGTCCATCGACTGATCCTAAGACGCCAAGCTTTCGCCAGGCTTTCAGCAATCCCCGGTGGCAGAGAAGCCATTTACCGGAGGGTTTTCCCCGGTACACTTCGCCTCTTGTGCCCTCATCCGGTGGTGGAGAACCGTCCATGCGCATCCTTCTGGTGGAAGATCATCCGCAGCTCGCCGAAAGCGTGGTCCAGGCGCTCAAGGGCGCCGGCTGGACGGTAGACCTGCTGCAGGACGGGGTGGCCGCCGACCTGGCTCTGGCCAGCGAGGAGTACGCCCTGGCGATCCTCGACGTCGGCCTGCCGCGGATGGACGGCTTCGAGGTGCTGGCGCGCCTGCGCGGGCGCGGCAAGACCCTGCCGGTGCTGATGCTGACTGCGCGCGGCGAGGTGAAGGACCGGGTGCACGGCCTCAATCTCGGCGCCGACGACTACCTGGCAAAGCCTTTCGAACTGTCCGAGCTGGAGGCGCGGGTCAAGGCCCTGCTGCGCCGCAGCGTGCTCGGTGGCGAACAGTTGCAGCGCTGCGGCGCCCTGGTCTACGACCTCGGCACCCGGCGCTTCAGCCTCGACGAGCAGCCGCTGACCCTGACCTCGCGGGAACAGGCGGTGCTGGAAGCGATGATCGCCCGGCCGGGGCGGGTGATGAGCAAGGAGCAACTGGCCGCCCAGGTCTTCGGCCTGGACGAGGAGGCCAGCGCCGACGCCATCGAGATCTACGTCCACCGCCTGCGCAAGAAGCTGGAAGGCGGCGCCGTGCGCATCGTCACCTTCCGCGGCCTCGGCTACCTGCTGGAGGCGCAGGGTGACTGATGCCGGCAGCCTGCGCGGAAGGCTGCTGCTGTGGCTGGCCCTGCTCCTGCTGCTGGTGCTCCTGGCGAGCGGCCTGAGCGCCTACTGGAACGGTCGCGAGGTGGCCGACACCGCCTACGACCGGACCTTGCTGGCCTCGGCGCGGGCGATCGCCGACGGGCTCTACGAGAAGGACGGCACCCTGCGCGCCGACGTCCCCTACGTGGCACTGGATACCTTCGCCTACGACAGCGCCGGGCGGATCTTCTACCAGGTCAACGACATCCACGGACGGATGATCTCCGGCTACGAGAATCTTCCGGCGGCACCCGCCGATACCCTGCGCACCGACGACTACCCGGCCCTGGCCAAGTTCTACGACGGCGTCTACCAGGGCGTCGACGTACGCGTGGTGAGCCTGCTGCAACCGGTCAGCGAACCGAGCATGAGCGGCATGGCGGAGATCCGCGTGGCGGAGACCGAAGGCGCCCGCGAGCGCATGGCGCGCAGCCTGATGACCGATACCCTGCTGCGCCTGGGCGTCCTCGGCGTCGGCGCGCTGGTGCTGGTGTGGCTGGCGGTGAGCGCCGCGCTGCGTCCGCTGGATCGCCTGCGCCGCGAGGTGGAAGAGCGCCAGCCGGACGACCTGCGGCCGTTGCCGATGCTAGAGGTCCAGCATGAATTGCGGCCGCTGGTGGAGTCGCTGAACCACTTCACCCAGCGCCTGCGCAGCCTGTTCGAGCGGCAGTCGCAGTTCATCGCCGATGCCGCCCACGAGTTGCGCACGCCGCTGGCGGCGCTCAAGGCGCGCCTGGAACTGGGCCTGCGCGAGCAGGAGCCGGAAGCCTGGCGTTCGACCCTGGAGACCACGGCGAAGAACACCGACCGCCTGATCCACCTGGCCAACCAGCTGCTTTCCCTGGCGCGCATCGAAAGCGGCGCCCAGGCCATTGCCGAGGGTGGCGCCGAGCGTATCGACCTGACCGCCCTGGCCCGGGAACTGGGCCTGGCGCTGGCGCCGCTGGCCTATGCGCGGGGAGCCTCGCTGGCGCTGGAAAGCGCCGGGCCGGTGTGGATCCAGGGTGAACCGACGCTGCTCAACGAATTGCTCAGCAACCTGCTGGACAACGCGCTGGCGCACACCCCGCAGGGCGGCAACGTGATCCTCAGGGTGCTGGAGGGGGGCGTGCTGGAAGTGGAAGACGATGGTCCGGGAATTCCCGCCGCCGACCGCGAGCGGGTCTTCCAGCGCTTCTACCGGCGCGGCGACAGCCCCGGCAGCGGCCTGGGGCTGGCGATCGTCGGCGAGGTCTGCCGGGCGCACCGGGCGCAGATCCAGCTCGACCAGGGCGAACTGGGCGGCTTGCTGGTGCGGGTGCGCTTCCCGGCGGAGTAGGGCGGGGTCTATTGCAGCATGCTGGTGGCGGCTTCCAGGGCGCTGGAGAGGTCCTCGTCTTCCTTCATGTCGACGGTCGGCTCGAGGCCGAGCTTGGCGAACGCCGGGATCTGGCTCCAGTCCAGGCGGGTATAGGGATGCTCGCTGCCAAGGTAGCTCTGCAGGGTGGCGACCTGGACCAGGTCGGTATAGTCCGCGCGCGGCGAGTTGCGGGTGAAGTCCAGGTGCTGGCGCGGGACCTCGGCGATCGGCGCGGGGAAATCCCAGGCCTTGAGGATGCGCTCGCCGATCAGCGGATGGATGCGCTCGATCACATGGCTCAGGCTGATGGAGTCCGACAGCAGCTCGTTGTGATCCTCGGCGTAGGTGAGGATCGGCAGCACGCCGATCTGGTGCACCAGCCCGGCCAGGGTCGCCTGGTCCGGCGCCAGACGGGTGTAGTGACGGGCCAGCACGTGGCAGATGCCGGCGATCTCGGTGCTCTTGTTCCAGACTTCGCGCATCTTGCGGTCGACCACGTCGGTGGTGGCCTGGAACATCTGCTCCATGGCCAGGCCGGTGGCCAGGTTGCAGGTGTAGTTGATGCCCAGCCGGCTGATCGCCATCTGCAGGTCGGTGATTTCCTTCGGGCTGCGCAGCAGCGGACTGTTCACCACGCGGATGATGCGCGCGGTCAGCGCCGCGTCGTTGCCGATCACCTTGCTCAGGGCCTGGATGCTGACATCCGGGTCTTCCGCCGCCTCACGGACCTGCAGGGCCACCTCGGGCAGGGTCGGCAGCACCAGTTCATCCTGATCGATGGCGCGGATCAGGTCCTGTTGGACTTTGTCGGCAAGCTTGCTCATGGCATTTCCTTTGAAAACGCAATGGCCGGAGCACGCTCTACGTGCACCGGCCATGGGAATACTGGCGGGCCGTCCGCGGACGGCGAGGCACAGTTTACGGTCAGCGCTGGATTTCGCGGTCGCTGTCCAGCGTGTAAGGCAGATTGAGGAGGACGAGCGGCGCTCCTTCGGCGCTTCCGAGGCTGATCCGGCCGTCGGCGACGGCGTCGTCCTGCAGCACGGCGAGCAATTCCACGCTGTTCTCCGGCGTACGGGCGGCCAGTACCACTTCGCCGACGCTGGTGGAATGGACTGGCGAGAACAGCCCGGTGCCGGGCGCCGGCACCTCGTCTGCGTCCAGCGCCAGGCGATACAGGCGGCGCTTGAGGCGGCCGAGATACTGCATGCGGGCGACGATTTCCTGGCCGGTATAGCAGCCCTTCTTGAAGCTGACCCCGCCGACCGCCTGCAGGTTGATCATCTGTGGGATGAACAGCTCGCGGGTAGCGCCGAACACCTGGCCGATGCCTGCGCGCACCTGGCCGAGCAGCCAATCGTCGAGCGGCGCCTCGCGGCTGTGCTCGCGGAGCGTGGCAAGCACCGCCTCGGCGCGCTGCGCCGGAACCCATAGCTCGACGCGGGCGTCGCCCAGGGCGACGGCGAGCAGGTCGCCGTGGCGGGCGATCCTGCCGCTCTCCGCCGGGGTGTCTATCCCCAGGGCGCGCAGTGCCTCGCTGGCGTCGCGCAAGCCTATGCGGAGCCAGGCTGCGCTCTCGTCGGCAAGGCTGGCCTTGGAGAATACGGCGTATTTCTTCAGGTCCGCCAACTGGGCCTCGAGCAGCTCGCCGGCCATCGCCAGCAGCAGGCCGTCGCCCTCGGGCAGGATGCGGAAGCTCGATAGCAGGCGGCCCTTGATGTTGCAGCGGCCGCCGAGGCTGGAGGTCTCGTCGTTGAGGTAGGCGAGGTTGCAGGTCAGCTGGCCCTGGAGGAACTTGGCGGCGTCAGGGCCGCGGACGGCGAGGATGCCTTCATGGACTAGCGGGGTGTGGAAAGCGGGGTCGGCCATTGCGATGCTGCGCGGTCAGTCAGTCAGGACCGTCATCATAGAACTCGGTCCGAGGCTTGTCAGCGGGCAAGAATGCCTGGCGCATCCGCCTTGACGGTTGTCGGACACTTCCGAGGCCGCCGTCGGCATGGGCCTGCGTCCCGCGCGGATACCCTTGGTTTGCCGGGCAATACGACCAAGGGCGGACGCCGGCGGAGCGACGCCTCGTCATCGGGCCGCGCCATTCGAGCGCAACCGCCCTATAATGCCGGGCGTTTTCGAGGAGCCCGAACATGGCAGATGAAACCGAACTGAAACGACTCTACTGGCACAGCCGTCGCGGCATGCTGGAACTGGATGTGCTGCTGGTGCCTTTCGTGCAGGAGGTTTACCCGGGCCTGGACGCCGAGGACCAGGCGCGCTTCCGCAAGCTGCTGGAGTGCGAGGACCAGGACATGTTCGGTTGGTTCATGCAGCGCGGCGAGCCGGAAGACGCCGACCTGCGGCGGATGGTGCGGATGATCCTGGACCGTGTCCAGCCGGATTGAGCCGTTCGAATGCCGCTGGCGGGTCTCTCCGATCCTGCTGGCGGCGAGCCTGGCACTGTGGGCCCTGGCGCTGCTGTCGATCCTGCTGGCGGCGCTGCCGGTCTGGCTGAAGCCGCCGCTTGCGCTGGTCTGCCTGGCCTACGGTGCCTGGGGGCTGTACCGCCAGGTACTGCTGCGCGGCTCGCGGGCCTTCCGCGGCGTGCGCCATGACGAGCGGGGCTGGCAGCTGTGGAGCGCCGGAAGCGGCTGGCAAGCGGTGCAATTGCGCCCTGACAGCCTGGCGCTGCCCTGGCTGATCGTACTGCGCGTGCGCCTGCCGGGCCGCTGGCGCATCCTTGGCTGCTGTATCCCGGCCGATGCATTGGGCGCCGACAGCCATCGGCGCCTGCGTGTCCGCCTGCGCTTCAGTCGCCGTAGATGGGCGGCACCAGGATAGTGTCGCGGGCTTCGGGCAGCAGGTCCGGATAATCCAGCGTGTAGTGCAGGCCCCGGCTTTCGCGGCGCTGCATGGCCGAGCGGATGATCAGTTCGGCGACCAGTGCCAGGTTGCGCAACTCGATCAGGTCGCGGCTGACCTTGTAGTTGCTGTAGAACTCGTCGATCTCGCTGAGCAGCAGGCGTACCCGGTGCTGGGCGCGCTGCAGGCGCTTGTTGGTGCGCACGATACCGACGTAGTCCCACATGAAACGCCGCAGTTCGTCCCAGTTGTGCGCGATGATCACGTCCTCGTCGGAGTCGGTGACCTGGCTGGCGTCCCAGCTCGGCAGGCTTTCCGGCACGGGCGTGCCGGGCAGGCGCTGGAGCATGTCGGCGGCGGCAGAGCGGGCATAGACGAAGCATTCCAGCAGCGAATTGCTGGCCATGCGGTTGGCGCCGTGCAGGCCGGTGAAGGTGGTTTCGCCGATGGCGTAGAGGCCCGGCACGTCGGTATGCCCGTGCTGGTCGACGAGCACGCCGCCGCAGGTATAGTGAGCGGCCGGCACTACCGGGATCGGTTGCTGGGTAATGTCGATGCCGAAGTCCAGGCAGCGCTCGTAGACGGTGGGGAAGTGCGCCTTGATGAACTCGGCCGGCTTGTGGCTGATGTCCAGGTAGACGCAGTCGATCCCCAGACGCTTCATTTCATGGTCGATGGCGCGGGCCACGATATCCCGGGGCGCCAGCTCGCCACGCGGGTCGAAGCGCGGCATGAAACGCTCGCCATTGGGCAGGCGGAGCAGGGCGCCTTCGCCGCGCAATGCCTCGGTGATGAGGAAACTCTTGGCCTGCGGGTGGTACAGGCAGGTCGGGTGGAACTGGTTGAACTCCAGGTTGCCGACCCGGCAGCCGGCGCGCCAGGCCATGGCGATGCCGTCGCCGGAGTTGCCGTCGGGATTGCTGGTATAAAGGTAGACCTTGCTCGCGCCACCGGAGGCCAGCACGGTGAAGCGGGCACGGAAGGTATCGACTTCGCCGCTTTCCCGATTCAGCACGTAGGCGCCCAGGCAGCGCTTGCTCGGCAGGCCTAGCTTGCGCTCGGTGATCAGGTCGACCGCCACCCGCTGCGACAGCAACTCGATGTTCGGTCGCCGCCGGGCCTGGGCCAGCAAGGTATTGAAGATCGCGGCGCCGGTGGCGTCGGCGGCATGGATGATGCGCCGGTGGCTGTGCCCGCCTTCGCGGGTCAGGTGGTATTCGAAGCTGCCTTCCTCGTGGTTGTGCTGCTCGTCGCGGGTGAAGGGCACCCCCTGTTCGATCAGCCACTGGATCGCTTCGCGGCTATGCTCCACGGTGAAGCGCACCGCATCCTCGCGGCACAGGCCGCCACCGGCGACCAGGGTGTCCTCGACGTGGGATTCCACGGTGTCGGTATCGTCCAGCACGGCGGCCACGCCGCCCTGGGCCCAGTAGGTCGAGCCCTGCGACAGTTCGCCCTTGCTGAGGACGGCGATGCGCAGGTGTTCCGGAAGGGTCAAGGCCAGACTCAGGCCGGCGGCGCCGCTGCCGATGACCAGTACATCGTGTTGATAATGTTGGCTCATGCCCGCATTTCCCCGTGGTGGAGCCCTAGTATATAGAAGGGCCTGGCGGCACAATAGCGCACCCCCGCTGCCGGTCCGGCGGATGAGCTGCGGGCCTGTCATCGGCAGGCGTCATCAGAGCGGGGCGATGTAGTGCTGGAACTTTCTTAGACGCATCGGTTCCAAAGCAGGATGCCTGAAGACCTCGTCCGGTTGGCCTACCCAGCGGCACAGAGGCCGGGCCCTGAGCCCGATGCAATCCATTTTCGCGGGGCCCGGACACGATGTCCGGGGCCGCACGTCACGAGCGAGGAAAAAACTCGTGACGCATGCTTGGAGGGGAGAACTTTTGCAAGAAGCCCGAGTCTATCTTGGCAAGACGATTCGCTGGGACGCTCGAAGCTCCTCCAGGTTCGAAGAGGAGCTTTCATGCTAACCCAGGAACAGGATCAGCAACTGGTTGAACGGGTACAGCGCGGAGACAAGCGGGCTTTCGATCTGCTGGTACTGAAATACCAGCACAAGATACTGGGATTGATCGTGCGGTTCGTGCACGACGCCCAGGAAGCCCAGGACGTAGCGCAGGAAGCCTTCATCAAGGCATACCGTGCGCTCGGCAATTTCCGCGGCGATAGTGCTTTTTATACCTGGCTGTATCGGATCGCCATCAACACCGCGAAGAACCACCTGGTCGCTCGCGGGCGTCGGCCACCGGACAGCGATGTGACCGCAGAGGATGCGGAGTTCTTCGAGGGCGACCACGCCCTGAAGGACATCGAGTCGCCGGAACGGGCGATGTTGCGGGATGAGATCGAGGCCACCGTGCACCAGACCATCCAGCAGTTGCCCGAGGATTTGCGCACGGCCCTGACCCTGCGCGAGTTCGAAGGTTTGAGTTACGAAGATATCGCCACCGTGATGCAGTGTCCGGTGGGGACGGTACGGTCGCGGATCTTCCGCGCTCGTGAAGCAATCGACAAAGCTCTGCAGCCTTTGTTGCGAGAAGCCTGACACAGCGGCAAATGCCAAGAGAGGTATCGCTATGAGTCGTGAAGCCCTGCAGGAAACTCTGTCCGCTGTGATGGATAACGAAGCGGATGAACTCGAGTTGCGGCGGGTGCTCGCAGCTTGCGGCGAGGATGCCGAGCTGCGTTCCACCTGGTCGCGTTACCAGCTGGCGCGGTCCGTCATGCACCGCGAGCCTACCCTGCCGAAGCTGGATATCGCTGCGGCGGTCTCTGCTGCCCTGGCCGACGAGGCCGCTCCGCCGAAAGCGGAGAAGGGACCGTGGCGGATGGTCGGTCGCCTGGCGGTCGCTGCCTCGGTGACCCTGGCGGTGCTGGCCGGCGTGCGTCTGTACAACCAGAACGACGCCCTGCCGCAGATGGCGCAACAGGGGACCACCCCGCAGATCGCCCTGCCTCAGGTGAAAGGCCCGGCCGTGCTGGCCGGCTACAGCGAAGAGCAGGGGGCGCCGCAGGTGATCACCAACTCCTCGTCCAGCGATACCCGCTGGCATGAGCAGCGTCTGCCGATCTACCTGCGTCAGCACGTGCAACAATCCGCCGTCAGTGGTACAGAGAGCGCGCTGCCCTACGCTCGGGCAGCCAGCCTGGAAAACCGCTGAGGAGAGACATGCGCACCACCTCCCTGTTGCTTTTGCTTGGCAGCCTGATGGCGGTTCCCGCTACTCAGGCTGCCGACGCTTCCGACTGGCTGAATCGTCTCGCCGAGGCCGATCGCCAGAACAGTTTCCAAGGCTCCTTCGTCTACGAGCGCAATGGCAGCTTCTCCACCCATGAGATCTGGCATCGCGTGGAGAGCGATGGTGCGGTTCGCGAGCGCCTGCTCCAGCTCGACGGCGCGCGCCAGGAAGTGGTCCGGGTCGACGGGCGCACCCAGTGCATCAGCGGCGGCCTTGCCGACCAACTGGCCGATGCCCAGCTGTGGCCGGTGCGCAAGTTCGATCCCTCCCAGCTGGCTTCCTGGTACGACCTGCGCCTGGTCGGCGAATCCCGTGTCGCCGGCCGCCCGGCAGTGGTCCTTGCGGTGACTCCGCGCGACCAGCATCGCTACGGCTTCGAGCTGCACCTGGACCGCGACACCGGCCTGCCGTTGAAGTCGCTGCTGCTGAACGAGAAGGGGCAGTTGCTCGAGCGCTTCCAGTTCACCCAGTTGAATACCGGCGCGGCACCTGCCGAAGACCAGTTGCAGGCGGGCGCCGAATGCCAGGTCGTCGGCCCGGCCAAGGCCGACGGCGAGAAGACCGTGGCCTGGCGCTCGGAATGGCTGCCGCCAGGTTTCACCCTGACCCGCAGTTTCATGCGTCGCAGTCCGGTCACCCCCGATCCGGTCGCCTGCCTGACCTATGGCGATGGCCTGGCACGATTCTCGGTGTTCATCGAGCCGCTGCACGGTGCCATGGTTGGCGACGCGCGCAGCCAGCTCGGCCCGACCGTGGTGGTTTCCAAGCGCCTGCAGACCGATGACGGCGGCCAGATGGTGACCGTCGTCGGCGAAGTGCCGCTGGGCACCGCCGAGCGGGTGGCGCTGTCCATCCGGCCCGAGGCCGCCGCCCAGAAATGATCGAGGAGCAGGGGCGAGTGGTGGCGACCGAGCCGGGAGCGGTATGGGTCGAGACCGTGCGCCGCAGTACCTGCTCGTCCTGCTCGGCCAATGCCGGTTGCGGCCAGGGGCTGATGCAGCGCCTGGGCGTCGGCGCGGGGCGTGCCCGGGTGCGCGCGTTGAGCGACCTGAGCCTGCGGGTCGGCGATGCGGTCGTCCTAGGAATTCATGAAGACCTGTTGTTGCGCGCCTCCGTCCTCTTCTATCTTTTCCCTCTGCTCGGGTTTTTCGTGGCAGCATTGCTGGCGACCCGGGCGGGCTTTGTCGAACCTCTGATCATCGTGTCCGGGCTGGCGGGTTTGCTGGCGGCCTGGCTATTGGTGCGTCGGCATGCTCGTCGTCATGCCGATGATCCAGCCTCGCAGCCGGTGGTTCTGCGAGCGCTGATTTCCGGGCCGTCCGATTCGGCCTGAGTCTTTCTCTTCCCTCGAACATCACGGGAGCTGTAGTCGATGCATACCCTAAAACGCTGTATGGCTGCGATGGTGGCCTTGCTGGCCTTGAGCCTGGCGATGACGGCCCGGGCAGAACTGCCGGACTTCACGCCTTTGGTCGAACAGGCGTCGCCGGCGGTGGTGAATATCAGTACGCGGCAGAAGCTGCCGGATCGCGCCATGGCACGCGGGCAGCTGTCGATCCCCGACCTCGAAGGGCTGCCGCCGATGTTCCGCGACTTCCTCGAGCGCAGCATCCCGCAGGTTCCGCGCAATCCGCGCGGCCAGCAGCGCGAGGCGCAATCGCTGGGTTCCGGCTTCATCATCTCCAACGACGGCTACATCCTCACCAACAATCACGTCGTGGCCGATGCCGACGAGATCCTGGTGCGCCTGTCCGACCGTAGCGAGCACAAGGCCAAGTTGATCGGCGCGGACCCGCGCAGCGACGTGGCGGTGCTGAAGATCGAGGCGAAGAACCTGCCGACCCTGAAACTGGGCGATTCGAACAAGCTGAAAGTGGGCGAATGGGTCCTGGCCATCGGTTCGCCGTTCGGCTTCGATCACTCGGTCACCGCCGGTATCGTCAGTGCCAAGGGGCGTAGCCTGCCGAACGAGAGCTACGTACCCTTCATCCAGACCGACGTGGCGATCAACCCGGGTAACTCCGGCGGTCCGCTGCTGAACCTGCAGGGCGAAGTGGTCGGCATCAACTCGCAGATCTTCACCCGTTCCGGCGGCTTCATGGGCCTGTCCTTCGCCATTCCGATCGATGTCGCGCTGAACGTCGCCGACCAGTTGAAGAAAGCCGGCAAGGTCAGTCGCGGCTGGCTGGGCGTGGTGATCCAGGAAGTGAACAAGGATCTCGCCGAGTCCTTCGGCCTCGACAAGCCGTCCGGCGCGCTGGTGGCGCAACTGGTGGAAGACGGCCCGGCGGCCAAGGGTGGCCTGCAGGTGGGCGATGTGATCCTCAGCCTGAACGGCCAGTCGATCAACGAGTCCGCCGACCTGCCGCACCTGGTGGGCAACATGAAGCCGGGCGACAAGATCAACCTGGACGTGATTCGCAACGGCCAGCGCAAGTCCCTGAGCATGGCGGTAGGCAGCCTTCCGGACGACGACGAGGAAATCGCCTCGATGGGCGCTCCGGGCGCCGAGCGCAGCAGCAACCGCCTGGGCGTGACCGTCGCCGACCTGACCGCCGAGCAGCGCAAGAGCCTGGATATCCAGGGCGGCGTGGTGATCAAGGAAGTCCAGGACGGTCCGGCCGCGGTCATCGGCCTGCGTCCGGGCGATGTCATCACCCACCTGGACAACAAGGCGGTGACCTCGACCAAGGTCTTCGCCGACGTGGCCAAGGCCCTGCCGAAGAACCGTTCGGTTTCGATGCGGGTGCTGCGCCAGGGACGCGCCAGCTTCATTACCTTCAAGCTGGCCGAATAAGCCGGCTGGCGAAAAAAGGGCGGTTTCCACCGCCCTTTTTCATGCCCGTCAATCCGTTACCTGCGTGACGCCTTGCCCGAGCATCAGGTAAACTCCCCGGCTATTTTTCGGCGGATTGCCGCCCTTGCCCTTTTCGAGTGTGTTGAGCCGTGAGCGACCTGAGCCATATCCGCAATTTCTCCATCATTGCCCATATCGACCATGGCAAGTCGACGCTGGCCGATCGCTTCATCCAGATGTGCGGCGGCCTCTCCGATCGCGAAATGGAGGCCCAGGTCCTGGACTCCATGGACCTGGAGCGCGAGCGCGGGATCACCATCAAGGCCCACAGCGTGACCCTGCACTACAAGGCGCAGGACGGTAAGACCTACCAGCTCAACTTCATCGATACCCCCGGCCACGTCGACTTCACCTACGAAGTCAGCCGCTCGCTGGCCGCCTGCGAGGGCGCGCTGCTGGTAGTGGACGCCGGCCAGGGCGTCGAGGCGCAGTCCGTCGCCAACTGCTACACCGCCATCGAGCAGGGGCTGGAAGTGATGCCCGTGCTGAACAAGATGGACCTGCCCCAGGCCGAGCCGGAGCGGGTGAAAGAGGAAATCGAGAGCATCATCGGCATCGACGCCACCGACGCCGTGGCCTGCAGCGCCAAGAGCGGGATGGGCGTGCTGGAGGTGCTGGAGCGCCTGGTGACCGCCATCCCCGCCCCGGAAGGCGAGATCGAGGCGCCGCTGCAGGCGCTGATCATCGACTCCTGGTTCGACAACTACCTCGGCGTGGTCTCGCTGGTACGGGTGAAGAACGGCCGGGTGAAGAAGGGCGACAAGATCCTGGTGAAGTCCACCGGCAAGGTCCACCAGGTGGACAGCGTCGGGGTATTCACTCCGAAGCACACCGAGACCGTCGACCTGAAGGCGGGCGAGGTGGGCTTCATCATCGCCGGGATCAAGGATATCCACGGCGCGCCGGTGGGCGATACGCTGACCCTGAACAACACGCCGGACGTCGAGGTCCTGCCGGGCTTCAAGCGGGTCAAGCCGCAGGTCTACGCGGGCCTGTTCCCGGTCAGCTCGGACGATTTCGAGGACTTCCGCGACGCCCTGCAGAAGCTGACCCTCAACGACTCGTCGCTGCAATACGAGCCGGAAAGCTCCGAAGCCCTGGGCTTCGGCTTCCGTTGCGGTTTCCTCGGCATGCTGCACATGGAGATCATCCAGGAGCGCCTGGAGCGCGAATACGACCTGGACCTGATCACCACCGCGCCCACGGTGGTCTTCGAGATCGTGCAGAAGAACGGCGAGATCATCTACGTCGACAACCCGTCCAAGCTCCCGGACCTGGCGTCGATCCAGGAAATGCGCGAACCGATCTGCCGCGCCACCATCCTGGTGCCCAAGGACCACCTGGGCAACGTGATCACCCTGTGCATCGAGAAGCGCGGCGTGCAGCGCGACATGCACTTCCTCAGCGGCCAGGTGCAGGTGGTCTACGACCTGCCGATGAACGAGGTGGTGCTCGACTTCTTCGATCGCCTCAAGTCCACCAGCCGCGGCTATGCTTCCCTGGACTACAGCTTCGATCGTTTCGAGCCGTCCAACCTGGTTCGTCTCGACGTGCTGATCAATGGCGAGAAGGTCGACGCCCTCGCCCTGATCGTCCACCGCGACAACGCCCCCTACAAGGGCCGCCAGCTGGTGGAGAAAATGAAGGAACTGATCCCGCGGCAGATGTTCGACGTGGCGATCCAGGCAGCCATCGGTGGGCAGATCATCGCCCGCTCGACGGTCAAGGCGCTCAGGAAGAACGTGCTGGCCAAGTGTTACGGTGGCGACGTGAGCCGTAAACGCAAGCTGCTGGAGAAGCAGAAGGCTGGTAAGAAAAGGATGAAGCAGGTCGGTAGCGTGGAAATTCCCCAGGAAGCCTTCCTCGCCGTGCTCAAAGTGGATAGCTAGAACCCATGACACTCAATTTCCCGTTGTTGCTGGTCATCGCCGTGGCTGTATGCGGCGCCCTGGCCCTGGTCGACCTGGTGCTGTTCGCGCCGCGTCGGCGGGCCGCGATCTCTTCCTACGAAGGGCAGGTGAACGAGCCCGATCCGGCAGTGCTGGAGAAGCTCAACAAGGAACCGCTGCTGGTGGAGTACGGCAAGTCGTTCTTCCCGGTACTGTTCATCGTGCTGGTGCTGCGTTCCTTCCTGGTCGAACCGTTCCAGATTCCCTCGGGGTCGATGAAACCTACCCTCGAGGTCGGCGATTTCATCCTGGTCAACAAGTTCGCCTACGGTATCCGCCTGCCGGTGCTGGACACCAAGGTGATCCCGATCGGTGATCCGCAGCGCGGCGATGTCATGGTGTTCCGCTATCCCAGCGAACCGAACATCAACTACATCAAGCGCGTGGTCGGCCTGCCCGGCGACACCGTGCGCTATACCAAGGAAAAGCGCCTGTACGTCAACGGCGAGCTGGTGGCGGAGAAGCTGGTCGGCGAGGAACCGGGCACCCTGGGCAGCGTGACGCTGTACCAGGAGAAGCTGGGCCAGGCCGAGCACCTGATCCGCAAGGAAATGAGCCGCTATCGCATCGAGCCCGACCGCCAGTGGACCATTCCCGCCGGCCACTACTTCATGATGGGCGACAACCGCGACAACTCCAACGACAGCCGCTACTGGAACGATCCGAAGATCCCCAAGGATCTGCTGGGCATGGTTCCGGACCGCAATATCGTCGGCAAGGCCTTCGCCGTGTGGATGAGCTGGCCCGATCCGAAGATGAGCAACCTGCCGAACTTCTCCCGGGTCGGCGTGATTCACTGACCTGTGCGCAGGTTCGCCACGCGGAAGGGCGCTCCTGCTGAATAATCGCGAAGCGGGGCTGCTCCCGAGGGCAGCCCCGCTTTCACTTCCGCGAACGCCGCCGCAGGGCCCTGCCCGATGGCGTTACCGCTCGCTGGACGGAATAACTACACTGACATGAGGTCCGACATGAGGTTCGCGCGTTCGCAGAAGGGGATGTCCCTGCTGGGGTGGCTGGTGGTGCTGGGCGTGGTGGCGTTCTTCGCCAGCGCCGCGTTCAAGATCATCCCGCACTACATGGATTACTACTCGCTGGAGAAGGTGATCACTTCCGTGGAGACCGACAAGGCGGCCGAGGTGCGTTCCGTGCCGGAGTTCTACAGCTACGTCGGCAAGGGGATGCAGATCAACGGCATCCGCAACCTGGACCTGGAGAAGGCCCTGGAGGTGCAACTGGAAGACAACCAATTCCGGGCGCACCTGAAATATGAAAAACGCGAGCCACTGATCAGCAACATCGACCTGGTGGTCCACTTCGACAAAGAATTCCGTGTACGCATGCCGTGAGTAATTCGCTGGACCGACTCGAGCGCAAGCTCGGCTATACCTTCAAAGACCGGGACCTGATGGTCCTGGCCCTGACCCATCGCAGCTACGCCGGGCGCAACAACGAGCGCCTGGAGTTCCTCGGTGACGCCATTCTCAACTTCGTCATCGGCGAGGCGCTGTTCCACCACTTCCCGCAGGCTCGCGAAGGCCAGCTTTCGCGCCTGCGCGCGCGATTGGTCAAGGGCGAGACCCTGGCCCTGCTGGCGCGCGGCTTCGAGGTGGGCGACTACCTGCGGCTGGGCTCGGGCGAGCTGAAGAGCGGCGGGTTCCGCCGCGAGTCGATCCTCGCCGATGCGATGGAAGCCCTGATCGGCGCCATCTACCTGGATACCGGCATGGACTCCGCGCGCGAGCGGATCATCGCCTGGCTCGGACCGCAACTGCGCGAGCTGACCCCGGTGGACACCAACAAGGACCCCAAGACCCGCCTGCAGGAGTTCCTGCAGTCGCGTGGCTGCGACCTGCCGCGCTACGAGGTGGTGGATATCCAGGGCGAACCCCATTGCCGGACCTTCTTCGTCGATTGCGAAGTGGCCCTGCTGAGCGACAAGACCCACGGGCACGGCGGCAGCCGCCGCATCGCCGAGCAGGTGGCCGCGGCCGCCGCGCTGGTGGCCCTGGGCGTGGAGAATGGCCATGACTGACATGCACGACGACATCCCCGCCGGCAGCCGTTGCGGCTACGTGGCGATCGTGGGCCGCCCCAACGTGGGCAAGTCCACCCTGCTCAACCACATCCTCGGGCAGAAGCTGGCGATCACCTCGCGCAAGCCGCAGACCACCCGTCACAACATGCTCGGGATCAAGACCGAGGGCGAGGTGCAGGCCGTCTACGTCGATACGCCCGGCCTGCACAAGAGCGGCGAGAAGGCCCTCAACCGCTACATGAACCGTACCGCCAGCGCGGCATTGAAGGATGTCGACGTGGTGATCTTCGTGGTCGACCGCACCCGCTGGACCGAAGAGGACCAGATGGTCCTGGAGCGCGTGCAGTACGTCAGTTGCCCGGTGCTGATCGCGGTGAACAAGACCGACCGCATCGAGGAGAAGGCCGACCTGCTGCCGCACCTCGAATGGCTCACCCAGCAGTTGCCGAAGGCCGAGATAGTACCGATCTCGGCGCAGCACGGGACCAACCTGGACGTGCTGGAGAAGCTGGTCGCCGAGCGTCTGCCGGAAAGCGAGCACTTCTTCCCCGAAGACCAGATCACCGACCGCAGCAGCCGCTTCCTGGCCGCCGAGCTGGTCCGCGAGAAGATCATGCGCCAGCTAGGCGCCGAGCTGCCCTACCAGATCACCGTGGAGATCGAGGAGTTCAAGCAGGAAGGTCGCATCCTGCATATCCATGCGCTGATCCTGGTGGAGCGCGAGGGGCAGAAGAAGATCATCATCGGCGACAAGGGCGAGCGGATCAAAAGCATCGGCCAGAACGCGCGCAAGGACATGGAAGTGCTGTTCGACTCCAAGGTCATGCTCAACCTCTGGGTCAAGGTCAAGGGCGGCTGGTCCGACGACGAGCGCGCCCTGCGCTCGCTGGGCTACGGCGACCTCTGACCGTTCCCGGCAGCCCGGCGCCAGCCGGGCGCCATCCCTCTCGCGCCCGGTCGACCCGCCATGTCCTTCGCCGCCGCCCAAGCCACCTACGTGCTGCATAGCCGGCCGTACAAGGAAACCAGCGCCCTGGTGGACTTCTTCACCCCGCTGGGTCGCCTGCGCGCGGTCCTGCGCGGCGCCCGCGGCAAGGCTGGCGCCCTGGCGCGGCCATTCGTGCCGCTGGAAGCGGAGTGGCGCGGGCGCGGCGAACTGAAGACCGTGGCCCGCCTGGAAAGCGCCGGTGTTCCCAACCTGCTCAATGGCCAGGCGCTGTTCAGCGGTCTCTACCTCAACGAGCTGTTGATCCGCCTGTTGCCGGCGGAAGACCCGCAGCCGGAAATCTTCGCCCACTACGCCGCGACCCTGCCGCTGCTGGCGGCGGGGCGCCCCATCGAACCGCTGCTGCGCGCGTTCGAATGGCGCCTGCTGGAGCAACTGGGCTATGGTTTCGCTCTCGATGTCGACATCGATGGGCGCCCGATCGAGCCGCAGGCGTTGTACCAGCTTTTGCCAGAGGCCGGCCTGGAGCCGGTGGCGCAACTGCAACCCGGGCTGTTCCAGGGCTCCGAACTGTTATCCATGGCCGACGCCGACTGGAGCGCCCCCGGCGCCCTGGCGGCGGCCAAGCGCCTGATGCGCCAGGCGCTCGCTCCCCATCTGGGCGGCCGGCCGCTGGTCAGCCGCGAGCTGTTCATGAACCGTAAGGAGTCACCCCGTGACTGAAGCCACTCGAATTCTGCTCGGCGTGAACATCGATCACGTCGCCACCCTGCGCCAGGCCCGGGGCACCCGCTATCCGGACCCGGTGAAGGCCGCCCTGGACGCCGAGGAAGCCGGCGCCGACGGTATCACCGTGCACCTGCGCGAGGACCGCCGGCATATCCAGGAACGCGACGTGCGGGTGCTCAAGGAAGTGCTGCAGACGCGGATGAACTTCGAGATGGGGGTCACCGAGGAAATGCTCGCCTTCGCCGAGGAGATCCGGCCGGCGCATAGCTGCCTGGTCCCCGAGCGCCGCGAGGAACTGACCACCGAGGGCGGCCTCGACGTCGCCGGCCAGGAACAGCGCATCCGCGACGCGGTGCGACGCCTGGCTGCGGTGGGCAGCGAAGTGTCGCTGTTCATCGATCCCGATCCGCGGCAGATCGAGGCCTCCGCCCGGGTCGGCGCGCCGGCTATCGAACTGCATACCGGTCGCTACGCCGACGCCGAAGACCCCGAGGAGCAGGCCCGCGAGCTGCAGCGGGTACGCGAGGGCGTGGCCCTCGGGCGTTCCCTCGGCCTGATCGTCAACGCCGGGCATGGCCTGCACTACCACAATGTCGAGCCGGTCGCGGCCATCGACGGCATCAACGAGCTGAACATCGGCCACGCCATCGTCGCCCACGCCCTGTTCGTCGGCTTCAGGCAGGCGGTGGCCGAGATGAAAGCGCTGATGCTGGCCGCGGCGACCAAGCGCTGAGGCAATCGCGCCCCGCTTCCCGTCGACCTGCGGGGCGGATGAAAGCATGAAAAAAAGCCCATCCGAGGATGGGCTTTTCCCTATTCGCTGTCAGGGCTTGCGCGCCACCAGCGTGGCGCGCATCGGTGCCGGCAGGCCTTCGACGGTTCGCGAACGGTCCTGCGGATCGAGGAATTCCGGCAGCGACTGGAAACGCATCCATTCGGTGGAGCGTTGTTCCTCGACGCTGGTCAGGCTGACGTCGACGCAGCGCGCGTCGGCGAACCCGGCGCGGCGCAGCCAGAGCTCCAGGGCTGCCACCGAGGGCAGGAACCAGACGTTGCGCATCTGCGCGTAGCGGTCCTCGGGCACCAGCACGGTGCTGGCGTCGCCTTCCACCACCAGGGTCTCCAGGACCAGTTCGCCGCCGCGCTTCAGGCAGTCCTTGAGCGCCAGCAGGTGGTCGATGGGCGAGCGACGGTGATAGAGCACGCCCATGGAGAATACCGTGTCGAAGCCTTCGAGCTTCTCCGGCAGGTCTTCCAGGGCCAGCGGCAGGTGCCAGGCCGGCAGCTCCGGCAGGTAGCGCTTGGCGGCGAGGAACTGGCAGAGGAACAGCCAGTTCGGATCGACCCCGACCACGCTTTCCGCGCCGGCGCCGAGCATGCGCCACTGGTAGTAGCCGTTGCCGCAGCCGACGTCGAGGACGCGTTTGCCACGCAGTTCGACATGTGGCGAGACACGCTCCCATTTCCAGTCGGAACGCCATTCGGTATCGACCTGTACGCCGAAGAAGTCGAACGGCCCCTTGCGCCAGGGAATCAGCCCTTGCAGCGCTTCCTTCACCTGCGCTTGTAGCGCCGCATCGTGGTCGCTGTGCAGGGCGAAGCGCTGGGCCAGTTCGACCTTCGGCGCGGGCACCTGGGGCAGGCGCTGGACCGCGCTCCACCAACGGGCCAGGTCGCCGTGGCCTTCCTCGATGCGCGCGGCGATCTGCGCGGGCAGGCTGGTCGCCCAGCCGTACAGCGGAGAGCCGGCGAGGTGTCGCTGGAGGGCGTCGAGGGCGAGGTGCTGGATCATGGCAGGGCGATCATCGAGGCGAAGTTGAGACACTGGAACCATTGGCTGACCCGGCTGAAGCCGGCGGCCAGGAGCCGTTCACGGTGTTCCTCGAAGGTGTCGGGGAGCATGACGTTTTCCAGCGCGCTGCGCTTCTGCGCGATCTCCAGCTCGCTGTAGCCGTTGGCACGCTTGAAGGCGATGTGCAGGTCGGTGAGCAGCGCGTGCTCCTGCGCATCGGCGAAGCGCAGTTTCTCCGAGAGGATCAGCGCGCCGCCGGGCAGCAGTGCCTGGCGGATCCTGCGCAGCAGGCCGAGGCGCTGGTCGGGGGCGACGAACTGCAGGGTGAAGTTCATCGCCACCAGCGAGGTGGGTTGCAGGTCCAGGGCGAGAATGTCGGCCTCGATCAGCTCGACCGGCAGCAGCTCCTGGTACATGGCGTCCTGGGCATGCAGGTATTCACTGCAGCGCTCGATCATCGCGTGCGAGTTGTCCACCCCGATCACCCGGCAGCCGTCGTTGCGGACGTGGCGGCGCAACGACTGGGTGACCGCGCCGAGCGAGCAGCCTAGGTCGTAGAGCACGCTGTTCGGCTGGGCGAACTGCGCGCCGAGTACGCCGATGTTCTCGACGATGGTGGGGTAGCCCGGCACGGAGCGCTTGATCATGTCGGGGAACACGCGCACCACGTCTTCGTTGAACACGAAGTCGGCGACACGTTGCTGGGGTTGGGCGAACAGGCGATCGGACTCGCTCACGCGGGTGACCTCGGGCATCACGGCTTTTCAGGGGGCCGAATTGTAGCCGAGGGATGAGCGTCGCCCAACTGCGCGGCGACGATTCACCCATGCGCGCAGGCGAATCACCTGAGCTTGTCGGAGAAGTACTCTCCCGCGCCCTGCAGCGGACCCAGCGGGTTCTTCTTGTCTTCCAGGCGATGGATGTTCGGTTCGCCGTTGCTGACCTTGTGCACCAGCACGTCGTTGACGAAGACGAACACCGCCTTGAACGACCAGCCCTGCAACTCCCGTTTCTTGCGGAAGTTGAACACGTCCGCCCAGAAGCTGCCGACCCGCTGGGTGTCGGTCTTGCTGAAATCGAAGGCGTAGCCGATGCAACGGTCCTTCGCTTCCAGGCATTGCACCAGGCCGCCCGGCAGGTAATCGATGGGGATGTTCGGCTGGATGAACATGAGCCGCACGTCGATGAACGACAGCATGCGGCCGTTGCCCTGGGTCAATGGATCGAAACCCAGCCCGAACAGCTGCGAACGGGTCGTGCTGCCGGGTTGCGCCTGGGAATAGCGCAGTTCGGCATCGAGGTAGTCGACGAAGGGGGATTGGACTTCCGCTCGTTCGCTGGGCAGCAGGCTGCCGCAGGAGGAAACGAAGACAGTGGATGCCCAGAGCAGTGAGTAACGAAGAGCGGTGCCCATGACGCGCCTCCTTTCGGTGCCGTCGTAGATTGAGTAATAGACGACGCCAAAAAGGCCTGCCGGAATTTATTCAATCGGCTGAAAGCAGCGTGGTTGCTGGTCTGGCGGCGGATTTCCGGCGGCCCGGAAAGTCATTCGAAAGAAAGCCTATAGCGCTCGCCGAGGACCTTCAGGGTGCCTTCGCGACGCAGTTGGCGCAGCCCTTCGTCGAGTTCCGCGAGACGCGCGTCGACCTCCGGCAGGTGCGGACTGAGGCCGACGTGCAGCGGCTGCCGCCCGGGCAGTTCGCCAGCGCGGCGGACCTGTCCGGCGAGCTGCGGATGATGCTCCAGGTAGTGCTCGATGATGTCGCGGTCTTCCAATAGCACGTCGATGCGGCCGAGCAGCAGTTTCTGCAGGTTGCGCGGCAGCACGCGCTCGCCGCCGAGGACCTGCAGGTGCAGGTCGTCGTCGCCGGCCTGGCTGCGCCAGGCTTCGAAGCGCGGATTGTTCACGTAGCCCTGGGCGAGGCCCAGGCGCTGGCCGAGCAGGGATGCATCGCCGGAGTAGCGCCAGTCGCTGTCGTGGCGGGTGTAGAAGGCCAGCCCGACCCAGCCGATGGGCTCGCTGCCGACCCGCAGGCCGTCGAGTCCATAGGCGCCGACCAGGCCGTCGCGATGGCCGTCGCGGACCATCTGCACGGCGCGCGGCCAGGGCAGGCTGTCGAAGTGCGGTGGCTCCCGAAGGACCTGGCTGAGCGCCTCGACCAGGTAGCCGGGCCGCTGCGGCGTGCCAGGGCACAGGTAGGGGCAGCCGTCGTCGCCTGCGAAGCGCAACGGTTCGGCCAGCGAGAGCAGAGGAGCGGCGCAGGACAGGGCGAGCAGGACGAAGGAGGCGCGGAGCATGGAGTCCTCGGGGCGACGGGGCCTGTCAGGATAGGCCAGGTCGCCACGGCGCAGGACGTCGGTCTTCGTACAGAATGTGTCCGCCGCGGGCAGCGGTTTCAGCGCACCTGGATCGCGCAGGAAAAGCTTTCCGCCGGTTCCGCGTCCTTTTCCCAGGGCCGCCGGTAGACCAGTTCCAGGCGGTCGTCGCCGCTGGCGGCGACGCGGAAGCGCCAGGTCGATTCGCCGCCGCTGCCAACCAGGCCACTGTCTTCTTCGGAATTGCTGTAGACCTCCGGGCCAAGGCGCTTGAGCACGCTGGCAGCAGGGTTGCGCAGTTCCCAGCGGAAGCCGGTGGTGGGATTGCTCGGCAGGGTCAGCACCAGTTCCTGGCCTTGCGTCAGCTTCAGCGGCGAACAGTCGTCGGCGTCGTCCAGGGTGACCACCGGCTTCTGTTGCCCGGCGCAGCCGGCCAGGACCACGATGGACAATGGCAGCAGCAGACGGGAGGGGGAAAAGGACATGCAGCGCTCCTCGGCTCGAATGGAAAGGGCGCCAGCATAAACCCTGCTGGCGCCCGAGTGCCAAGGTTGGCGCGGCGGACGGCTGAACCGGTCGGCCATCCGCCGCCGGCTCAGGCCGGGAACAGCACCTTGGCCACGTCGCCGTAGCGCTTGGCGAAATGCACGGTCAGCCCTTCCCTGAGATAGTCGGGCAACTCTTCGAAGTGGCCGCGGTTGGCTTCCGGCAGGATCAGCTCGAAGATCTTCTGCCGGCGCGCGGCGATCACCTTCTCGCGGACCCCGCCGATGGGCAGGACCTGGCCGGTCAGGGTCAGTTCGCCGGTCATCGCCACGCCTTTCTTCGGCACCTGGTTGCGCGCCAGGGAGAGCAGGGCGCTGGCCATGGTGACGCCGGCGCTGGGACCGTCCTTGGGCGTGGCACCTTCCGGCACGTGCAGGTGGACGAACGCCTGGTCGAAGAAGGTCGGGTCGCCGCCATACTTCTTCAGGTGCGAGCCGATGTAGCTATAGGCGATCTCGGCGGATTCCTTCATCACGTCGCCGAGCTGGCCGGTGAGCTTGAAGCCACGGTTCAGCGTGTGGATGCGGGTCGCCTCGATCGGCAGGGTGGCGCCGCCCATGCTGGTCCAGGCCAGCCCGGTGATCACGCCGATCCCGGAAAGCACCTGCTCGCTGCGGAACACCGGCATGCCGAGGTAGTCCTCGAGGTCCCTGGGACCGATCTTCACCTTCGACTCGGGATCCTCCAGCAGTTTGACCACCGACTTGCGCACCAGCTTGCCGAGCTGTTTCTCCAACTGGCGCACCCCGGCTTCCCGCGCATAGCCCTCGATCACCGCGCGCAGCGCGGCATCGCTGATGCTCAGGCGGCCCTTGGGTACGCCGGCCTTTTCCAACTGCTTGGGCCACAGGTGGCGCTTGGCGATGGCCAGTTTTTCCTCGGAGATGTAGCCGGACAGGCGGATCACTTCCATCCGGTCGAGGAGCGGTCCGGGGATCGAGTCGAGGGTGTTGGCGGTGCAGACGAACAGCACCTTGGACAGGTCCAGGCGCAGGTCCAGGTAGTGGTCGAGGAATTCGACGTTCTGCTCCGGGTCGAGGGTTTCCAGCAGCGCCGAGGCCGGGTCGCCCTGGTAGCTGGCGCCGAGCTTGTCGATCTCGTCGAGCATGATCACCGGGTTCATCACCTCGACTTCCTTCAATGCCTGCACCAGCTTGCCGGGCAGGGCGCCGATGTAGGTGCGGCGGTGGCCCTTGATCTCCGCCTCGTCGCGCATGCCGCCGACGCTGAAACGGTAGAACGGCCGGCCGAGGCTCTCGGCGATGGATTTGCCGATGCTGGTCTTGCCCACTCCCGGCGGGCCGACCAGGAGCACGATGGAGCCGGCGATCTCGCCCTTGAAACTACCCACGGCGAGGAACTCGAGGATGCGATCCTTGATGTCGTCGAGGCCCGCGTGATGCTTGTCGAGGACCTTGCGCGCATGCTTGAGGTCGAGCTTGTCCTTGCCGTACACGCCCCAGGGCAGGGCTGTGGCCCAGTCCAGGTAGTTGCGGGTGACGGCGTACTCGGGCGAGCCGCTCTCGAGGATCGACAGCTTGTTCAGCTCTTCGTCGATACGCTTGCGCGCCTGCTCGGGCAGCACCTTGCCTTCCAGGCGGGCGCGGAATTCGTCGGCGTCGGCGCTCTTGTCGTCCTTGGTGATGCCCAGCTCCTGCTGGATGATCTTCAACTGTTCCTTGAGGAAGAATTCGCGCTGGTGTTCGCCGATCTTGCGGTTGACCTCGGCGGACAGTTCCTTCTGCAGGCGCGCGACTTCCACCTCCTTGCGCAGCAGCGGCAAGACCTTCTCCATCCGCTTGAGGATCGGCACGGTGTCCAGCACTTCCTGCAGTTCGCCGCCGGGCGCGGTGGTCAGGGCCGCGGCGAAGTCGGTGAGTGGCGACGGGTCGTTGGGACTGAAGCGGTTCAGGTAGTTCTTCAGTTCCTCGCTGTACAGCGGATTGAGCGGCAGCAGCTCCTTGATCGCGTTGATCAGGGCCATGCCGTAGGCCTTCACTTCGTCACTGGGATCGATCGGGGTCTTCGGATAGTCCACCTCCACCATGAACGGCGGACGATGGCGCTTGATCCAGCCCCGGATACGCACCCGCGACAGGCCCTGGGCGACGAACTGCAGCTTGCCGCCCTCGCGCGAGGCATGGTGCACCCGGACCAGCGTGCCGTGCTCGGGCAGGCTGTTGACGTCGAAGTGGCGCGGGTCTTCCGGAGGATTGTCCATGAAGAACAGGGCCAGCGAATGGTGGTCGGTCTTGGCCACCAGTTCGAGGGTTTCCGCCCAGGGTTCTTCGTTGACGATCACCGGCAGCACCTGCGCCGGGAAGAACGGGCGGTTGTGGATCGGGATCACGTAGAGGGTGGTCGGCAGGGTCTGGCCGGGCAGCACCAGGCCGGTGCCGGCGGGCTGCGCGTCGCTGATGTGTTCGGGATTAACGTCCTGGTCGCTCATGAGGCACCTGACTGACTGAAACATGAGAGTCTAGATGGGGCCCCGGGGGCGGGTTTCAATCCCTGTCCGTTCAAGGATGTTGCCGAAGGTTTCCACGCAGCACGCGGTACGCGGGTACCACTTGCGGCAAGGTGCTGGGCAGCGTCGGGCAAGTCGAGTAGAGTGCGCAAAAATTGAGCAGTTGCCGTTCATGTTCGACACCCGCCTCATCCGTCTGCCCGACCAGTCGCACACCCACGCCCACGAGCATCACCAACTGGTGATGTCGCTGGCCGGGCGCGCCGAATTCGAGGTCAACGGCTGTGGCGGGGAAGTCTGCCGGATGCGCGCCTGCCTGGTGCCGGGCGAGGCGGGCCACGTGTTCGCCGGGGTGGGCGACAACCGCATGCTGATCATCGACCTGGGCGAGGACAACCCGACCCCGGAAGACCCCGACCTGCTCGCGCGCCTGTTCGAGGCGCCGCGCTACCCGACCCTGGACGCCGACTTCCAGAACCTGCTCAGCTACGCCGGCGCCGAACTGGCCCGCTACGGCAGCGACCCGCTGCTGACCCGTGCCCTCGGCGGAGTGCTGATCCGCGCCCTGCACCTGCGCCTGTTCGGCGAGCAGCAGCCCCTGGCGGCCAGCGGGCCGCTCGACCTGGAGCGCCTGGACGCGCATATCGTGCGGAACCTGGCGCGGCGCATCACGGTCGCCGAACTGGCCCAGGTCGCCTGTCTCAGCCCGAGCCATTTCCACGCGCAGTTCAAGGACAGCGTCGGCCTGACCCCGCACCAGTACCTGCTCAAGGTCCGCCTCGACTGCGCCGCGCGGTTGCTGCGGGAAAGCCGACTGCCTCTGGTGCGGATCGCCGAGGAATGCGGCTTCTCCAGCCAGAGCGCGCTGACCACGGCGATGCGCCGCTACCTGGGGCTGACGCCGAAGTCGCTGCGCAAGGGCTGAGCGTCATCTGCCACCTTCGGCGGATAACCGCAGGCGGTTATTCGCCCTACCGGCAGGAGTCCATATACGGATAACGGCGCGGACGTCATCCGCCGAGCGAATTCGTCCCGCACGGCCTGTCTCAGAACGCCACCTTCACCCCCGCCTCGATGCCGCGTCCCGCCGCCGGCACCCGGTCGCGCAGGATCGAACTGGCGTAGCGCACGGTCTGGTTGGTCAGGTTGGTGCCCTTGACGAAGGCCAGCCAGCGGCTCTCGCCGAGGTCGAAGTTGTAGCCGAGGCTGGCGCCGAGGGTGGTGTAGCCGTCGGTGGAGAGTTCTTCCTCCGGCACGCGGTGCTGCGAGGCGGCGTGTTCGACGTCGACCCGCGCCTGCCACTGCTGCAACTCCCAGATCAGCGCGGTGTTCAGGCGCAGCGGGGCGATGCGTGGCAGCGGTTCGCCGGTGTCCTTGTTCTTGGCGCGGGTGTAGTCCCCGGAGAGTTCCAGGTCGAAGTTGCCGTACGGGCTTTCCAGCAGGTGGATGCGGTCCTGCGCCTCGACGCCGTAGAAGTCCGCGCGAACGCCGCTGTAGAGGTATTCCGGCAGCGCCTCGTCATCGCCGGCGGCGACCACTTCGCCTTCCTCGTTGCGATGGCGACCGCTGGCGAGCAGGCCGATGTAGTTGGAGAAGCGGCTGTAGAACACCCCGACGCTGCCCTTGTGCACGCCGTTGTCGAAGCGCAGGGCGAGGTCGGTGGAGACCGCCTTTTCCTTGTCCGCGTCGGCATCGCCTACCTCGTAGGTGCCGGTGGCGGCGTGCGGACCGTTGGCGTACAGCTCGTAGAAGGTCGGGGCGCGCTCGGTGTAGCTGAGGGTGGCGGCCAGCGACCAGATCGGCGTCAGCTTGTACACCGCGCCGGTGGACAGGCTGCCGGTGGTGAAGCTCTGCGAACCGTCGTTCTCGGCGAAGCGCTCGTTGCCCTTGGCGTCGGGGTCCACGCGGGTGTGCTCCAGGCGGGCGCCGAAGCTGAGGTCGAGGCGGTCGCTGAGCTTCCATTCCTCCAGGGCGAACAGCGCGGCGCTGTCGGTTTCCGTGTGCGGCACGAAGGCTTCCTCGCCGAGGGCGGAGAAGCGGCTGTTGGCGAACTGCGCGCCGACCACCCCGTTCAGCGGGCCGAGCGGGCGGTGGCGGGCCTCGATGCGGCCTTCGTAGCCTTCGTTCTTGAAGGTGGTGCCGGTCTCGCCGTCCTCGATTTCCTTGTGCTCGTACTTGGTATAGGCGGCGTCCAGCTTCAGCGAGGTGAACGGGCCTTCGAGGTCGCGGATCTCGGAGGCGAAGGCGTAGCGGTCCTGCTGCATCTTCAGGCGCACGTCGTCCTCGGCCGGCGAGCCATAGTTGCTGTCGTAGCCGCTGTAGGAGAGGCCGGCGTAACCGTGCTCCCAGTGATAGGAGCCACCGACGGCGCCGCCGTCCTGGCGGCCGTCGCTGTTCTGCACCCGATGCTTGCCGGTGTCGCCGTCGATCTGCCGCTGGCGGCTGGAATGGGCGTAGCCGGGAATCCTGACGTCGTTGAACTCGCGGCTGGCGGCGTCCACGTGCAGGGCGAAGTTGCCGTCGCCGGCCTCCAGTGCGCCGGAGCGGCTACGGGTGGTGTCGGCGCCGCCGTAGCGCAGTTCGCCGCTGCCGTGGATGCCGTCGACGGGTTCGCTGGGGATGCGGTTGTCGAAGCTGTTCACCACCCCGCCGATGGCATTGCCGCCGTAGAGCAGGGCGGCCGGGCCGCGTACCACTTCCAGGCGCTCGACGCTGTTGGGGTCTTCCGGCACCGCGTGGTCGTAGGACAGCGACGAGGCGTCGAGCGCACCGACGCCGTTGCGCAGCAGGCGGATGCGATCACCGTCCATGCCGCGGATCACCGGTCGGCTGGCGCCCGGTCCGAAGTAGGTGGAGGACACCCCGGGCAGGCCGTTGAGGGTTTCGCCGAGGCTGCCTTTCTGTCGCAGGGTCAGCTCGTCGCCTTCGAGCACGCTGCTGGGCGTGGCGGGAGATTCGTTGCCCAGCGGGTTGGCGGTGATCACCTGGGAGGGCAATTCGCTGGGGCGGCCGTCGGCGCCGAGCGTTTCCCCCGAAACGATCAGGCAGGCCAGCGCCAGTGGCGTGAGAGGCCAGAGCGGACGGGAAGGGAAAAGGCCGGAAGAGGACATTGCGGGCTCCATGGTCATGGGTCGGACTTTTTTCAGGCCAAAGCGAACCCAGGCCCTTCCCGGAGGAAGGGCGACGGGGTCGGATCGGCGTATTTATTGGGATGTTATATTATTTCTTTTTGTGTCGGTAGACCCGCGTAGCCACTCTGCATGGCGTCGTGCCGACGTGCAGCGGCAATGTCCGCATGCCTGCCGGCGAAGAGGAACGGGAAAGTTCCGCAGCCAGGAGTTTTCCGCAAAAACTCCAGAGTCTTTCGCAAGAATCGCCCCTCTCGCAGCCACTACATTCCGCTATCCGCTGGTGCCTCGCGCCGGCGGAATGGGCCTGACCCATACTGATCCGTATTCCCGCGCCACAGGACGTGCCGCGCCGCCGGTACAACCCCCCGGCGGCGGTGCCCCGGGCAATGGACGCCTGGCCGGACTTCTTTCAATAACAATGGCTCCACAAGAGGAGGGCGTGATGTTCAAAGCCAGTCACGTCTTGCAGGGCGAGGACCAGACCCGGTCCGCAGCCGAATTCTTCCCTGTCATCAGCGCCAACTACGCGGTCGACGAGGAAGCCTACCTGGGCGAACTGCTGCAGCTCGCCGACCCCGGTCCCGACGGCATCGAGGCTATCCGCCGCAACGCCCGCGCACTGATCGAAACCGTGCGCAGCCGGGACAACGCCGTCGATACCCTCGACGCACTCCTGCGCCAATACAGCCTGGACACCCAGGAAGGCCTGATGCTGATGTGTCTGGCCGAGGCGCTGTTGCGTGTGCCTGACGCGGCGACCGCCGACGCGCTGATCCGCGACAAGCTGTCCGCCGCCGACTGGCAGCGCCATCTCGGCCAGAGCGACAACGTTCTGGTCAATTTCGCCGCCTGGGGCCTGGTGATGACCGGCAAGGTGGTGAACATCGACGAACGCACCGACGGCCGCGCCCCGAGCGTCATCAGCCGGCTGGTGCAGCGCTCTGGCGAACCGGTGATCCGCGCCGCGATGAACCAGGCGATGAAGCTGATGGGCAAGCAGTTCGTGCTTGGCCGGACCATCTCCGAAGCGCTGAAGAACGGTCGTCCATGCCGCGAGCAGGGCTACACCTATTCCTTCGACATGCTCGGCGAGGCCGCGCTGACCGCCGCCGACGCCGAGAAATACATGGCCGACTACCGCCAGGCCATCGACACCGTCGGCGCCGAGCCGCAGGTCGGTCCGGGGCCGCGGCCGTCGATCTCGATCAAGCTCTCGGCGCTGCATCCGCGCTACGAAGTGGCGCAACGCGAGCGGGTGCTCAGCGAGCTGTTCGCCAATGTCCTGGAACTGGCGGTGCGCGCGCGCAAGCTGAACGTCGGCATCACCATCGACGCCGAGGAAGCCGATCGCCTGGAGCTGTCCCTCGAACTCTACGAGAAGCTGATGCGCGACCCGGCCATTGCCGGCTGGGGCGAGTTCGGCCTGGTCATCCAGGCCTACTCCAAGCGCTGCCTGCCGGTGCTGGTATGGCTGACCCTGCTCGGCCGCGAGCTTGGCGCACGCATCCCGCTGCGCCTGGTGAAGGGTGCCTACTGGGACAGCGAGATCAAGCAGTGCCAGGTGCAGGGCGCCGATGGCTACCCCGTCTACACCCGCAAGGAAGGCACCGACACTTCCTACCTGGCCTGCGCCCGCTACCTGCTCAGCGAGCACACCCGCGGGGTGATCTACCCGCAGTTCGCCAGCCACAACGCCCACACCGTGACCGCCATCCTCGCCCTGGCCGACGAAGCCAGGGCCGCCGGCGGCGAGGAGCGCGACTTCGAGTTCCAGCGCCTGCACGGCATGGGCGACGCGCTGTACGACACGGTGATCGAGAAGTACCGCCGCAACGTGCGCATCTACGCCCCGGTCGGCGCGCACAAGGACCTGCTGCCGTACCTGGTCCGGCGCCTGCTGGAGAACGGCGCCAACTCTTCCTTCGTGCACAAGCTGGTGGACCCGCGCGTGCCGGTGGAGACGCTGATCCAGCACCCGGTTACCCAACTGCGCCAGTTCAAGACGCTGGCCAACGACCGTATCCCTCTGCCCCAGGCGATCTTCGGCGCCGGGCGGAAAAACTCCCAGGGCATCAACATGAACATCCAGAACCAGTGGAACGAGCTGGAGCTCGCCTACAAGCCGCACCTGACCCGCCAGTGGCAAGCCGCGCCGATCGTCAACGGCGAGAAGCTCTCCGGCCCGGCCCACGAAGTGCGTTGCCCGTACGACCTGGAGAGGCTGGTCGGCAGCGTCCAGTACGCGTCCGCCGAGCAGGCCGGCAAGGCCCTCGACGTGTTGCAGGCGGCCTGGCCGCGCTGGAGCGCCACCCCGGTGGACGAGCGTGCCGGCATCCTCGAGCGTCTCGCCGACCTGCTGGAAGCCCAGCGCGGCGAGCTGATGGCGCTGTGCACCCTGGAAGCCGGCAAGTCGTTGCAGGACGGTATCGACGAGATCCGCGAGGCGGTCGACTTCTGCCGCTACTACGCCCAGCAGGCCCGCCAGCGCCTGGTCCGCGAGGAACTGCGCGGCCCGACCGGCGAGCGCAACGAGCTGTTCTACGAAGGCCGCGGCATCTTCGCCTGCGTCAGCCCGTGGAACTTCCCGCTGGCGATCTTCCTCGGCCAGATCAGCGCCGCGCTGGTGGCCGGCAACACTGTGCTGGCCAAGCCGGCCGAGCAGACCAGCCTGATCGCCGCGCGCACCGTCGAACTGATGTTCGAAGCAGGCCTGCCGAAGGACGTTATCGCCCTGCTGCCGGGCGACGGCGCCACCCTCGGCGGCGTGTTCTGCCGTGACGCGCGGGTCGCCGGGGTGGCCTTCACCGGCTCCACCGACACCGCCCGCATCATCAACCGCCAACTGGCCGAGAAGCCCGGCGCCATCGCCACCCTGATCGCCGAGACCGGCGGGCAGAACGCGATGATCGTCGATTCCACCGCTTTGCCGGAACAGGTGATCAAGGATGCGGTACAATCCGCGTTCACCAGCGCCGGCCAGCGCTGCTCCGCGCTGCGCGTGATGTACGTGCAGCAGGACATCGCCGAGCGGGTGATCGAGTTGCTCAAGGGCGCCATGGCCGAGCTGAAGGTCGGCCCGACCGACGTGCGCGTCAGCGACGTCGGCCCGGTGATCGACGCCGAGGCCAAGGCCGGCCTGGAGCAGCACATCGCCGCGCTGAAGGCCGCCGGCAAGCTGATCGCCGAGACCAAGGTGCCGGGCAACCTGAACGGTCACTTCGTCGCTCCCGTCGCGTTCGAGATCAGCGGCATCGACGAGCTGAAGAAAGAGAACTTCGGCCCGGTGCTGCACGTGGTGCGTTATGCCGCGCAGGACCTGGAAAAGGTCGTGCAGGCGATAAACGCCACCGGTTTCGGCCTGACCATGGGGGTCCATAGCCGCAACGAGGAAACCGCCCGTCGCATCGAAGAGCTGGCGCGGGTCGGCAACCTCTACATCAACCGCAACCAGATCGGCGCGGTGGTGGGCGTGCAACCGTTCGGCGGCCACGGGCTGTCCGGCACCGGTCCCAAGGCCGGCGGGCCGAACTACCTGCTGCGTTTCGTCAGCGAGCGCACCACGTCGGTGAACACCACCGCGGTGGGCGGCAACGCGTCGCTGCTGTCGCTGGCCGACGCCGAGTGATACTCCGTTCCCGGGCGCCTTGGCGCCCGGGTCGGTTTCCGGGGTTCGCCGCAGCGAACGCCAAGGGAAATGACCGCCGTTCCGGTGCGTGCCCGGAACGGACCATAAAGGACGATTTTCCCTGCCCGACAGGGGAGGGATCGTGAGGCGTGGGCCTGTTCGGACTCGTTTGAGGCCACCCACGTTTCCGGCTTGCTCCGGCAAGCGCTCACGGAGTGACGCCACAAGCGCCATTCTGCCAACCAAGGGCCCGCTACCCGTTGCTTGCACACGCAAGGGCCCGGATAAAAACAAGCAATAGGGGAGTCCCTATGAGTGTCAATACGCCCACGCTGATCACCTTCGTGATCTACATCGCGGCCATGGTCCTGATCGGCCTGGCGGCATATCGCTCCACCAACAACTTCTCCGACTACATCCTCGGTGGCCGCAGCCTCGGCAGCTTCGTCACGGCGCTGTCCGCCGGCGCCTCCGACATGAGCGGCTGGCTGCTGATGGGCCTGCCCGGCGCGGTGTACCTGTCCGGCCTGTCCGAAAGCTGGATCGCCATCGGCCTGATCGTCGGCGCCTACCTCAACTGGCTGTTCGTCGCCGGCCGCCTGCGGGTGCAGACCGAGCACAACGGCAACGCGCTGACCCTGCCCGACTACTTCACCAACCGCTTCGAGGACAACAGCCGCCTGCTGCGGATCTTCTCGGCCCTGGTGATCCTGGTGTTCTTCACCATCTACTGCGCTTCCGGCATCGTCGCCGGTGCGCGCCTGTTCGAGAGCACCTTCGGCCTCTCCTACGAGACCGCGCTGTGGGCCGGCGCCGCGGCGACCATCGCCTACACCTTCATCGGTGGCTTCCTCGCGGTGAGCTGGACCGACACCGTGCAGGCCTCGCTGATGATCTTCGCGCTGATCCTCACCCCGGTGATCGTGATGCTCGCCACCGGCGGCGTCGAGCCGACCTTCACCGCCATCGAGCTGAAGGACGCGACCAGCTTCGACATGCTCAAGGGCGCCTCCTTCATCGGCGTGATCTCGCTGATGGCCTGGGGCCTGGGCTACTTCGGCCAGCCGCACATCCTGGCGCGCTTCATGGCCGCCGACTCGGTGAAATCGATCCCTGCCGCGCGCCGCATCTCCATGACCTGGATGATCCTCTGCCTCGGTGGCGCCGTGGCCGTGGGCTTCTTCGGCATCGCCTACTTCCAGGCGCATCCGGAGCAGGCCGGCGCGGTCAGCGAGAACCCCGAGCGGGTATTCATCGAGCTGGCCAAGATCCTGTTCAACCCGTGGATCGCCGGCGTGTTGCTGTCCGCCATCCTCGCCGCGGTCATGAGCACCCTGAGCTGCCAGCTGCTGGTCTGCTCCTCGGCGCTCACCGAGGACTTCTACAAGGCCTTCCTGCGCAAGGGCGCCAGCCAGCTGGAACTGGTCTGGGTCGGTCGCGCCATGGTGCTGCTGGTGGCGGTGATCGCCATCTGGCTGGCCTCCAACCCGGAAAACCGCGTGCTCGGCCTGGTGTCCTATGCCTGGGCCGGCTTCGGCGCCGCCTTCGGCCCGCTGGTGCTGTTCTCCCTGCTGTGGAAGCGGATGACCCGCAACGGCGCGCTGGCCGGCATGATCGTCGGCGCGGCGACGGTGATCCTGTGGAAGAACCTGTTGGGCTGGACCGGCCTGTACGAGATCATCCCCGGCTTCCTCTTCGCCAGCGTCGCCATCGTCGTCTTCAGCCTGCTCGGCAAGGCTCCTTCGACGAGCATGCTCAAGCGCTTCGACGATGCGGAGCAGGAGTACCGCGAGGCGCACCAGGGTTCCGCCGCTCCGGTAACCCAGCGCTGATCGAGCCTGCGGGCGGGTAAAGCGCCCGCGCATGGAGACGGCCCGCCCCGCAAGGTGCGGGCCGTCGTTTTGTCCGGCGGCTGCTGCGCCTCTCCGCGCAGGACGGATAACGGCAGCCGCGTTGTCCCTGTCCCGCCGCGCCGCTCAGGCGTCCCGCTCCAGCCGGCAAGCGTGCCCCGACTGTCGTGCCTCCAGCCTCAGCCATTCGAAGAATGCCTTCACCGGCGGATGACGTTCCCGTCCGGGCACGCATAGCGCGCTGTAGCCGGCGCCGTCGACACTGATATCCGCTCTGTAGGGTTGCAGCAGGCCGCTGGCGACGCTTTCCGAAACCAGGATCGAACTGGCCAGCACCAGTCCCTGGCCGGCGATGGCCGCCTGCAGGGCATAGTGCTCCTCGTCGTACTGGCGGATCACCGGCTGGCCCTCCATCCAGTCTTCGCCGGCCTGCGCGCACCAGGCCTCCCAGCCGTGGGCGTAGAGCCTGGAGTTGTGCCAGCGCACGCTGATCAGGGTCGGCTGCCGTTCTGCGGCCAGGGCGACCTGGGCCGGCGAGCCGTAGACCGCGAAGCATTCGTCGAACAGGCAGAGACCGTAGAAGTTCGGATGGTCGTCGAGGCTGTAGCGGATCACCAGGTCGATGCTGGCGTCCTGGTGCAGGTCGAGGACTTCGCAGTTGGTGTCCAGGCGCAGGTTGATCTGCGGGTGCGCGGCGTAGAAGCGGCCGAGACGCGGCACCAGCCAGAGGGCGGCGAAGGCCGGGGTGGTGGAGACCGTCAGGTTGCCTACGCTGCGCTGCGGACGCAGCGTGTCGACGCTCTGCGAAATTTCCAGCAGGGCCCCGTGCAGGCTGCGGAACAGCCGTTCGCCGCAGTCGGTCAGGCGCACTTTCCGTGGCAGGCGCTGGAACAGCGGAACGCCGAGCCAGGCTTCCAGCGAACGGATCTGGTGGGAAACCGCGGTTGGCGTTACCGCAAGCTCCTCGGCGGCGGCCTTGAAGCTCGACTGGCGGGCCGCCGATTCGAAGGTGCGCAACGCGGTCAGCGGCAGGGAAGCGAACATTGGAATCTCCATGGGTGAACTGAATTCACCCTGAACAACTATTGCTCATTTGTCGGGAACCCCCGCTGCCAATAATTTCTGGCTCCAGGAGAAGGGCCTTGAGGCCATTCGAGTCTAGCCGAATCCACGGAGATACAGATGAGTAGAATTCTTGCAGTGCATGCCAGTCCGCGAGGCGAGCGCTCGCAGTCCCGGCGTCTCGCCGAGGTTTTCCTGGCGGCCTATCGCGAAGCCCATCCGCAGGCCCGCGTGGCGCGCCGCGAAGTCGGCCGGGTACCGCTTCCGGCGGTCACCGAGGCCTTCGTCGCCGCCGCCTTCCATCCCCAGCCGGAACAGCGTTCGCTGGCGATGCAGGCCGACCTGGCGCTGAGCGACCAACTGGTCGGCGAACTGTTCGACAGCGACCTGCTGGTGATCTCCACGCCGATGTACAACTTCAGCGTGCCCAGCGGCCTGAAGGCCTGGATCGACCAGATCGTGCGCCTCCGGGTGACCTTCGATTTCGTCCTCGACAATGGCGTCGCCCAGTACCGGCCGCTGCTGCGTGGCAAGCGTGCGCTGATCGTCACCAGTCGCGGTGGCCATGGCTTCGGCCCGGGCGGCGAGAACCAGGCGATGAACCACGCCGATCCCTGGTTGCGCACCGCGCTGGGTTTCATCGGCATCGACGAGGTCACGGTGGTCGCGGCGGAAGGCGAGGAATCCGGCGGCTGGTCCTTCGAGGACTCCTGCGCCGAGGCGGAACAGCGCCTGCTGGCGCTGGCGCGGTCGGCCTGAGGAGCCGCCATGGCCTGGTTCCATCTGCTGGTGGCGGCGGCCTTCGAGGTCGCCTTCGCCATGGGCATGAAGTTCTCCAACGGCTTCGGCAGACTCTGGCCGTCGTTGCTGACGGTGGTCGCGGCGATCGGCGGGATCTATTTCCTGACCCTGGCGCTGCGCGAGTTGCCGGTCAGCGTCGCCTATCCGATCTGGACCGCGATCGGCTCGCTGGGCACGGTGTTCCTCGGCGTCCTGCTGCTTGGCGAGAGCCTGACGGCGGTGAAGCTGGTTTCTGTCGGGTTGATCGTCGCCGGGGTGGCCGGGCTCAAGTAAGCGATGCGGCATTTGGCCTACAATCGGCCGCGTTTCCGTTCCTTCGAGAGCAGCCATGCTGACCACCCTGGCGGTGTCCAACTACCGCACCCTGCGCGACCTGGTGATGCCGCTGCGGCGCCTGAACCTGATCACCGGCGCCAACGGCGCCGGCAAGTCCAACGTCTACCGGGCCTTGCGCCTGCTGGCGGACAGCGCGCGCGGCGAAGTGATCCCGTCGCTGGCGCGCGAGGGCGGCCTGCCATCGACCCTGTGGGCGGGACCGGAGGACATCAGCCGGGCCATGCGCAGTGGCGCCCAGCCGATCGAAGGCAGCGTGCGCCGGCAGTCGGTGAACCTGCGCCTGGGCTTCGCCGGGGAGGATTTCGGTTATTGCATCGACCTCGGCCTGCCGGAGCCAAGCCAGAGCAAGTTCGGTCTCGACCCGGTGATCAAGCGCGAATGCATCTGGGCCGGCCCGTTCCTGCGCCCGGCCAATGTCCTCGTCGACCGTCGCGGGCCGTTGTTGCGCGCACGCGGCGGCGGTCGCTGGGAAGTGGCGGCGCAGCACCTCGCCACCTTCGACAGCATGCTGGGCGCGGCGGTGGACCCGCGACAGGTGCCGGAACTGCTCGGCCTGCGCGAGCGGATCCGCTCCTGGCGCTTCTACGACCATTTCCGCAGCGACGCCGAGGCACCGGCGCGGCGGCCGCAGATCGGCACCCATACGCCGGTGCTGGGCGCCGACGGCGCCGACCTGGCCGCGGCCCTGCAGACCATCCGCGAGATCGGTGATGCGGCGGCGCTGGACGAGGCGGTGGACGATGCCTTTCCCGGCAGCCGCCTGCACATCGACAACCCGGGAGGGCGCTTCGAAGTGCTGATCGAGCAGCCCGGCCTGCTGCGGCCGCTGCGCACCGCGGAGCTGTCGGACGGCACCCTGCGCTACCTGCTGTGGATCGCCGCCCTGTTGTCGCCGCGGCCGCCGGCGCTGCTGGTGCTCAACGAACCGGAAACCAGCCTGCATCCCGACCTGCTGCCGGCCCTCGGGCGCCTGGTCGGCCAGGCCGCGCAGCACTCCCAGGTGCTGGTGGTGTCGCACGCCGCGCGGCTTGTCGCGACGCTCGAAGAGCACCCGGAATGCCATTCGCTGGGGCTGGAGAAGGACTTCGGCGAGACCCGCATCCAGGGGCTGCGCGAGCTGGACCGACCGGCCTGGTACTGGCCGGTGCGCTGAACCGCTACAGGCGGCCGATCTGTTGCGGCGACAACGGTACCTGGCAGCGGGTGGCGGTGCGTGGGTCGAGGTAGTCCCTGAGGAGCGGTGCCATGCCCTTGAGTACCTGCACTGGCAGGGCCGAGGTGAACTTGAACTGGCTCGACTCGCTGCCGTCGACGTAGGCGGTGAGGGTACCGAAGTGCCGCGGGCCGATGTAGAAGACGAAAGTGGCGGTGCGGTTCAGTGCCTTCGAACTGCGCACGTGGCCGCCGGCGCTGAAGGTCTGCAGGCGGTTGTCGCCGGTGCCGGTCTTGCCGCCCATCACCAGTGGCGCGCCGTCCGGACGGCTGAAGGTGCCTTGCAGGCGCCGCGCGGTGCCGGCGTCGACCACCTGGGACAGCGCGTTGCGCAGGGTCGTGGCGACCTCCGAGGTCATCACCCGCTGGCCGAGGGTGGCTTCCGGGGCGAAGCGCGTCTCGTAGGGCGTACCCAGGGCGAAGTCGAGGTGCTCCAGGCGCAGGGTCGGCATGCGCACGCCATCGTTGACGATGATCCCCATCAGTTCGGCCAGCGCCGCCGGGCGGTCGCCGGAGCTGCCCAGGGCGGTGGCGTAGGAGGGCACCAGGTGATCGAAGGGATAGCCGAGTTTCTTCCATTGCTGGTGCAGGTCGAGGAAGGCCTCCACCTCCAGCAGGATGCGGATGCGCTTGTCGCGGGCGTTCTTGTGCCGCGACTTGAACAGCCAGCCGTAGACCTCCTTGCGCTCGGCGCCGCTGGCCGCCACCGCCTCGCCGAAGGTCGCCTGCGGCTGCTTCTGCAGATAGCCGAGCAGCCATAGCTCCAGCGGGTGCACGCGGGCGACGTAGCCCTGGTCGTTGAGGTTGAACTTGCCCGGGCCGTAGCGCTCGTACAGCTCGGCGGCGCGCTTGTCGGTCAGGCTGCCGCGGGGCAGGCGTTCGCGGAGGAAGGCGCTGAAGCTCGCCAGGTCGGCCTGTGGCTGCAGGTAGCGGTGGATCGCGGCCAGCCGCACCGGCCAGGGACGCAGGCCGTCGAGGAAGGTCTCCAGGCGCTGGTTGGCGTCCTTGTCGCGGTACTTGACCCAGAAGCGGCGCAGGTAGACCTGGCTTTCCTTGTCGACGAAACGGTCGAGGTAGTCGGCGCGGCGCGGGTCCTTGTCGTCGGCCAGCAACTGCACCTTGCTCCCGGCGTTCTGGTAGATATCGTGGCGGATCAGGTCGCGCAGCAGGCGCACGAAGGGCAGGTTGATCGATTCGCGCAGGGCTTCCAGCAGCATCGGCCGGCGGCCGTTGTCTTCCTTGCGGAAGTTGTTGAAGGTGTGCAGCCCGCCGCCGGTGAAGAAGCTCTCGTAGGGGCTGGCCGAATAGCGCCGTTCCATGGCCGCCTGGAGCATCGCGGAAAGATCGCGGTCGCGGCTGGCGACCAGGTAGTCGATGCCCCAGCGGAGGATGAAATCGAGCGGCTCCACTTCCACCTTGCGCAGCTCGGCGACGCTCATGCCGCCATAGTCGCGGTGGATCTGCGCGACGGTCTCCAGGTAGCTGGCCAGCACCCGTAGCTTGGCGGTGGAGCCCAACTCCAGCTTGCTGCCTTCGTTGATGTCGAAGGGCTGGTCGGTGTTGTCGGTCTGCACCCGCACCTGGTTGCCGCTCGGCGTACGTTCGAACAGGGTGAAGCTGTAGCGTACCGAGCGGGTCGAGGTCGGGGTCAGCAGGCGTTCGCCGATCAGCCCGAGCTGGGCGGCGTAGTCCGGGTCGGCGAGTTTCTGCAAGTAGGCGGTGACGCTTTCCTGCAACTCGTGCTGGAGGGTGGTATTGGCCCGCAGGTCGAGACGGTCGAGGTCGTACAGTGGCACGCCGAGCATCCCGGCCAGGCGGGTGCGAGCCAGGGTCACGCCCTTGTTGGTCGGCAGCGGTTGCACCGTCGGCTGGCTGCGTGGGTCGCGGAACGCCAGCTTCTGCGCCAGCGCCGCATCGCGTAACGGCGCCTCGATGACGCCGGCCTGGGTCAGGACCCGCAGGTGGCTGTCGGTCATCCGGTCCAGCTCGTCGCGGCCGCGCGGCGCCAGATAGAAGGAAGGCCGGCGGTGGGCGATCATCAGCGCCAGCACCTGGCGCAGGGCCAGGCCCTGGGCGGCGAGTCCGGCCTTGCCGTCGAGTGCCTCGCCGACCTGCCGGTAGTCGGCGCCGTACCAGACCCACAGGCCATCGGCCAGGCCGGTGACCTCGCCGTAGCCCGGCGCCGCCGACAGCGGCACCGAGTTGAGGTAGGTGAGCACGATGTCCTGGCGCGCGGCGAAGTTGGCCGGGCCTTCGCGATAGCTGCGTACGCTGGCCGAGAGCATCTGCCGCAGCTTGTCGCCGATGCTGCCGGTGCGCCCTTCGGCAGAGTGGCGGTATTTCTCGATCTGGGTCGCCAGGGTGCTGCCGCCGGAGGAGTGCGCGCTGAAGCCGAGCATCTTGCCGACCTGCGACAGCGCCGCCTGGGTGAAGCGACCCCAGTCCACCGCCGGGTTGAGGTAGGGGCGTTCGTGATCGAGCAGGTCGCGGTTCTCGATGAACAGCAGGCTCTGCACCACCAGCGGCGGCAGGCTGGCGAAGTTCGCGTAGCGCCGTTGCGGATAGCGGAAGTCGTAGATCGGCACGCCGCGGCAATCGGCGATGTCCAGCCCGGCCTGGGCCTTTTCCGCGTAGGGCGGGAACAGCCGGTGTTCGGCGTAGCGCATCAGTGCCGGGGAGAAGTGCGCCTGGCGGGTGATGGCGTAGTCGCGGTCGTACAGGCGCTGCATGAACGAAGGCAGCAACTGGTAGCCGAGGCGGCGGTCGAAGGGGCCGTCCGCCGGGAACAGGATGGCCTCGCTGGGACCCTGGCGCACCTCGTAGCCCAGGGTCGCGGCATAGCGTGCCAGCTCGCGTGCCTGCAGCCGCGAGGTGTGCGCTTCGTGAAGTACCACGATGCCCACCGCGGCGAGGATCGGCAAGGCGAAGCCGATCAGCATCAGGCGTTGGCGGAGACGGCTTTTTCGAGGAGAAGCGGAGGCAGGGAGACTGCAGGGTTGCAGCTCGGAAGGGTCGTTCGTGGATCGTTCTGATGCACCCATGCTCGCACCGCCTGTAGCTGCGCAATTCATCCGCACCTGGGGGGAAGTCTAGTTGTCCCGCTGCAACCCTGCTGTCATTCGTGCAAGGAAAATCTCCCCGGTGGCAATCGGACGACCGAGGATTGGAGCGGCGTGGCGCAGGGGTTAGAGTGTCTGTCTGAGTTCCTTGTGTTTCGGGTCCGGAATGTCGATGCGCACACTTTTTCCCCTTCTCGTCGGTGTCGTCCTGGCGGGTTTCTCCGGCCTCGCGGCGCAGGCCGCGCCGGCGCCCTTCTACAAATGGCAGAGCAAGCTCGACGGCCAGGTCGCCTGCATGCAGACCTCGCCGGGAGACGGCTGGGTCAGGCTCGACGGCCCCTACCGCGATCTCCGCTGCCGCGAACCCCTGCGCTGACCCCATGCAGCGCAGCCGGCTGCTCGAGCGCAGCTGGCGCCTGCAAGGCCAGCGCGAAACCGTCCACTCCCGGCTCGGCCGGCCGCTGTCCCTGCTGCTGCGCGCGCGGCCCAGGGAGTGAATCCATTCAGCGTTGGCGGTCCTTACGCCTTTGGTCCAGTTGCCCCATCGCGGGGCATGACGGCCTTGAAATCTTGTGTAAAACTCCGGCCCGACCTCAGTTGTAGTCGACTCCCGCAATGCCCACGTTCGCTCCACGAGAGCGGACAGCCTCTTCCGGTGTGCAGTCCTGGAACCTATGACGCCCCGTCGTCGCCCGCTGTGCGGTATCGCGCAGGGGCCGCGCCGTTGGCGAAATCCGCTTCCCTACCCCGACCGCACGAGCGAGTCCGCAACTGATCTATCTCAATAACAAAATGAGGTTGTTCCCATGTCGTCTGTCGGCGAACAGAAGGTTCAAGACGGCTCCCTGAAGCGCGAGCTCGGTGAGCGACACATCCGCCTGATGGCGCTCGGCGCCTGTATCGGCGTCGGCCTGTTCCTGGGCTCGGCGAAGGCCATCCAGATGGCCGGCCCGGCCATCATGATCTCCTACATCCTCGGCGGCCTGGCGATCCTGGTGATCATGCGCGCCCTCGGCGAGATGGCGGTACACAATCCGGTGGCCGGTTCCTTCAGCCAGTACGCCAAGGACTACCTGGGCCCGCTGGCGGGCTTCATCACCGGCTGGAACTACTGGTTCCTCTGGCTGGTGACCTGTGTCGCCGAAATCACCGCCGTCGCCGTCTACATGGGTATCTGGTTCCCCGACGTGCCGCGCTGGATCTGGGCCCTGGCGGCCCTGGCGAGCATGGGCACGATCAACCTCATCGCGGTGCGTGCCTTCGGCGAGTTCGAGTTCTGGTTCGCCCTGATCAAGATCGTCACCATCCTGGCGATGGTGGTGGTCGGCATCGGCATGATCGCCTTCGGCTTCGGCAACGACGGCATCGCCACCGGCATCTCCAACCTCTGGGCCCACGGCGGCTTCATGCCCAATGGCATCCAGGGCGTGCTGATGTCGCTGCAGATGGTGATGTTCGCCTACCTCGGGGTGGAAATGATCGGCCTCACCGCCGGCGAAGCGCGTAACCCGACCAAGACCATTCCCAGCGCGATCAACTCGGTGTTCTGGCGCATCCTGCTGTTCTATGTCGGCTCGCTGTTCGTGATCATGTCGCTCTATCCGTGGAACGAGATCGGCACCCAGGGCAGCCCCTTCGTGATGACCTTCGAGCGCATGGGCATCAAGACCGCCGCCGGGATCATCAACTTCGTGGTGATCACCGCCGCGCTGTCGTCCTGCAATGGCGGCATCTTCAGTACCGGGCGCATGCTCTACAGCCTGGCCCAGCATCGCCAGGCCCCGGCCTTCTTCGGCAAGGCCTCGCGCAGCGGCGTACCGCGCCGGGCGCTGATCCTGTCGATCCTGGCGCTGCTGCTGGGCGTGTTGCTGAACTACCTGGTGCCGGAGAAGGTATTCGTCTGGGTGACTTCCATCGCCACCTTCGGCGCGATCTGGACCTGGGCGATGATCCTGCTGGCCCAGTTGCGCTTCCGCAAGACGCTCAGCCCGGCCGAGTGCGACAAGCTGCAATACCGCATGTGGCTGTACCCGGTCAGTTCCTACCTGGCGCTGGCGTTCCTGGTGATGGTGGTGGTGCTGATGGCCTTCTTCGAGGACACCCGCATCGCCCTCTACATCGGCCCGCCGTTCATCCTGCTGCTGACCGTCCTGTACTACGCCTTCAACCTGGCGCCGAAGGAGCCTGCCGGCACCGGCTCGGTAAGCCGCGCGGCGTCCTGAGCGGTGTAGCGCCGGAAAAGAAAAGGGGCCTCGGACGAGGCCCTTTTTTCGTTGCGCCGATATCCGGTCCGGTGCATCCGGCGGATAACGCCGTTGGCGTTATTCGCCCTACCCAGGCTGGGGCATCAGCCCGCCAGCATGCTCAGCATCACCGCCGCCAGCAGGCCGACGTACACCCGTGCATGCAGCGCATCGGGAATCCGCCCGATCAGCGGGGTCGCCAGGCGGATGCCGAGCCAGCCGCCGCCGGCCAGGGTGGCGAAGGCCAGCAGGTCGATGTAGCCGACGAAGCCTCGGCCCAGGCCTTGCTCCTGGTAGCCGGCCAGGACCAGGTAGGTAAGGGTGCCGCCAAGAGCCACCGGCAGGCTCAGCGGGTTGGCCATGGAGGTCGCCTGGGTCATGCTCAGCCCGCAGCGGCGCAGCAGTGGTACGGTCATCACGCTGCCTCCGACGCCGAGGAAGGTGGCGATCGCACCGATCAGCGTTCCGCCCAGGCGCGTCTCGCCGACGCCCAGCGGCCGCGCCTGGCGCTCCTCGGCGCGGCTGAGGAAGCCGCGACGCAACAGGCAGTCGAGGATGGTGATGGCGAGGTAGGCGACGAAGGCCAGGCGAATGAAGTCGCCGCTGGCCAGGCCGACCAGCGCCGCGCCAAGCACCGCGCCGATACCGATGTACGCGCCCAGCGGCCAGACATAGGCGCGCAGCAGGCTGCCGGCGCGCCGGTGGCGATAGGTGGCGAGGGCGGCGTTGACGATCATCACGCAGGTCGAGGTGGCCACCGCGACCTGCATGGCCGCCTGGGCCTGCGGGTCGTCGGCGGCGCGACCGAGTTGCAGCAGGTGATAGAGCAGCGGCACCACCACGAAGCCGCCGCCAAAGCCGAACAACACGGCGCTGACCCCGGTGAGGCAGCCGCAGAGAAAGAGCAGGAGATAGAACATGGCGGGTTTCCGGAGCGAGAGCGGAAGGCCAGCTTAGGCGTCCCGGGGCTGGCCCGCTTCGCGAGGTTGGCCAATACTATTCGTGTTTCGGCCAGGTGCTTCGACCATGCGCAACGCTTCCATCGAGCAGTACGACGCCACGCCCCGGGCCGTGGTGGCCATGGGTACCGACTATCCCGACGGCTACCTGCTGCCGCGCCATCGGCATCGTCGCGCGCAATTGCTGTACGGTGCCAGCGGGGTGATGCAGGTGCGTACCGGCGACGCCGGCTGGGTGGTGCCGCCACAGCGCGCAGTGTGGATTCCGCCGGGCGTCGAGCACGAGGTGCGAATGCTCGGGGTGAGCACCCGCAGCCTGTACATCGAGCCCGGCAGCGCCATGGCGATGCCGGCGCACTGCCAGGTGCTGGCGGTGTCGCCGCTGCTGCGGCAACTGTTGCTGGCGGCGGTGGACATGCCCCTGGAATACGACACCGAAGGTCGCGACGGCGCGTTGGCGACGCTGTTGCTCCATGAGCTGGCGGTGGCCGAGACGCTGCCGCTGCACGTGCCCTTGCCGCCCGAGCCGCGCTGGCTGGCGCTCTGCGAGGCGTTCCTCGTCGAGCCCGACATCCGCGCCAGCGCCGAACGCTGGGCCGGGTTGCTGCATACCAGCCTGCGCAGTTTCAACCGCACCTTCCGTCGCTACACCGGCCTCAGCTTCGGTGCCTGGAAGCAACGCGCCTGCGTGGTGCAGGCACTGGCGCGGCTGGCCGGCGGCGAAACGGTCACCGCCATCGCCCTGGACTGCGGCTACCAGAGCCCGGCAGCCTTCTCGACCATGTTCCGCCGGGTCCTCGGCCAGCCGCCCAGCGCCTTCCAGGCGGGCGCGCTCAGATCGCCAGGAGGTCCATGAAGCGGTTCACCGGCGTGGCTTCCAGCGATGCCTGGTGGCTGCACAGGTCGAAGATCCTCTGGCAGCGCTGCGGCGGGAAGCGCGTGGCCAGGTTGGCCTTGAACTTCTCCTGCAGCAGCGGGATGCCTTCGGCGCGCCGGCGGCGATGGCCGAGCGGGTACTCCACGGCGACCTGGCCGGTGCTGCTGCCGTCGTCGAAGAACACTTCCACGGCGTTGGCGATGGAGCGCTTGTCCGCCTCCAGGTATTCACGGCTGTAGCGCGGCTCCTCGACGATCTCCATTTTCTCGCGCAAGCGGTCGATCAGCGGGTGGGCGGCGTGGAAGGCGTCCTCGTAGTGCTCGGCCACCAGGTCGCCGAAGATCAGCGGCACGGCGGTCATGTACTGCAGGCAATGGTCGCGGTCGGCGGGGTTGGCCAGCGGGCCGACCTTGGAAATGATGCGGATCGCCGACTCGTGGGTGGTGATGACGATGCGGCTGATCCGTTGCAGGCGGTCCTTCACCAGCGGATGCAGGCGCACGGCGGCCTCGGCGGCGGTCTGCGCGTGGAATTCGGCGGGGAAGCTGATCTTGAACAGCACGTTTTCCATCACGTAGCTGCCGTAGCCCTGGGGGAAGCTGAAGCGCCGCTTGTCCTCGGGCTTGGTCGCCAGGTCCTTGCTGGTGTGGCTGAACAGGACATCGTAGAAACCCCATTGCGGCGCGCTGAGCACGCCGGGGATGCCCATCTCGCCGCGCAAGGCGATGTCCGCCAGGCGCACGCCGCGGCTCGTCGCGTCGCCAGCGGCCCAGGACTTGCGCGAGCCGGCGTTCGGTGCGTGACGGTAGGTGCGCAGGGCCTGGCCGTCGACGAAGGCGTGGGAGAGGGCGGCCAGCAGTTGCTCGCGGTCGGCCCCCATCAGCTTGGCGCAGACGGCGGTGGACGCGACCTTGACCAGCAGCACATGGTCGAGGCCGACGCGATTGAACGAGTTCTCCAGGGCGATCACGCCCTGGATCTCGTGGGCCATGATCATCGCTTCCAGTACCTGGCGCATGCTCAGCGGCGCTTCGCCGTTGGCCAGGCGTTTCTGCGAGAGGTGGTCGGCGACGGCGAGGATGCCGCCGAGGTTGTCCGAGGGATGGCCCCACTCGGCGGCCAGCCAGGTGTCGTTGTAGTCCAGCCAGCGGACGATGCAGCCGATGTCCCAGGCGGCCTTGACCGGGTCGAGCCGGAAGGAGGTGCCCGGCACCCGCGCGCCGTGCGGGACCAGGGTGCCCTCGACCAGCGGGCCGAGGTGCTTGGTGCATTCCGGGAAGCGCAGCGCCAGCAGGCCGCAGCCGAGGGTATCCATCAGGCAGTTGCGGGCGGTGTCCAGGGCCTCCGTGGAATCGATGCGGTAGTCCAGCACGTAGTCGGCGATGTCCTGCAGGACGGCGTCGTAGTCGGGACGTTGGTTGAGATCGACGTTGGCACTCATCGCGTACTCCAGTGGTTCGTAAGTGGTGGGTTTCCTCTCGGGTCAGGCTGGTTCGGGGATGGTTTTTCTTGTCGTGGCTGCAAGACGCCCCGGCCTTTCGCGGTGGCGGAAGGCCGGGGCAAGGATAGGTCGGTTCAGAAGGCGTCGCCGGGTACGCGCACCCAGCCTTCCATGAGGATTCGCGCGCTGCGGCTCATGATCGCCTTGGTCACCGTCCATTCGCCGTTCGCCTGGCTGGCCTCGGCGCCCACTCGCAGGGTGCCGGAGGGATGGCCGAAGCGTACCGCGCTGCGTTCGCCGCCGCCGGCGGCGAGGTTCACCAGGGTGCCGGGAATGGCTGCGGCGGTGCCGATGGCCACCGCCGCGGTACCCATCATCGCGTGGTGCAGCTTGCCCATGGACAGCGCGCGGACCAGCAGGTCGATATCGCCGGCCGCCACCAGCTTGCCGCTGGCGGTGCGGTAGTCGCGGGGCGGGGCGACGAAGGCGATCTTCGGCGTGTGCTGGCGGGTCGCGGCTTCCTCGGGGGTCTTGATCAGGCCCATGCGCAGGGCGCCGGCGACGCGGATCCGTTCGAAGCGCGCCAGTTGCTGCGGGTCTCCGTTGATCTCTTCGCGCAGCTCGGTGCCGCGGTAGCCGATCTCCTCGGCATTGACGAACACCGTGGGAATCCCGGCGTTGATCATGGTCGCCTTGAAGGTACCGACCCCCGGCACCTCCAGATCGTCCACCAGGTTGCCGGTGGGGAACATGGCGCCGCCGTCCTCGCCGTCGTCGGACGGGTCGAGGAACTCCAGCACGATCTCGGCCGCCGGGAAGGTCACTCCGTCCAGCTCGAAGTCGCCGGTTTCCTGGACTTGGCCGCCGCTCACCGGCACGTGGGCGATGATGGTCTTGCCGATATTGGCCTGCCAGATGCGCACCTCGCAGATGCCGTCTTCCGGTATCCGCGCCGGATCCACCAGCCCGGCGTGCAGGGCGAAGGCGCCGGCCCCGGTGGAGAGGTTGCCGCAGTTGCCGCTCCAGTCGACGAAGGGCTTGTCGATGGAGACCTGGCCGTAGAGGTAGTCGACGTCATGGCCCGGCTGGCTGCTCTTCGAGAGGATCACGCACTTGCTGGTGCTGGAGGTGGCGCCGCCCATCCCGTCGATGTGCGCGGCATAGGGGTCGGGGCTGCCGATCACCCGCATGAACAGCCGATCGCGCGCCTCGCCGGGGACCCGGCAGGATTCCGGCAGGTCTTCCAGGCGGAAGAACACGCCCTTGCTGGTGCCGCCGCGCAGGTAGGTGGCGGGGATGCGGATCTGGGGTGGGTGGGCCATGCGTCGTCGTCCTCGGCAATCGAATTCAGGGGCAGCGGCTGCGTTCGACAGCCGCTGCCGGTCGTCGGCGGATGACGCTACGCGTCGTCCGTCCTACCAGGGTGTTTCGCCGGCGCCATCAGGCGCCGGCCGCCTCCAGGAAGTCCTGGGCGAAGCGTTGCAGTACGCCGCCGGCTTCGTAGATGGAGACTTCCTCGTCGCTGTCCAGGCGGCAGGTCACCGGCACTTCGAGCCGCTCCCCGTCGCGCCGGTGGATGACCAGGGTCAGGTCGGCGCGCGGCCGGCGAGCGCCGAGCACGTCGAAGGTCTCGCTGCCGTCGATCCCCAGGGTCAGGCGGGTGGTACCCGGCTTGAACTCCAGCGGCAGCACGCCCATGCCGATCAGGTTGGTGCGGTGGATGCGCTCGAAGCCCTCGGCGACGATCGCCTCCACCCCGGCCAGGCGCACGCCCTTGGCCGCCCAGTCGCGCGAAGAACCCTGCCCGTAGTCGGCGCCGGCGACGATGATCAGCGGCTGCTTGCGCTCCATGTAGGTCTCGATGGCTTCCCACATGCGCATCACCTTGCCTTCCGGCTCGACCCGCGCCAGCGAACCCTGCTTCACGCTGCCGTCGGCGTTGCGCACCATCTCGTTGAACAGCTTCGGGTTGGCGAAGGTCGCGCGTTGTGCGGTGAGGTGGTCGCCGCGGTGGGTGGCGTAGGAGTTGAAGTCCTCCTCGGGCAGGCCCATTTTCGCCAGGTATTCGCCCGCCGCGCTGTCGGCGAGGATCGCGTTGGACGGCGACAGGTGGTCGGTGGTGATGTTGTCCGGCAGCACCGCCAGCGGGCGCATGCCGCGCAGGGTGCGTTCGCCGGCGAGGGCGCCTTCCCAGTACGGCGGGCGGCGGATGTAGGTGCTCGTCGGGCGCCAGGCGTAGAGCGGGTCGACCTTCTCGCGCTCGCCGTGGGTGATGTCGAACATCGGGATGTAGACCTGGCGGAACTGCTCGGGCTTCACCGCCGCCCTGACCACCGCGTCGATCTCTTCGTCGCTCGGCCAGAGGTCCTTCAGGCGGATCTCCTTGCCGTCCACCACGCCGAGCACGTCACGCTCGATGTCGAAGCGGATGGTCCCGGCGATGGCGTAGGCCACCACCAGCGGCGGCGAGGCGAGGAAGGCCTGCTTGGCGTAGGGGTGGATGCGCCCGTCGAAGTTGCGGTTGCCGGAGAGCACCGCGGTGGCGTACAGGTCGCGCTCGACGATCTCCTGCTGGATCGCCGGGTCGAGGGCGCCGGACATGCCGTTGCAAGACGTGCAGGCGTAGGCCACCACGCCGAAGCCGAGGGCTTCCAGGTGCGGCAGCAGGCCGGCTTCGCGCAGGTATTCGGTGACCACCTTGGAGCCGGGTGCCAGCGAGGTCTTCACCCATGGCTTGCGGACCAGGCCGAGGCGGTCGGCGTTGCGCGCCAGCAGGCCGGCGGCGATCACGTTGCGCGGGTTGCTGGTGTTGGTGCAACTGGTGATCGCGGCGATGATCACCGCGCCGTCCGGCATCAGGCCCTCGGCTTCCTCGGCGCGGGCCCGCTCGAGGTTGCCGGCGATGCCTTTCGCCGCCAGTTCGCTGGTGGCGACCCTGGCGTGCGGATTGGACGGGCCGGCCATGTTGCGCACCACGCTGGACAGGTCGAACTTCAGTACCCGCTCGTACTCGGCGTCGACCAGGCTGTCGGCCCAGAGCCCGGCGGTGCGCGCATAGGCCTCCACCAGGGCGACCTGCTCGTCGTCGCGGCCGGTGAGGCGCAGGTAGTCGATGGTCTGCTGGTCGATGGCGAACATCGCCGCGGTGGCGCCGTATTCCGGAGCCATGTTGGAGATGGTCGCGCGGTCGCCGAGGGTCAGGCTGGAGGCGCCTTCGCCGTAGAACTCCAGGTAGGCGCCGACCACCTTCTGCTTGCGCAGGAACTCGGTCAGGGCCAGCACCACGTCGGTGGCGGTGATGCCCGGCTGGCGACGGCCGCTCAGCTCGACGCCGACGATGTCCGGCAGGCGCATCCAGGAGGCGCGGCCGAGCATCACGTTTTCCGCTTCCAGGCCGCCGACGCCGATGGCGATCACGCCCAGGGCGTCGACGTGCGGGGTATGGCTGTCGGTGCCCACGCAGGTATCGGGGAAGGCCACGCCGTCGCGCGCCTGGATCACCGGCGACATTTTCTCCAGGTTGATCTGGTGCATGATGCCGTTGCCCGGCGGGATCACGTCGACGTTGCGGAAGGCCTGCTTGGTCCAGTCGATGAAGTGGAAGCGGTCCTCGTTGCGGCGGTCCTCGATGGCGCGGTTCTTGGCGAAGGCCTCGGGGTCGTAGCCGCCGCATTCCACCGCCAGCGAGTGGTCGACGATCAGTTGCACCGGCACCACCGGGTTGACCTGGGCCGGGTCGCCGCCCTTGTCGGCGATGGCGTCGCGCAGGCCGGCGAGGTCGACCAGCGCGGTCTGCCCGAGGATGTCATGGCAGACCACCCGCGCCGGGTACCAGGGGAAGTCGAGGTCGCGCTTGCGCTCGACCAGTTGGCGCAGCGAAGCCTCCAGGGTCGCCGGGTCGCAGCGGCGCACCAGGTTCTCGGCGAGCACGCGGGAGGTATAGGGCAGCTTGGCGTAGGCGCCGGGCTGGATCGCCTCGACCGCCTCGCGGGCGTCGAAGTAGTCCAGGCGGGTGCCGGGGAGCGGTTTGCGGTGTGCGCTGTTCATGGCTCGGACTCAATCACGGGGTGTTCGGAAGCGTGTCGCTCGCGCCGTGGCGCAGCCCACGCCGGCCTTTCGAATTCTGGGTGCGGCAACCGTCCGGCGCGCTCGCGTTCGGCGCGCCGGACGGCGTGGATCAGCGTTGCTCCAGCGGCACGAACGCGCGCTGCTCGACGCCGGTGTACTCGGCGCTCGGGCGGATGATGCGGTTGTTGGCGCGCTGTTCGAAGACGTGGGCGGTCCAGCCGCTGGTCCGCGAGCAGACGAAGATCGGCGTGAACAGCTTGGTCGGGATGCCCATGAAGTGATACGCCGAGGCGTGGTAGAAGTCGGCGTTGGGGAACAGCTTCTTCTGCTCCCACATGGTCTTGTCGATGGCCTCGGAAACCGCGAACAGGACCTTGTCGCCGACCTCGTCGGCGAGCTGCTTCGACCAACCCTTGATCACTTCGTTGCGTGGGTCGGAATCCTTGTAGATGGCATGCCCGAAGCCCATGATCTTGTCCTTGCGCTCGAGCATCTTCAGCAGCTCGGCGGTGGCTTCCTGCGGCGAAGAGAAGCGTTCGATCAGTTCCATCGCCGCCTCGTTGGCGCCGCCGTGCAGCGGGCCGCGCAGCGAGCCGATGGCGCCGGTGACGCAGGAGTAGAGGTCGGACAGGGTCGAGGCGCAAACCCGCGCGGTGAAGGTGGATGCGTTGAACTCATGCTCGGCGTAGAGGATCAGCGAGACGTTCATCACCTTCACGTGCAGCTCGCTGGGCTTCTTGCCGTGGAGCAGGGTGAGGAAGTGCCCGCCGATGGTCGGCTCGTCGCTGTTGCAGTCGATGCGCTGGCCTTCGTGGGTGAAGCGGTACCAGTAGGTCATGATCGCCGGGAAGGCGGCGAGCAGGCGGTCGGCGACGTCGCGCTGCTGGTCGAAGCTCAGCTCCGGTTCCAGGGTGCCGAGGACCGAGGCGCCAGTGCGCATCACGTCCATCGGGTGGGCGTCCTTGGGAATCCGTTCGAGAACTTCCTTCAGCGCCTGCGGCAGGTCGCGCTGGCCCTGGAGCTTCTTCAGGTAGGCGTCGAGCTGTTGCTTGTTCGGCAGTTCGCCGTAGAGCAGCAGGTAGGCGACTTCCTCGAAGATCGCCGCCGCCGCCAGGTCGCGGACGTCGTAGCCACGGTAGGTCAGGCCGGCGCCTTCCTGGCCGACGGTGGACAGGGCTGTCTGACCGGCCACCTGGCCACGCAGGCCGGCGCCACTCAGTACTTTTGCTTCAGCCATTGCTCTCTCCTTTCTTGAACTTTTTCTGGATGCTGCAACTCGGTTTCACGGGGTTCGCGGACCGGCGCTCAGGCGCACGCCGGGCTCGATGTTCAGGCGTTCTTCTTCTGCGCGAAGAGCGCGTCGAGCTTCTGCTCGAAGCTGTGGTAATCGATGCGATCGTACAGCTCCATGCGGGTCTGCATGGTATCGATCACATTCTTCTGGGTGCCGTCGCGACGGATCGCGGTGTAGACGTTCTCCGCCGCCTTGTTCATGGCGCGGAAGGCCGACAGCGGGTAGAGCACCAGGGACACGTCGGCGGAGGCCAGTTCGTCGGTGGTGAACAGCGGGGTGGCGCCGAACTCGGTGATGTTGGCCAGCACCGGCACCTTCACCGCGGCGGCGAATTCCTTGTACATGGCCAGTTCGGTCATGGCTTCCGGGAAGATCATGTCGGCACCGGCCTCGACACAGGCGCAGGCGCGGTCGATGGCGGCCTGCAGGCCTTCCACGGCCAGCGCGTCGGTGCGCGCCATGATCACGAAGGAGTCGTCGCTGCGGGCATCGACGGCGGCCTTGATGCGGTCGACCATCTCCTGCTGCGAGACGATCTCCTTGTTCGGCCTATGGCCGCAGCGCTTGGCGCCGACCTGGTCCTCGATATGCATCGCGGCGGCGCCGAACTTGATCATCGACTTCACCGTGCGGGCGACGTTGAACGCCGAGGAGCCGAAGCCGGTGTCGACGTCCACCAGCAGCGGCAGGTCGCAGACGTCGGTGATCCGGCGCACGTCGGTGAGCACGTCGTCGAGGCCGCTGATACCCAGGTCCGGCAGGCCCAGGGAACCGGCGGCGACGCCGCCGCCGGACAGGTAGATGGCCTTGAAGCCGGCGCGCTTGGCCAGCAGGGCGTGGTTGGCGTTGATGGTGCCGACCACCTGCAGCGGGTGTTCGGTGGCCACGGCTTCGCGGAAGCGCTGGCCGGGGGTAAGGGACGTCTGGCTCATCACGGACCTCTTAGACGGTGGAGGAAGCGGAGGCGAGCTTCGCCGGCTGGGGTTCCAGCTGGCGCTCGATATTGCGGCGCGACGCACTGATGTGGCGGCGCATCAGCAGCTCGGCCAGTTCGCCGTCACGGTCGGCGATGGCGTCGAGAATGCGGTGGTGTTCGGCGAAGGCCTGGCGCGGCCGGTTCGGCGTGGTCGAGTACTGGATGCGGTACATCCGCACCAGTTGGTAGAGCTCGCCGCAGAGCATGCGGGTGAGAGTGGCGTTGCCGCTGCCCTGGATGATCCGGTAGTGGAAGTCGTAGTCGCCTTCCTGCTGGTAATAGCCGCGCCCGGCCTGGAACGCCTCGTCGCGCTCGTGGGTGTCGAGCACTCGGCGCAGTTCGTCGATCTCGGCCTGGCTCATGCGCTCGGCGGCCAGTCGGCAGGCCATGCCTTCCAGGGACTCGCGGATCTCGTAGAGCTCGATCAGCTCGGCGTGGCTCAGCGACACCACCCGCGCCCCGACATGCGGCACCCGCACCAGCAGGCGCAGGCCTTCCAGGCGGTGGATCGCCTCGCGCAGCGGGCCGCGGCTGATGCCGTAGGTGCGCGCCAGCTCCGGCTCGGAGATCTTGCTGCCCGGCGCGATCTCGCCGCTGACGATGGCGCTCTGGATCTTGCGGAAGACGTGTTCCGACAAGGTCTCGCCGTCGTCATGGGCAATCTCGAGAGGGGGCGGGTTCTGGGTCATGGTACTGGCTGTCCGGGTCGATGTGTCGACAATGTTTGCGAAAGCTACCGCCTGGATTGCGTGGGGTCAATCATTCGTCGCTTGATTGTCGACAATCGTCTAATGCATCGCTGGTCTATGCTTTCCCCTCCAGCCGCTGTGCCAGGAGAGAGTTTCGTGGGCATCTATGACCGTTACGTGTTGCCGCGCCTGATCGACTTCGCCTGCGGCATGGGCGACGTGATGAAGCAGCGTTCGCTGCTGCTGCCGCGCGCCCATGGGCGGGTGCTGGAGATCGGTCTGGGCACCGGGCTCAACCTGGGCTTCTACGACGCGGCGAAGGTGTCGGCGATCGTCGGCGTCGACCCGGCCGCGCAAATGCAGGCGCTGGCCCGCGAGCGCGCGGCGCAAATCGGCATCCCGGTGGAAATGGTCGCCCTCGAGCTTGGCGAGATCCGCGCCGAGGCGGAAAGCTTCGACACCATCGTCTGCACTTTCACCCTTTGCTCCATCGCCGCGCCGCTGCCGGCGCTGGGCGAGATGCGTCGGGTGCTGAAGCGTGGCGGCGAATTGCTGTTCTGCGAGCACGGGCGCGCGCCGGACGCCTCGGTGCTGGCCTGGCAACGGCGCCTGACGCCCTGGTGGAAACCGCTGGCCGGCGGTTGCCATCTGGACCGCGACATGCCGGCCTTGCTGCGCGAGGCCGGCTTTCGCATCGACGAGCTGGAACAGGGCTACCTGCCCGGGCCGCGGCCGATGACCTACGTCTACCGCGGCGTCGCGCGCTGAATCCGGGCGGCCCTCAGAGCGCCTTGGGCAAGGGCGCGAACAGCGCGTCGATATCGGCCTCGTCGAGCTTCCAGCCGTCGCCGTTGCCTTCGCTGAACAGGCCGTTGGCGAGGGCGGCCTTTTCCTGCTGCAGGTGCTGGATCTTCTCTTCCACCGTGCCGCGGGCGATCAGCCGGTAGACGAACACCGGCTTGTCCTGGCCGATGCGGTAGGCGCGGTCGCTGGCCTGGTTCTCCACCGCCGGGTTCCACCAGGGATCGTAGTGGATCACGGTGTCCGCCGCGGTCAGGTTGAGGCCGACCCCGCCTGCCTTCAAGCTGATCAGGAACACCGGCACCTTGCCGCTCTGGAAGCGCTGTACCGGGGCGCGGCGGTCGCGGGTCTCGCCGGTCAGCAGGACGTAGTCGACGCCGCGCTGGCGCAGGGCGTCCTCGATCAGCGCGAGCATCGAGGTGAACTGCGAGAACAGCAGGACCCGGCGACCCTCGGCGATCAGTTCGTCGAGCATGTCGAGCAGGTAGGCCAGCTTGCCCGAGCTGAGCGCCCGGCCGCTGCGCGCGCCGTCTTCCTGGCGTTGCAGCAGGCGCGTGTCGCAGCAGACCTGGCGCAGCTTGAGCAGCGCCTCGAGGATCACGATGCGGCTGCGCGCCAGGCCGCGCCGGGCGATCTCCTCGCGGACCTTGCGGTCCAGCGCCAGGCGCACGGTCTCGTAGAGTTCGCGTTGCGCCTCGCTGAGTTCGACGAACTGGGTGAACTCGCTCTTCGGCGGCAGTTCCGAGGCCACCTGTTCCTTGGTCCGTCGCAGCAGGAACGGCCGCAGGCGCGCGGCCAGGTGACTGAGGCGTGCCTCGTCGCCGTGCTTCTCGATCGGCGTGCGGTAGTCCTGGGCGAACTGGCGGGCGTCGCCGAGCCAGCCGGGCATCAGGAAATGGAACAGCGACCAGAGTTCGCCGAGGTGGTTCTCCAGCGGCGTGCCGGTCAGGCACAGGCGATGCCGTGCCGCCAGCTCGCGGGCGGCGACGGCGGCCTTGGTGGTGGCGTTCTTGATGTTCTGCGCCTCGTCGAGGATCAGCAGGTGGAACCGCCGCTTGCCCAGCTCGGCGGCGTCGCGTGGCAGCAGGGCATAGGTGGTCAGCACCAGGTCGTGCTCGTCGATGCGGGCGAAGTCGCGGCGCCGGCCGGCGCCGTGCAGGGCCAGCACGCGCAGATCGGGGGCGAAGCGCTCGGCCTCGTCCAGCCAGTTGGGGATCAGGCTGGTGGGCATCACCACCAGCGCCGGCGTGTCGAGCCGCCCGGCCTGCTTTTCCAGGAGCACGTGGGCCAGCGACTGCAAGGTCTTGCCCAGCCCCATGTCGTCGGCCAGCACGCCGCCGCTGTCGAGTTCGCGCAGGGTCTGCATCCAGCTCAGGCCTTCGAGCTGGTAGGGCCGCAGTTCGGCGCGCAGGCCTTGCGGCGGGGTCGCCGGACGAGCCTGGAAACTGCGTAGGCGGCGGGCGAAGTCGCGCAGGTTGTCGCCGCCTTCCCAGGCCAGCGGCAACTCGTCGAGATCGGCCAGGCGCGCCGCGTCCGGTGCGCCCAGGCGCAGCTTGCGCTGCGGTTCGGGGTCGCCCAGGTAGAAGTCGGAAAGCGCCGCCAGCACCGGCTTCAGGCGGCCGAAGGGCAGCGCCACGCGCAGCGGCGGGTTGAGTTCCAGGCGCAGCACCAGTTGCTCTTCGTCGGCGTGCCGGGCGAGGGCGCGCGGATCGAGCAGGGCCGGACTGCGGCGGATCAGTTCGGTCAGCGCCGGCAGCAGGCTGACCCGCTGGCCGGCGACCTGGATGCCCAGTTCCAGCTCGAACCACTGGCGGTCGTCGGCTTCCTCGACCTCGGCGTACCAGGCGTCGATGGGCGTCAGGTCGTAGGCGAAGTCGGCGCGGATGTCGATGAACCAGCCTTGCTGGCGCAGGCGCGGCAGGTCGTCCTGCATGAAGTGCAGCCAGGCGTTGTCGCCGGGCAGTTCGAACATCTCGCCGGCGCTCTCCTCGAGCGCGTCGCTGCGCCGGGTCGCCGGCTTGAAGCCGAGGCGGCGCAGGGTCTCGCGGTATTCCTGCTCGTGCGCCGGACGCCGTTCGATACGCCGCTGGGCCTCCCGTGGCTCGCTGCCGGGACGCCCGGAAACCGCCTCGCCGGCATAGATGAAGGCCAGCGCCGCACGGTGCCGGGAAATGCTCTGCATGCGTCCGCTGCGCAGGTCGTAGCCGCTGTGCACGTGGCTGCCGAGGGTCAGCCGCGCATACGGCCGGGCCGGGTCGATGGCCAGGCTGAGCTGGGTGTCTGGGGCGGAGGGTGAAGTCATCCGGTATGTCCTTCGGCGAAACCAGCCGAAACCGCAAACAGCCGATATTACCAAGCTCGGCGCGCTTGCGCAGAGCGGAGATGGACGTATGGCGCGGCGGACGAATGCGACGGGATACGACCCGCACTCGTCGGACCCCGGCAATCCCTGGCGCGACGCGACCTGGCGGTCGTCTGGAGCAAGTACAAATGCGAACGTAATTGAGATACAGTCGCAAACCTTCCGAATCGACGACCGCCTCGCCACCCGCGAGCGCGGCGTCGCCGTGCCAGCCAGACGAGGTAGCGACGATGCAAGGCCCTGTTTCCACCCGGGACGCCGCCCCATGACCAGCCAGGCCCTGGCCGGCGGACTGTCCGTCACCGGCCGCATCCTCGTCGCGGTCCTGCTTGGCTACGCGCTGGCCTATGCGGTCACCGCCTGCCTGAGCATCTACCTGCCGCTGCCGCGTCCCGACCGGGTCTCGTTCGGCAGCCTCGGCTGCTTCGCCGTGTGGGTCGCGGCCATCGTCTACGCCTTCGCCGCGCGCAGCGCCTGGCGCGCCTGCTGGGTGCTGGCGCTGGCCAGCCTGGCGCTGGGCGGCCTGGCCTGGCTCGGCCTCGACTACGGAGCGCGTCCATGAACCTGCGTCAATCGATGTCCGGCCTGCATACCTGGTCGGGGCTGCTGGTCAGCTGGCTGCTGTTCGTCATCGTCTTCGCCGGCAGCCTGGCCAGCTTCGACAAGGAGCTGACCCGCTGGATGCAGCCGGACCTGCACCTGCCCGGCGCGCAGTCGCTGGGCGCCGACCAGGTGCGCGACTGGTTGCGCCAGCGCGCCCCCGATGCCCATGCCTGGTGGATGCTGCCGCCGAGCGAGCGGGCGCCCTACTGGAACGCCGGCTGGGAGCCGCGCGACGGCAGCGAGTTCAAGGTCTTTCAGCTGGACGCGGTGAGCGGCCAGCCGCTGCCGAAGACAGTCGGCGGCGAGTTCTTCTTCACCCTGCACTACGACCTGCACGCCGGCATGGTCGGCCTGTACATCGTCGGCATCGCCGGGATGCTGATGCTGGTGGCGCTGGTCAGTGGGACCATCGTGCACCGGCGGATCTTCAAGGACTTCTTCACCCTGCGCCCGCAGGCGGCGCGGCAGCGCGCCTGGCTCGACGCGCACAACGTGCTGGGGGTGATCGGCCTGCCGTTCCACCTGATGATCGCCTACACCGGCCTGGTGATCTTCATCGTCTACTACATGCAGGCGGGCCTGCAGGTGGTCTACCAGAACGATGGCGAGCGCTTCTTCCATGAAGTGCAGGGCTCCTACGAACGCGAGGAAGTCGGCCGCCCGGCGGGGCCGCCGGCGTCCATCGACGGCCTGATCGTCGAGGCCGGCAAGGTCTGGGGCGACGGCGGCGCGCCGGGCTGGATCAGCGTCCACCATCCCTATGACGAGGCGGCCACCGTGGACATCCGCCGGCGCGACGCCTCGCGCATCCTCGACGACCAGCGCACGGTCAACTTCGATGCCTCCAGCGGCGAACTGCTGCATGCCCAGCCGTCCTATGCGCCCGGCTACGCCACCTACGGCTGGCTGACCGGCCTGCACATGATCCAGTGGGGCGGCCAGTTGGTGCGCTGGATGTACCTGTTGCTCGGGCTGTCCGGGGCGATGATGATCTTCGGCGGGTTGCAGGTCTGGCTGGCCAAGCGCGAGGTCCGCGGCAGTCGTGGCGTTGGTCTGGTGCGGGCGCTGAACCTGGCGGTCTGCGGCGGCCTGCCGCTGGCCAGCCTGGCGCTGCTGTGGGGCAACCGCCTGCTGCCGACGCAACTGGCCGGCCGCGACACCTGGGAGATCCGCGTGTTTTGCGCCAGTTGGGCGCTGGTCGCGCTGTGGGCCATCGTCCGCCGCAACAGCGGGACCCTCGGTCGCACGCAACTGCGCCTCGCCGCCGTGCTGGCGCTGGGCCTGCCGCTGCTCGGCCTGCTGCGTAGCCCGGAAGGCAACCTGTTGGCCAGCCTGCAGCGCGGCGACTGGGTGCTGGCCGGCGTCGACCTCAGCCTGCTGGGCCTCGGCCTGCTCTGCGCCTGGCTAGGTTGGCGACGTCGGCAAGCGTCGAGCAAGCCCGTCCGGCGACGCCTGAACGTCCAGGAGGTGGCCTGATGCTGCTGGTCTTCGGCCTCAACCTGCTGGCTTTCACCGCTCTCTGCCTGGCCATGAACCGCCACCACAAGAACCTCCTCGGCCACGAGCCGTCGGCTCCCCGGGTGCTTCTGCTACGCGGCGTGGCGCTGCTCGACCTGGGCCTGGCACTGGCCTTCTCGATCCACCGGCAGGGCGTGGAGATCGGCATCGTCTTCTGGTCCTGCCTGCTGATGCTGGCGGCCGGCACGCTGGTCCTGCTGCTCGCCTGGCGGCCACGCTGGGCATTGCCTTGCGCCGCCGGAGTGCCGTTGCTCGGCGGGGTGCTGGCGCTGCTGCGCTGAAGGGCGCGCCGCCCATCCGTGCCTCGGGGGCGGTCCGGTCCAGCGTCTATGCTGGTGGTCGTGCTTTCCCCCGGAGGTATGCGCCATGCACACGCCCGCCAGCAACACCGTCGCCAGCGTCATTCCCTGCCTGCGTTACCGCGATGCGCCGGCCGCCATCGACTGGCTGTGCCGGACCTTTGGCTTCCAGCGCAAGCTGGTGGTGCCCGGCGAGGACGGACAGGTGCTCCACGCCGAGTTGACCTACGCCAGCCCGAACGGCGCCAACGGCATGCTGATGCTCGGCTCGAGCGTCCGCGACAACGCCTACGGTCGGCTGATGCGGCACGTCGACGAAGCCGGCGGCAATACCCAGAGCCTCTACCTGGTGGTCGTCGATCCCGACGCCCTGTTCCGCAGCGCCCAGGCCGCCGGCGCCGAGATCGTCATCGACATCAAGGACGAGGACTACGGCGGTCGCGGCTTCACTTGCCGCGATCCAGAGGGCCACGTCTGGAGCTTCGGCAGCTATGATCCCTGGGCATGAGGCCCCGTCCATTCACCACAGGAGACGCTGCATGAAAACGCTCACGCTGATCGATGGCCAGGAGGTCGCCGCCATCGGCCAGGGTACCTGGCATATCGGCGAGCAGCCCGGCGAACGTAAGCGCGAGGTCGCGGCGCTGCGCGAAGGCATCGAACTGGGGATGACGCTGATCGATACCGCCGAGATGTACGCCGAGGGCGGCGCCGAGGACGTGGTCGGCGCGGCTATCGCGGGACGCCGCGAAAAGGTCTTCCTGGTCAGCAAGGTCTACCCGCACAACGCCAGCCGCAAGGGTCTGCCGGCGGCCTGCGAGCGCAGCCTGCGCCGGCTCGGTTGCGAAACCATCGACCTCTACCTGCTGCACTGGCAGGGCCGGTATCCGCTGGAGGAAACCATCGAAGCCTTCGAGCGGTTGCGCGACCAGGGCAAGATCCTGCGCTGGGGCGTGTCCAACTTCGACCTGGGCGACATGTACGAACTGGACGGCAGCGCCTGTGCCGCCAACCAGGTGATGTACAACCTGGAGGAACGCGGTATCGAATACGACCTGCTGCCCTGGTGCCAGGAGCGCGGCATGCCGGTGATGGCCTACTGTCCGGTGGGGCAGGGCGGCAGGCTGCTACGGCACCCGGCGCTCGGCGAGATCGCCGCGCGCCACGACTCCAGCAGCGCCCAGGTCGCCCTGGCCTGGCTACTGGAGCAGGGGGTGATCGCGATCCCGAAGGCGGTGACGTCCGCTCACATCCGCCAGAATGCAGCGGCGGCCGACCTGGAACTGAGCGCCGACGACCTGCGGGCGCTCGACCAGGCGTTTCCGCCGCCTACCCGCAAGCGAAACCTGGCGATCGTCTGAGTGGAGTACGGGAGAAACGGCCTGCGCTTGTTTCCCCTGGCCGCGGGAATATGACGAAGTTGGCGAGGAAATATTTAAAAAGGAATAAGTAAATATTTATTTCCTGCGTGGGAACTTTCTTCAACTTAACCTGTATTTTTCGCTGTCCCACAAAAAAGCCCCGTCGGGGACGGGGCTTTTCCTTGCATTCGCGCTGATGCTTGCATGATTCAGGCAGCCAGTGTTTTCTTGCGAACTCGATTGATCACTTCTTCCATTTTGCCGGAGTCGTCGTACTGCTCCGGATACAGGCGCTCGCTGTGGCAGGCCACGCCATGCTGGTCAACGATGGTGAAACTGAAGTTTCCTTTACGAGTTGCCTGGATCAGGCAGTCGAACGGCGCAAATGCGGCGGTTAGGGTGCGAATTGCATCCTGAGTACGATGTTGAATAGACATATTCTTATGTTCCTTTACTTTCACGCTTATGGAACAGCGTATATTGCAAATGTTCCCGCTCCGTGACAGTGCCAAGAAAGCTTTGTGTCGGGGGAACGTACTGGTTATGCCGGCTTTTTTCGAAAAGAGCAAGCTGGCAGTTCAGGTACTAATCAGAGGATCGATTGGCAGGAAAGTTTCCAGGCCAGGATCCTGATCAATCTGTGGGTGGTATTGCGGGACGCCGGTCTTCCCATCGGCCCTGCGTGGCAGGGGATTGCTTCAGAAGAGTGGCGACCGAAGAACCATCGGAAGGCTGTAACCCTGATGGTAGAGCCCTTTTCATCTGTGGGCCCGGTCGTGGGGTAAAGCCTGATTGACTTTCAGTTTGGTACGCAGTCCCGGATTCTATGTCTTTCGACGAAGAAAGGCCAGGACATTTTTTGAGCAGATGTCGCCCCGGCGGCGGGAATGTTTGAGCATTTGTTTCGGCGGACGCCTGCCAACCGGGCAAAGGTTATGGGCCTGGCGTCGGCGGCGCGTGGCAGGATTGCCGTTCCATCGCCGCGCCGAGGTTATCCATGCCGTCGCCCGCTCGCACGCTGCTCGTGGCCTTCGTGTCCGCCTGGTTCCTGCTGGGTGGGCTGGGCCATTTCGTCTTCACCGATTTCTTCGTCGGCATCGTCCCGCCCTACGTGCCCTGGCCGCTGGCGGCGGTGTGGGTCAGCGGGGTCTTCGAACTGCTCGGCGCCGCCGCCCTGCTGGTGCCGGCATGGCGCCGGCTGGCGGCGTGCGGGCTGTTCATCCTGACCCTCTGCGTGACCCCGGCCAACCTCTACATGTGGCAGCACCCCGACCTGTTCCCATCCTTCCCGCCGACGCTGCTGGCCGCTCGCCTGGCGCTGCAGGCGTTCCTCCTCGGCTGCATCCTGGCGCTGATGCTGGCGCGGGACGAGGCGCCGCTGGCACGACGCTAGGCGCAGGCGAAAAAAAGCCACTGTGCGGGGGTGGACAGTGGCCGGGAATGCCAGGAGATGGAGGAGCAATCGGACCTGGCGTGGATAGAGTAGTAGCCGCTCTGTCGAGGGTCTGTATGGCTATTGGTGAACTTTGTGAAGAAGTGCAAAGTAGAGCGGCCAACGGACGAACGGTGTTGCACGCGGCGGGACGCTCGCGGTAGTTTTTTCCCATGATCACGTTTCCCGTGGTCGCCCTCGAAGCCCGGCCCCAGCGCCGGGCTTCGTCGTTTCCGCCCGCCGCGCAACCGGACGCAGCGGGCGGCGACCGCTGCGAAAGGCTCTGGGGTGCGCCCGCACGGCGTCCGGCCAACTTAAAGTTCGGTTGTGCCGACTGCTGTCATAACGCCATCGTTCAGTGGCCTCGGTGAGCCCCCGTACCCCCAGTTCGCTGGGGCTTGCCTTTGGTGTATCCCTTTTGCCCGGCCGCGTGCCGGGCTTTTTTATGCCCGGTCTTCTTCCTTCCGGTTTAGCCGGGGCCCGCGTTTCCTCGGCCGGCCCCTGAACCTCATCGCTGCATCGACGTCCCTAGCTACAGGCGAGCCTGTGGCCGGAGGCTTTCCATCATCCGCAAAAAGGTGAAAACCATGCTGACCATCGACTACAACAGCTATCGCACCACTACCCCCTACGGCAAACGCGTGCGCTTCCTGGTGCTGCACTACACCGCGCTCGACTTCGCCGCCTCGGTCAAGGCGCTGACCACCGGCGCCGCCAGCGCCCACTACCTGATCCCGGCGCCGCACGACCCCAGCTACAAGGCCGCCGGCTTCAAGGGCCAGCGCATCTTCAACCTGGTCGCCGAGGAAGACCGCGCCTGGCACGCCGGCGTCAGCGGCTGGGCGCGCCGCGACAACCTCAACGACACTTCCATCGGCATCGAGATCGTCAACCTCGCCCGCGACGACGACGGCGTGTTCACCTTCCCCGACTACGAGCGCTCGCAGATCAACGCACTCAAGCAACTGGCGAAGAACATCCTGCAGCGCTACCCGGACATGACCCCGAAGAACGTGGTCGGCCACTCCGATATCGCCGTCGGGCGCAAGTCCGACCCGGGTCCGAAGCTGCCCTGGAAGGAACTCTACGAGGCCGGTATCGGCGCCTGGTACGACGATGCCACCCGCGATCGCTATCGCGAAGGCTTCGAGCGCGACGGCCTGCCGCCGCGCGCCGACCTGCTGGAGGCGTTCCGCCTGTACGGCTATGCGCTGCCGGCGACGGTCGACGACGCCTACTTCGCCAGCCTGCTGCGCGCCTTCCAGATGCATTTCCGCCCGGAGAACTACGACGGCGCGCTGGATGTGGAGACGGCGGCGATCCTCTACGCTCTGAACGAGAAATACCCGGCCTGAGCCATTAACCGCGAGCGGCCGCCCGATGCGGCGGCCGCTCCCTTGCCCACCCCCATGGAGGACTTGCCATGACTGCCGTCGCACAGGTCGTCGCCAAGGCGGAAATGCTGATCCGCCGCCCCATCGCCGAGGTCTTCGAAGCCTTCGTCGATCCGGCCATCACCGCCAGATTCTGGTTCAGCCGCGGCGATGCCCGCCTCGAAGCCGGGAAACGGCTGCGCTGGCACTGGGACATGTACGGGGTTTCCCAGGAAATCGAAGTGAAAGACCTGCAAACGAACCGCCGCATCCTCATCGAATGGCCGAATGGCGACAGCAACCCTTCCCAGGTGGAGTGGCTGTTCGAGGAACTGCCCGGCGCCGGGACCTTCGTCAGCATCCGCAACAGCGGTTTCGTCGGCACCCCGGAAGAGGTCATCCCGCGGGTGGTCGACGCCACCGAAGGTTTCACCCTGGTGCTGGCCGGGCTCAAGGCCTGCCTGGAGCGCGGTATCGCCTTGAACCTGGTGGCCGACCGTTTTCCCCGCGGTCTCGATGGCTGAGCATTGCCTGAGTGCGCGTCCCGCACCGCGCAGCGTGCCCTCAGGCAATGCTCAGCCGAACGCGAAGTCGGCCAGCAGTTGCAGGTTCAGGCCGACGATCGCCAGCGCTACCGCCCAGGCCAGCCACCGGGTCCCGGCGCCGATCGCCAGCGGGCCCATCAGGCGCCGGTCGGAAACGAACTGTAGCAGCGGGATCACTGCCAGCGGCAACTGCATCGACAGGATCACCTGGCTGAAGATCAGCAGCCGCGCGGTGCCATCCTCGCCGTAGAGCAGGGTCACCAGCAGCACCGGCAGCACTGCGACGCCACGGGTCAGCAGGCGCCGCGCCCAGGGCGCCAGGCGCAGGCGGAGGAAGCCCTCCATGACGATCTGCCCGGCCAGGGTGGTGGTGACCGTCGAGTTGAGGCCGGACGCGAGCAGCGCCACGGCGAACAGCAGCGAGGCGAGTTCCAGGCCGAGCAATGGCGAGAGCAGCGCGTGGGCCTGCTCGATATCGACCACCTCGGTGTGCCCGTTGCGGTGGAACACGCTGGCGGCGACGATCAGGATCGCCGCGTTGACCAGCAGCGCCAGGGTCAGCGCCAGGCTGCTGTCGGCCACCGCCCAGCGCAGCGCCTGGCGCTTGCCGGCAAGGCTGCGCGGGTAGGCGCGGCTCTGCACCAGCGAGGAATGCAGGTAGAGGTTGTGCGGCATGACGGTCGCGCCGACGATGCCGATCGCCAGGTACAGGGCAGCCGGATCGCTGAGCACCCGCGGGCTCGGCAAGAACCCTTGGAGCACCTCGCCGAGTTCGGGACGCGAGAGCAGCAACTGTACCGCGAAGCAGGCGAAGATCAGTGTCAGCAACGCCACCACGAAGGCCTCCAGCGGCCGCTGGCCACGTCCGATCAGGACCAGCACCAGCAGCGCGTCGCCCACGCAGAGCAACGCGCCCCAGGCCAGCGGCAGGCCGAACAGCAGCTTCAGGGCGATGGCGGTGCCGATCACCTCGGCCAGGTCGCAGGCGATGATCGCCGTCTCGCAGGCCAGCCACAGCAGGCGGCAGGTGCTCGGCGAGTAGCGTTCGCGGCAGGCCTGGGCCAGGTCCAGGCCGCTGGCGATGCCCAGGCGCGCGGACAGCGCCTGCAGCAGCATCGCCATCAGGCTGGAGAGCAGGATTACCGAGAGCAGCAGGTAGCCCAGTTGCGCGCCGCCGGCGACGTCGGTGGCCCAGTTGCCCGGGTCCATGTAGCCCACCGCGACCAGGTAGCCGGGGCCGGCGAAGGCCAGCAGGCGGCGCCACCAGTGGCCGCCGCCGGGGACTTCGACCGGCTGGGCGCGACCGGGCTCGGCGGCCTGGGGGGCCGGGGTATCCTTCGCGGACATGACGAAGCTCCTGCCGGACGCGTGCCGGCGCTGCGCGCGCCTTTCCCGGCGCGCCGTGGCGCGCGGGTTGGGCGAGCGGTTCAGGGGGCAGGAAGGAGGAAGTCGGTCAGGCCGAGGCCGCCAGTTGCCGGTGCAGGTCCAGCAGGTCGCTGGCGATCAGGTCCCAATCCTGCTCGGCGGCGAGGTCCTGGGTCTGGCCGGGGCCGTATTCCAGCGGCCGGGCGATGAACGCGGTCTTCAGGCCGAGGGCGCGCGCGGCCTTGAGGTCGTAGTTGTGCGCCGCGCAGAGCATCACCTCCTGCGGCGGCAGGTCGAGCAGGCGGCAGGCGCCGAGGTAGACCTGCGGGTCGGGCTTGTAGTGGCCGAACAGGTCGGCGCACAGCAGCATGTCCCAGGGCAGCCCGGCGTGCCGCGCGACGTCGAGCATCAGCGCGGTGTTGCCGTTGCTCAGCGCGGCGAGCCAGTAGTCGGCCTTCAGCGCGTGCATCCCGGCGAGCGTGTCCGGCCACGGCCGCAGGCGGTGCCAGAAGCCAGTGATGCGTTGCAGCAGGGCCTCGTCCAGCGCCAGGCCGAACTCTCCGGCCAGGGCCTCGAGACTCTGCCGGTGCAACTGGTCGAGGTGCTGCCAGGGCGCCTGGCCGTTGCGTACCCGGTCCATCGCCGGCTTGTATTGCTGGCGCCAGCGGTCGGTCAGTTCCACGCAGGGCAGGGTCCCGCCGAGTTCGCGCTCCAACGCCTGGAACTGCTCGATCAGGCTGGAACGCCAGTCCACCAGGGTACCGAACACATCGAACAGGATCGCGCGCATCGTGCCTCCTCGGCCGTGGCCGTCATCGCTTCAGTGCTTCTGTGGCAGCGCGGTGGGCAGGCCGCGGCCGCTCCAGGCGGTGACCACAAGGGCTACCGCCGCCATCAGGCAGAGCGCCAGCCAGCCGGGGACGAAGCTGTGGCTGAAGTCCTTGAGCAGCCCCAGCGCCGGCGGCGCGAGAACGATCGCCAACTGGTTGATGGCCATCGCCAGGCCGAGGGCGAAGCCGGTCTTGCCGACCGGCGCGGTATCCGCCACATAGGCCACCCAGGGACCGTACCAGCCGAAGCCGAAGAAGCCCAGCCAGGCCACTACCAGGCCCATCCCCAACGGTGATTGCAGGGGCAGCAGGACCAGCGCCAGCAGGCCGAGGATCACCGCGCCGAGGCAGACCATCACCGGGAAGTAGCGCCCGGCGCGGCAGCGGTCGCTCCAGGCGGCCAGCAGGATGCGCCCGGCGACGCCGCTGCCCTGGGCGACGAACAGCAGGGTCGCGGCCATGCCGATGCCGATCTCCAGGGTCTCGTGCAGGTAGAGCACGGTGAACACCAGGATGCCGTACTGCACCGAGATCAGCGCCACCCCGGAACAGACGATGTTCTTCATCGCCGGGTCGGTGATCATCGCCAGCCGCGACTTCACCACCGCGCCCAGGTCGCGTTCGGCGGGGTTCGCGCCGAGCGCGGGGGCGTCCGGCGGGGTGCGGTAGAAGAGCATGAAGGCCAGCGCGCCGAGGAACGCTACCAGGCCGCCGGCGAGGAATGCGCTGCGCCAGCCGTAGATCCCCGCCAGGTACGGCAGCAGCGCGGCGGACAGCGCGCCGCCCAGCGGCAGCCCGGCCTGGCGGATGCCCATGGCGAAGCCCAGCTGGGTCTTGGCGAACCAGCGTGACACCGACTTGCTGCCGCCCGGCTGCGCCGTGCTGTAGCCGGCGCCGACGACCACCAGGAACAGCAGGATGCTCAGGTAGTCGGTGGCCCACAGCGAGGCGCAGAGGGCCAGCGCGACGATCAGCGTGCCGAGGCCGACCACCAGCCGCTCGGAGTAGCGGTCGAGCAGCTCGCCGGCCACCAGCAGGCCGACGATCGGCACCAACTGCGCCGCCGACACCAGCAGGCCGATCTGTAGCGACGAGAGTTGCAGGTCGTTCTGGATGAACACGGCGATCGCGCCGATGCCCTGGACGAAGAAGCAGGCGCAGGCCTGGGCGAAGGTGGCGATCAGCAGGATGACCCAGCGGTAGCGCTGGGTCGGGTTCGCGGCGAGGGCGGCGGTCACTGGACGAACTCCCGTGCGAGGGTGAAGTTGGCTTCGCCGAGCGGATGCAGGCGCTGCAGCGACAGGTATTCGCCGAGGGTGCGTTCCATGCCCATGCGCTGGAAGATCCGTTCGCCGTCGAGCTCGGCCTCGGCGCCGTTGGCGCGCAGTTCGTCGAGGGCCTGGCGCAGCAGTTGGCAGTTGTCGCTGAGCGTCACCCGGCCGTCATCGTCCACCGCGTAGGGCGTGTCCTCCATGCCGACCCGCAGCACATCGACCTGGCTGTCCGCCTGCGCGGCATAGGCGGCCAGCCGGCGCACCGCGCAGAGCGGGGTGCCGGCGCGAGGACCGACGTCGAGCGGCCGGAAGTGCTGCGCGGCATGCTGCGGCATCACCGCCGCGCCGACCGTGATGCTGACCTTGCGCTTGCGCACGCCGGGTTCGCCGATGTCGTACTCCAGGCTCTTGGCGCTCTCGATCACCGCGCGGAACTGCTGGTAGGTCTCCGGGAACGGCAGGCGTGGCGAGAAGCCGAACAGCAGGATCACGTTCAACTGGCCGGAACCGCCCAGGCGCAGGCGCGGGTGCTCCACGGCGAAACGGGTCATGGCGTAGCTGCGCACATGCTGCACCCACTCCACCTCGTGGAACAGGCCGAGCTTCTGGCGCGCCTGGATGGCGTTGCGGTAGACCTGGAACTGGGTCATCGGCGAGGTCACCCCGTAGTCGGCGCCCTTGCTGGTGGAGTGGGTCTGCAACTCGGCCTTTTCCAGCGCCGTGGACGGCTGGTAGTCGCGCAGGTCGGCGAGGAAGGCCGGGCTGGAGGCATAGTCGAGGTCGAGCTTGCGCCTTTGCTTCTCCAGCTCGCAGATCACCTGCAATTCGATGGCCGCCTGGATCGTCACGAAGTGCGCACCGCCCAGATGCAGCGGGATGGCGCAGTGGCTGACTCGCTCCCACTCGCCGAAGCGGCGGATGTTCTCCTGCACCTCGCTGCCGTTGCGGCTGGCGCCGAAGCTCAGCATCAGGTCGGGGAAGCGGTTCTGCAGGGCGCGGCTGACCGCCTGGTAGATGTCGTTGTCGGTGGTCTGTTCCTGGGTCAGCGGGTTGCGCGCGTGATAGTGGTAGTAGCGGCAACCCATCTCGTAGAGCTGGCGCGCTTCGTCCAGCAGTTCGCCGGGGGCGGTGCGGATGGTGGCGCCGGTGCAGATGCTGTCGAGCAGGCGGTCGCCGGTGGCGGCGTGGTTGCGCGGGGTGAACTTGGCGCCGGTGGAGGCGCATCCGAGAATCAGGGTTTTCCGGGATCCGGTCATGGTCGTCTTTCCTCCATTCATCATTCCATTGAGGGCGGAGCGGTCCGCGGCGGACCGAAAGGCTGCCCAGGGCGTCGAAAGTCGTCGGTGTCTCAGGCAGGTGAAAGATGTCGCTGGCGGGATCGTTATGCGTTGTTCTACGAGAGGGATTTAAACCGCATGGCGGCGGCCGTGCGCGGCGCATTCGGCAACGCTCGTTGCCGCCGGCACAAAGACCTTGCGCAAATCGCCCGGCGTTGCGCCAACCGCCGGCACGGCGGCGCAACGTTGCCATTCGCGCAAGCTCGCTCAACTGGCGGCGCGCTGTCGCAGGCAATCCTCCAGGGCCTCGCCGAGGCGCTCGATCTCGCCGTCGTCGGTCAGGTAGTGCGGAGTCAGGCGCAGGACCCCCGGCAGCGCCTGCTCGCGCAGCGCCCAGCGGGCATACTGCGGGCCAATGTAGGAGGCGTTCACGCCGCGCGCGTGGAGGCGCTTCAACCATTGCTCGCCGCTCAGTTCGGGGGCCGCGTAGGTCATCAGCGCGCTGGCGTGCGGCCCTTGTTCCAGCGGCGTCCAGCCGAGCCGGCGGTAGAGCTGCTGGGCGATGCGTTCGCGCAACTGGCGGTTGCGCCGGGCGATGCGCCGGACGTCGGTCTGCAACAGGTAGTCGCAACTGGCCTTGAGCGCCAGGCGCAGCCCCGGGTTGAACTCCGAGCATTCGAAGCGCCGCGCGTCATCCCGTGCCTGCAAGGCGAAGGCGTCGCTCCATTGCGCGCCGCCGACGTCCAGCCCGTCGGGCAGGGCCAGGCGCTCCAGGGCGCGTTCGCCGAGATAGAGCACGCCGAGTCCCTTTGGCCCGCGCAGCCACTTGCGTGGCGGGAACACCAGCACGTCGCAGCCGATCGCCTCCACCGCCAGCGGCAACTGGCCGACCGCATGGCTGGCATCGAGGAAGAACAGCCCGTCATGGGCGCGGATGCGCTCGGCCACGCCCTCCAGCGCGGTAGCCGCGCCATGCCCGGTGGGCACCGCGCTGAGCGACAGCAGCGGCGTCTGGCCGGGGGCGAGGTCGTGCAACTGCTCGTCGAGCCGTTGCAACAGCTGTGCGGCGTCGCTGCGTGCGTCGATCAGGCGCAGCTCCAGCCCGCGCTGCTGGCGCGCGGCGAGCAGGCACAGGCTGTTGGAACCGTATTCGTCGAAGCTGCTGATCGCCCGTATCCGTGGATGGGCGGCCAGGGCCGCGGCAAAGGCCACCGACCAGGCGCGGCTGGCGCAGTCGAGCAGGGCGATGTGCCGTGGCTGGGTGCCGAGCACTCGCGCGACGCTGTCGCGGACCGCCAGCAAGGGCTCGGCGAAATGCTCGGCGGCGCGCTGCACGCCCCAGCGCCGCTCGGCTTCCAGCCAGCTGTCGAGGGCGTCGTAGAGCACCTGCGGCGGCAGGCTGGCGGAGCCATGGGCGAAGTGCGCGTAGCTGCCCCAGGCCGGGGTCTCGCGGCGCAGGCGCAGCAGTTCGTCGGCACCGAAGGCGTCGGGGGCGGCGGGGAAGAGCGCGCTCATGGCCGCACCGCCGCGATCAGTTCCACCTCCACCGCGGCGCCGCGCGGCAGCTCGGCCACGCCGACGGCGGCGCGGGCGTGGCCGCCGCGCGCGCCGAGCACCTCGTCGAAATATTCGCTGGCGGCATCGATCACCGCCGGCTGCTGGACGAAACCCGCCGCGCTGGCGACGTAGCCGGTCACCTTGAGCAGCCGCTCGACCCGTTGCAGGCCGCCCAGCGCCTCCTCCAGCGCCTGCAGGCAGCGCGCCGCGCAGAGCCGGGCGGCCTGGCGGGCCTGTTCCAGGTCGAGTTCGCTGCCGACCTTGCCGGTCCAGCGCAGCTCGCCGTGCTGGCGCGGCAACTGGCCGCTGACGTAGGCGATGCCGGCGTGGAGCACCACCGGCTGGTAGGCGCCGCCGGCGACGATGGCCGGAGCGGGGGATGTCTGCATGGTCCTGTCCTCGTGGCGGACCCGCCCGGCCACGATGCTCGGGCGGGTCGATGGCTGGAAAAGCGCGACCTCACTACTGTGGGCCGGTTTTCCCGGTCTGTTTTGCGGGAGTCGACGAGCTGCTTGCCAAATCGGCAAAACAAACCGAACTTTAGCCTTGCAACAGGCACCGCCGCGCGAAGTAGACTGAAAACGCCCGACCGTTGAGGAACGCGCAACGATGATCGACCTGGTGATGCTCAAGGACTTCCTCGTCCTCTGTCGGATCAAGAGCTTCAGCCGTGCGGCGCAGGAGTGCCATGTCTCCGTGTCCGGGCTCAGCCGGCGTATCCAGACCCTGGAACAGTGGCTTGGCGCGCCGGTGTTCGAGCGCCACAAGCACGCCCTCGAACTGACCGAGGCCGGCCGCCAGTTGCAAGGCGTGGCGCAGGACGCGGTGCGCGCCCTGGACAACCTGCGCCAGTCGATCCGCGAGCGCGACGAAGACGCCCAGCGGCGCATCCGTTTCTGCGCCCCGCACATCCTCTCCTCGGTGTTTTTCCCGCACTGGATTCCGCGTCTGCAGGCGGACTTCCGCAGCGCCAAGTTCAGCGTCGACTGCGATTACCTGCCGCAATGCCTGTCGCGCCTGCGCGACGGCTCGGTGGACTACGTGGTGGCGTTGCTCGACGAAGGCGAGGCGGTGTCGCGCCGCCTGGGCATTGACAGCGAAGCCGAGTTCCAGCGCCTGGAGCTTGGTCACGAACAACTGGTGGCGGTCTGCGCGCCGGACGCCGCCGGCCAGCCGCTGTTCAACCTCGACCGCCTGCAGACCGAAGCGCTGTCGTTCCTCGGCTACTCCGAGGAATGCCACCTGGGCTGGGCCCTGGAACCGCTGCTGCGCGACAGCGGCCTGTTCCTCCAGCGCCATCACAGCTCCAGCCAGACCGAGGGGCTGCGCTTCTTCGCCCAGTCGCGCCTGGGCGTCGCCTGGCTGCCGCATACCCTGGTCCGCGAGGACCTCGCCAGCCGTCGCCTGGTGCGCGCCGGCGGCCAGCGCTTCGACGTGCCGTTGCGCTACACCCTGATCCGTCGCCGCCTGCCGCTACCCGGCGAGGCCGAACGCCTGTGGACCTTCCTCGGCGAGCTGGCGCGCCCGGCGCCGCGCTACGCGGTGGTCGGCGCGGCCTCCTGAGCCGCCGTCTCGGCCAGCAGGGCGCGGCGGAATTCACCGACCAGGTCGTCCTGCGCCGAACCGCTGCGGCTGACCATCACCAGCTCGCGCTGGAATTCCAGCGCGCCCAGTTCGATCACCCGTACCCGCGCCGGCTCGCGTAGCCACAGCCCGGCCCGGGGCAGCAGCGCCACGCCGAGACCGTTCTCCACCATCCGCGCGATCGCGTCGATCTCATCCAGCTCCATCACCTGGCGCGGCCTGAGCTGCTGCGCCTCGAGGAAATCGCCCACCAGGCGACCGCCGAAGGACACATGGTCGTAGCGGATGAACGGTTGCGTGCGCAGCAATTCCAGCGCATCCGTCGTGGTGCATTGCGGCGGCGTGATCAGCACGAACGGCTGGCGCTCGACCCGTTGCGCGGAGAGCCCGCGCGGCAGGTTGAACGGCGGGCGGATGAGGATCGCCAGGTCCAGTTCGGCGGCGTCCACCTGGTCCAGCAGGTGCAGCGAGACGCCCGGCACCACCTGCGGCTCGATGTGCGGCGCCTGTTCGGCGAGGCGCTTGAGCACCTCCGGCAGCAGCCCGGTCTGCGCCGTGTTCACCGCACCGATGCGCAGGCGTCCGCGCGGGCTGTCGCCCTGGCCGATGCCGTCGAACAGCGCGAGGATCTGCTCGGCCGTACGCACCGCCTGCCGCCCGACCTCGTTCAGGTGCGCCGCGCGCGGTGTGCGCTTGAACAACTCGACGCCGACGCTGCGTTCCAGCGCGCGGATCTGCGCGCTCACCGCCGACTGCGTCAGCCCCACCTGTTCCCCCGCCGCGGCGAAGGAGCCCCGGCGCGCCACGGCGACCAGGGTGCGGAGTTCGCGGATCATCCAAGCCTCGAAAAAAGTGTTGCTCAGGCGAAATATTATGCGCTTTCCATCGAAATCGGCACGGCAAATAATCCCGGCACACCCACAGAGGAACCGCGCCATGAGCCTGATGCCCTTCCACCTCGCCATCCCTGTCCACGACCTGCCCGCCGCCCGGCGCTTTTACGGCGAGGTCTTCGGCCTGAGCGAAGGCCGCTCCGCCGAGCACTGGGTCGACTTCGACTTCTTCGGCCACCAGTTGGTCATCCACCAGCACCCGCAGACCGACTCCCAGCGCCACGCCGGCAGCAACCCGGTGGACGGCCACGACGTGCCGGTGCCGCATTTCGGTGTGGTCCTCGCCTGGGACGACTGGCACGCCCTGGCCGAACGCCTGAAGCAGCGCGGCACCCGCTTCGTGATCGAGCCCTACATCCGCTTCAAGGGCCAGGTCGGCGAGCAGGCCACGCTGTTTCTCTTCGACCCCTGCGGCAACGCGCTGGAGTTCAAGAGCTTCCGCGACATGGACCAGTTGTTCGCCAAGTGAGATTGCCGGCGCTCCGCCTGGAGGCTGCGCTTACTGCGCGCAGTCCGTGCAGAACTCCAGCGCCGCGCAGCTGGACTGCTCATCCGGCAGGATCGACGTCGCGCACTCTTTCTTGCGCACCACGCTCCCCAGCGGCGCCAGCTTGAACCGCTCCGGCGGCGGGCTGGCCGGCTTTGCGCTTGTCGTCCCGTCGAGGTCGGGCTTGAAGGCGTGTTCAAGGTCACCCAGGCGTTCGTCCAGGGTGGCGGAGGAGGCGAGGGCGGGCGTCAGGGCCAGGATGAGCAGGAGAACGCGGTAGGGCATGGGGTTTCCGGTGTGGGTGGCGATGCGCTGGAGCCGGGCACGGCATCCCCGCATGACGAGGAATCGAAGCGGCCATTCAAGGCGATTGCGTGTTGGCGATGGGATGCGCTCGCCCTCTGTTTGGCATTTTGTGAAGCGCTTCGCACCTTGCCGGAGCGGCACCTTATACGGGCAAAACCGTCACCGCACAGTCCCCTTCCACCTTCATCCCCCTGCGACGCACCTCGCAATGCAACCAGCATCCCGGCTGCGCCACCCTCTACCTGGACTGCAGCGCAGCCAGCGAAGATCTGTTCGACACCGCCCGCCGCCGGCTGGAGTCGGCGATCGGAACGCTGAGCCTCCTTGACCTGCTCGACGAAACCGAAGACCGGCGAAAGCACCGCCGCATCACCGGCTCCTTGCTGTCGTTGCTCAGCGACGCCCTGTCGCTGTTCGAGGCGGAATACGCACGCAGACAACGATAACCGACGGAGGCGGTGCCCCCCGGCGAGGCCGGGGGTTAGAGGAGTCTCTATGTGAGCCGGTATGTTCATTGAGCCGAATTCACACAGGCCTTAACTATGAGCGTCTGTGCCGTACTATCCGCCTTGTCTGGCTAGGCTGTTGTGGTGAATTGGGCATGCCTTTTCGCTACATGCCTAACGATCTCAAGTAGGTATAGGTTTCTAGTAGAGGGGCATTGCTCCCGCTCTTTGCCAGGTTCGATTTTGGGCAGGTGCCTGATAGGCTGTCGCTCAACCATCATGAAAGGACTCTGCAGCTATGCCCGCCGTTATCGCTGAGAATGATGTGTCGATCTGGGACGACGAAACTGGAGCTGTCTACCACTACCCAAGGCGATACAGCGCCATCCTTAAGCCAGGGGTGCAGGTGGTTTACTACAAGGGCAAGCTGACAGATAAGTCCTTTGCTGATCAGCGCCTCAGTGCTCAGCCGCATTACTTTGGTATTGCGCGTATCGGCAAGTGTAGTGGTCTACTGATCCCGGACACCGATTTAGGCGAAAATCCTCGCCGTGAGAGAGGTGTCTGATGAGCAAGCAACGACGTACGTTTTCCGCCGAGTTCAAACGAGAGGCCGCGGCCCTGGTGTT
>NZ_JAJFDF010000014.1:0-181005 GCF_020708595.1 Pseudomonas sp. 203-8 | reverse complement strand
TTCGGCAACGGCTCTGGCGCTATCGGATGCAGCAGAGCATGAGTCGCCGAGGGAATTGCTGGGATAACTCGCCGATGGAGCGCCTGTTCCGCAGTCTGAAGTCGGAGTGGGTCCCGTCAACGGGTTATCTGACGGCGCAGGAGGCCCAACGGGACATCAGTCATTACTTGATGCACCGCTACAACTGGATCAGGCCGCATCAATTCAACGACGGGTTACCACCTGCGGTGGCCGAAGAAAAACTCAACCCACTGTCCGGGATGGGTTGACCACTACAATAAGACCATGTCGCCTATGTGCATTTTCCGGAGCCTAACCCTCTTCGGTTACTGCACTAAAGGCTCAGTCGCAAGCGGTGTCGCTGACAATCGAGAGGCACCCGCACTTGGCCATCGATACACTCCACTTCGACGCCGTCGAGGAAAGCCTCGCGCACGCCGTGGCTTCGCCCTTCTCCGGACTCCACCTGAATCTCGTAGTGCCCCCCCTCCACCTCCAGGCTTACCTCGAAGCCCGACCATGTCACCGGAATGCACGGATCAATCAGCAACCAGGCACCCTGCCGGCGAATTCCCAGTAAACCTTCGAGTCCGGCGCGGTACATCCAGGCGGCAGAGCCGGTATACCAGGTCCAGCCACCACGGCCGACATGCGGCGCCTCGGAGTAGATATCGGCGGCCACCACATAGGGTTCCACTCGATAGCGTTCCACCTGTTCCGGTGTGAGCGCGTGGTTGATTGGATTGAGCAAGGAAAGCAATGTCCCCGCCTTGTCCCCTTTGCCCTGGCGGACAAATGCCAGGACCGCCCACATGGCCGCGTGGCTGTATTGCCCGCCATTCTCCCGCAGGCCCGGTGGGTAGCCGCGGATATAGCCGGGATCCGTGCCCCTCTCGTCGAAAGGGGGCGTAAACAGCAGCGCCAAGCGATCGACTGGACGTAGCAGGTACCTCTCCAGTGCGGTCATTGCCATTCCCGCCCGCAGTGGGTCGGCGCCCGCCAGGACGGCCCAGGACTGTGCGATCGAATCGATGCGGCAGGCTTCACCATCCTTCGAACCCAGCCAGGTTCCGTCATCGAAGGTCGCTCGGCGATACCAGTGGCCGTCCCAGGCCTCGAGCTCCATGGCCAGACGCAACCGCCCGGCATGTTCGCGCCAGTGACGGGCTCGCTCAGGGTCACGCGAACGGGCATAGCCATCGAAGCGCGCGAGAGTCTCCAGCAGCAACCAGCCGAGCCAGACGCTCTCTCCTGTGCCGCCGGCACCGACGCGATTCATGCCGTCGTTCCAGTCGCCGGAACCAATCAGCGGCAAGCCCAACTTACCGGTCAGCGTCAGACACTGGTCCAGGCCTCGTGCACAGTGCTCGAATAGCGACGCGGACTGCTCCGACGGCATCGGCTGGAAGAAGGTGTCCTGCTCGCCCTCTTGCAACGGCGGCCCTTCGATGAACGGCAGGACTTCGTCGAGAATCCCGATGTCGGCCGTCGCCTCGAGATACAGCGAGGCAGCATACGCCAGCCAGACCCGGTCGTCGGAAATCCGCGTCCTCACCCCCTGTCCCGAGTGCGGCAGCCACCAGTGCTGCACATCGCCCTCGCGGAACTGCCGACCGGCGGCGCGCAAAAGATGTTCGCGGGTCAGCGCCGGAGCGGCCAGGGTCAGAGCCATGCCATCCTGCAGTTGATCACGGAAACCATAGGCGCCGCTGGCTTGGTAGAACGCCGAGCGCGCCCAGACGCGACAGGCCAGGGTCTGGTACAGCAGCCAGCCGTTGAGCAGGATATCCAGCGAACGCTCGGGACTGCTCACCTGAACGGCTCCAAGCAAGGTCCGCCAGTGCCTACCAACAGCCGCCAGCGTCTCTTCCGGATCAGTCCGACGGTATCGCGTGACCAGATCACGGGCATGAGCCAGGGAGTCCGCCTGGCCGAATAATGCGACGATTTCCACCACCTCCCCCGGTGCCAGCTCGATCGAACACTGCTGCGCCATGCACGGGTCGAGCCCGGCCCTCGTGCATCCGGAAAGTCCCGGCTCGCCGAGCAGCGCCGCAGGCGCCGAGGGGTCACCGAGCGGCCCGAGGAATTCGCGACGATCACCGCTCCAGCTGCTTTGGCGGCCACACAGGTCGGCGAAAAGGACACGCCCGGGAAAGGCTGCGTTCCAGGGGTTGCGCGCAAGCAGCGCACCGCTTTCGACATCCTGGCAGGTCTCGATGAAGGCCGCCGATGTCGCCCGGGCGTTGCCGAGTACCGGTTCCGCATAGCTGGTGAACGACAGCCGTCGTGACTTGCCGGAGAGGTTGCGCAGCACCAGTCGGGAAATCTTGATCGGGTCCGCCAGCGCGACGAATTGCACCAGATCCATGTCGATGCCCTGGCAGCGATGGCCGAAACGGCTGTAGCCGAATCCGTGGCGTGCGCTGTAGAGCCCATCGTCGCGAATCGGCCGCGCAGTGACGCTCCACAGCGCCCGGCTGTCCTCGTCGCGGAGGTAGAACGCTTCTACGCAGGGATCGCCGAGCGGATCGTTGGACCAGGGCGTCAGTTGATTTTCGCGACTGTTCTCAGCCCAAGTATAGCCACTGCCCTCCGCCGAGACCTGGAAGCCGAACCGGGGATTGGCGATGACATTGATCCATGGCGCTGGTGTGCTTTCACCCTTTTCCAGAAGAATCACGTACTCCTGGCCGCGACTGCCGAAGCCACCTAGCCCATTGAAGAACTCGAGAGCCTCACCCAGACTCGTCTTATCCGCCCCCCCCTCGTCGCTGGCCACCAGTCGCGCCGTACCAGCAGTCGCAGCCGGAGTCGGTATAGGCCTGGAGGAGCACAGGGCGGCCAGTTGACTGGCGATCGGCCCTCGCCGGGCGAGCAGTACCACGCGTGCGACCGCCAGCAACAGCGCCCTGCCCTCCTGGCTCATGAGATCGGCGCGCAAGGTGTGCACCTGACCGCGCCGCGCCGCGTCTTCGCCCTCACGGGTACGCGACGGGCTGCTGCGCACGGCGGTCTCGATCGCCACCTGGAGATCCTGGATGTAGGACGAAGCGCGCTCATTGACGACTGCCAGGTCCACCTCCAGGCCTTTCGTCCGCCAGTATTGGTGAGCCCTCAGGATCTGCCGCAATTGTTCAAGGTCGTCGCTGTCGTCAAGTCGCAGAAGCAGGATCGGCAGGTCTCCGGATATCCCCAGGGGCCAGAGCCCGGACTGAGGCCCTGAACCGTGCCGGATCGACTCGGGCGGAGCACGGTAACGTGCGTCGGCATACAGCAGCGGCGCCGCCAGGCGCTGGAAATCGGCGGCCTCTCCGGCGGCGATATCGAGATCACGCAATTGTACCTGCGCCTGGGTCCAGGCCAGCGTCCTGGCGCGGTCGAAGCCGCTGCGCTCGTGGTGTTTGTCGATCAGGTCGAAGAGCGCCTCGCGGGTCTCAGCGACCACGATCCAGAAGGACACCCTCGCCATTTCCCCAGGCGCGATACGCAATCGCCGGCGCAGAGAGAAAACCGGGTCGAGCACCGTGCCGGCGCTGCCGGATAACGGCCGCCGCAGGTCCGCCAAGACATCGCGCAAGGTCCTTCCGCGGCCAAGGAAGCGGGCACGGTCGGACTCGTATTCGACAGGTGCGGTCAGGGCGCCCTCCACCACCGCGAAATGCGCGGCCCAAACCGGCGTCTCGGTGCCGGAGCGCAAACGCCGGGTAGCCACTAGGGCGGCGTACTCGGCGACGTATTCGGTCTGCACGAAGAGCTTGGAGAACGCCGGATGGGCATCGTCAGCGGCAGCCGGCGCGAGGACCAACTCGGCGTAGGAAGTCAGTTCGATCTCCTGTGAACGACGACCGTTGTTGACCAGGGTAATGCGCCGCACCTCGCCGTCGTCCTCGCCCGAGACCAAGACTTCTAGCACGCTGCTCAGACTACCGTCGTGGCGGCTGAATTCCGCCCGGTCTTCGTCGAAGAGGATCTCTCCGCTGACCGGTACCTGCCCGCTCGGCTGGGTGGTGGCCGCCCACGTGCGGCCGTCATGAACGTCGCGCAGGAGGACATAGTAGCCCCAGTCGTCGCGCGTCGGATCTTCTCGCCACCGGGTCACGGCGATGTCACGCCAGCGACTGTAGCCAGCTCCCGAAGCGGACAGCATTACTGAATAGCGACCGTTGGAAAGCAGGTGGGTAACTGGTGACTCGCCCGGCGTCAATGCTACGCGCCGAAGCGTCGAGGCCTCGATTCCGGCTTCGTATGACGAGACGCGCACTTCCTCAGCGCGCGGATGGGCCAGGAAGACATCGGAGGGAATGCGCTCCTGGAGCAGCAGCTCAACCGCACGGATCATCGGCTCGCGATGGAAGCGAGTGCGCATCCGCCCCTCATCGAGGGCGTTGGCGATCGCCACGATGCTCATGCCCTGGTGATGGGCCATATAGCTGTGGACGAGCGCCACCGCCGTCGCGTCGGGCAGCCGCGACGGCGTGAAGTCCAGCGCTTCGTAGAAGCCGTAGCGCCCGCGCGCACCCAGTTCGGCCAGGCGCGCGTAGTTAAACAACGCCGCACGCGGCTTGATCATCGCCGCCAACCCCGTGGCATACGGCGCCACCACCAGGTTCTCGGCCAGACCGCGCTTAAGCCCCAGCCCCGGCACACCGAAGTTCGAGTACTGGTAGGTGAACTCCAGGTCCCGCGCGTTGAAGGCCGACTCCGAGATGCCCCAGGGAACACCTTTCTTCCGCCCGTAGGCCTGCTGCACCTCCACCACCAGGTGATTGCTCTGTTCCAGCAGGCTGCCGACGGGCGCCCGCATGACCAGCGATGGCATGAGATATTCGAACATCGAGCCAGACCAAGATATCAGCGCCGATGCCGTCCCCACCGGTGTCGCCGTACGACCCAGGCGGAACCAGTGGCGGGTAGGGACATCGCCTTTGGCGATGGCTATCAGGCTGGCCAAGCGCGCCTCCGAGGCCAACAGGTCGTAGCAACTGCTGTCCAGGCTGTTGTCGGCCAGGGAATAACCGATAGAAAACAGGTCACGCTCGGTATTGAAGAGGAACGCGAAATCCATCCCGGCGACGAAGGCCCGGGCCTGCTTCGCCACGCTCCGCACGCGAGCCTCCAGCAACGGCGCAGCGGAAAGCAGGCGGTCACGCTGGTGTTCGACCACGGAGTTCCTCAGTGCGTCGAGCCAGAACAGAAGCTCATCAGAAACTACGTCCATTCCCCGGGGGGCCGATGCCACGGCATCTCTCACGGCTTTCTCCGCGAGCCGCCGCAATCCTGCCAAGCCCGTCTCGGCGGACTGCGGACCATCGATCTGCGCCTGGATCTCTTCCACGGTCGTACGTAGTCGCCGCCAATGTCCGGCGCCACGGGGAAGCCCATCGAGCCCTTGCCGCACCAGCGCCAGCGTATCGCCCAACCCGTTGCGCCAAGCCGGCGACAGCGGCTCGTCGAGCCACTCTTCGCATGCATTGGCCAAGGCGATCAGATGACCGGCCAGGTTGCCGCTGTCGACCGAGGACACATAGGCCGGCTCAAGCACATGCAGGTCGAGCGTGGCGTACCAGTTGAAGAAATGCCCCCGATGGCGCGATAGGCGCTGCATGGCCGCCAGGGTCGCCTCCAGGCGCTCAAGGGTTTCCTGCGTGCCCGCCCAGCCGAAGTCGCGAGCGGCGACCGCGGAAAGCAGATAGAGGCCGATGTTGGTCGGCGAGGTACGGTGTGCCACCACGGGCCTTGGCTGGTCCTGGAAATTGTCCGGCGGTAGCCGGTTGTCCTCGGCGCCGACAAAGGTTTCGAAGAATCGCCAAGTCTGTCGCGCGATCAAACGCAGCCCCATTGCCTCCTCCGGCGCCAGGACCTTGCGCTTCGACGGCCGCGGCACTCGACTGCTGTATACCGCCAAGGCCGGCGCCAGTGCCCAGAGCAGCATGAAGGGTACGCCCAGAGCCAGGGAGGACGGCTGCAAATACAGCACCAGTGCCGCCGCGCCAAGTATCAGGGAGGTACCGCCAACCATCTGTAGATAGCTGATAGACAACCCGGGACGCGGTTTCCCCACCGACTGCGCGGAGGTGGTCCACTCGAGCAGATGGCGACGAGTGACGAACATCCGCAGCAACGTCCGCACGATCGCATCGCCCATGCGCCAAGCCTGATCGGCCAGAAAAGCCAGGGACAGCAGCGTCTGTAACAGAGCGCGCCGAAGTTCGGCGGCCCAGGCGCTGAAGTGATGACGCAGGCCGATACCGCGACGCCGTGGCCACAGTCCCAGGCACACCGGCAGACAGGCCGGGAGTGCCAGGCTCCCAACCAGTAGCAGGCTGCCGAACAACGCCTGAGGCATCGGCAGCAACCAGGAAAACAGCAGCGCGAGCGCGGCGGAAGGCGCAAGCAGCGAACGGCGCAGGTTGTCGAGCATCTTGCTGCGGCCGACCCACGGCACTGCCCATTCACCGCGCCAATGACCGATGATCCATGGCAGCAGTTGCCAGTCACCGCGTGTCCAGCGATGCAAGCGTTGAGCGACAACATCGAAGCGCGCCGGCGCTTCCTCAACCACCTCCACATCGGAAGCCAGTCCTGCACGGGCGAATATGCCCTCGAACAAATCATGACTGAGAACGCTGTTTTCACCGATGCGGCCGGCCATGGCGGCTTCAAAGGCATCTACATCGTAGATACCCTTGCCGGTGTAAGAGCCTTCGCCGAACAGGTCCTGGTAGACATCCGAAACCGCGGCTGCATATGGATCCATTCCACCCGGCCCGGAGAACACCCGCTGATAAAGCGAGCCTTCTCGGCCAAGCGGCAGTGCCGGCGTAACCCGGGGCTGGAGGATAGCGTAGCCACTAACTACGCGCTGAGTCTCCGCCTCGAACAGCGGCTGGTTCAAAGGGTGGGCCATCTTGCCGATCAGACGCCGCAACGTCTCGCGTGGCAGACGTGTGTCAGCATCCAGGGTAATGACGAACCGCACCCCGGAAGGCACCGTCGGTCCTGACTCGCCGAGGCTGGCGAAGCTGGTGTCGGTCGCGCCCCGCAAGAGGCGGTTCAGCTCATGTAGCTTGCCACGCTTGCGCTCCCAGCCTATCCAGCACCGTTCTTGCGGATTGAACCGGCGCTGCCGGTACAGCAATAGGAAACGCGGCCCGCCGGGGGCCGGAGCATGGCGCCGGTTGAGCCGTTCGATCGCTGCGGCGCCCAGTTTCAGCAGCCGAACGTCGCGCTCGAGCACGGACTGTCGCGCATCAATGCCATCGGCCAGGAGGGCGAAGCTGAGATCGCCGCGAGTGCCGGTTAGATAATGCACCTCCAGTTGCTCGATCTGCTCCAGCAGCTCCGCTTCGCCGCCCAGCAGGGTCGGCACCACGACCAGGGTCCGAAGCTCCTCCGGTATTCCATCGGCCAGTTCCAGTCCCGGTAGGATGGCAGCTCTCACTCCACCGGTTACCGCACGGTTGACCAACGCCACCGCGGCCTCGCTGAACGGAACGAACAGGGCACCTACCAGCGCCAGCCACTGCCACCCACCGTCTCCCAGCCCCGGCACCTGCAGGACGTAGACGGTCACGCCGAGCAGAAGCCCGCTGAGCAGCAGCGTTGCGCCGACATAGCCGAGGATCCCCAGACGTCCGCCGAGACGACCGAGCCACAATGACGGCGGCGACCGGAAGCCGATATGGGCTTCGAACGCGCGACGTCCGCCGCCGATCAAGTGGTAGCCCGGCTCGCTCCAATGTTCGCCCAGTATGCCGGGCGCCGCGGTGGAGCGTGCCTTCGCCAGCGCCTGTTCGGCGATAGCCAGTTCGCTGAGCGGAGCGCTGCGGGCCAGTTGCTCGATGGCGCTGCGATAGAGGTTCCGGGTGGGGAAGTCCATCCTGCCGAAGGAGCCGTCCGCATCCAAGCGGGCATCAACCAGGCTCACGCTTTCGAACAGTTTCGCCCAGTCGATGGCAGAGATCAGGCGCATGCTGGTAATGACGTTACGCACGCTGACGTTCGAGGCGCCCTGCCGCTGCTGCGCGTGCTGCACCGCCTGCTCCACCGAACTGCCTTGCTGTTGGAGCCGCTCGTCCAACCAGTTGAGCGCTGGATTTGTCTTCGGGTCCTGATCGCGCAGGCGCCTGGCCAACTGGGCGGCGAAGATCTCCGATAAGGCTGCCGGCGAGCGTCGGGCGATGTCCGTTGCCAGTGCCGAGGCGGCGCAGCCGGGCGTCAGAAGGGCATCTGCCAGGGCATCGGCTTCGGCCCGCTCGGCCCTTCCCTGGCCGATTTGGTCCACCAGGCGCCGCAGGTTCTCGACAAGGACGATGCGCAAGGTGATCGCCACCGCCCATAGTTCCCCGATGCTCAGCGGTTGGACACGCTGGTAGGCGGCGATGAAACACCGCAACAACTCAAGATCGAGATGGCTGTCGGTATGCGCGACGAAAGCCCATGCCAACCCGAAGACCCTCGGGTAGCCAGCAAAGGGGCCCGACGCGAGCTTGGGCAACTGCCGGTAATAGCCGGGAGGCAGGTCGTCGCGGATCTCGCGGATCTGCTCTTCCACCACGTGGTAATTATCCAGCAGCCATTCAGCGGCGGGCACCACCCTGCGTCCTCGCTCCAGTTCGCTGGCGCTGGCCCGGTATGCCGTCAGCAGCGCCGCCGCGTTGTCAGCAAGACGCCTGCGCAGGGGGCGGACGATGGGAGGACACGCAGTGACCGGCTGGGCTGCGGCCAGGCTTTCTCCGTGCTGCTCGAGGCGTTCGACGCCGAACAGTTCCTCGCGTACCGGGGCCCGGTCGTTCCACGGCGGGGAGGTGCGCCGCCAGCAGAGTCGGCCAAGCAGATCTGCCACCCTCGACGAGGTCCTCGCGAAGCCCACTCCAGGTGCGCCAGGCACCTGTTCTGAATGACGGCTCAACGGGAATGTTTTGGCAGGAGCTTCAAGACCCATGCACGGGTCCCGGCATAGCACTGCCGAGAAAGACACGCGACCGCCCGTCCGCGTTCGCCCAGCCACGCCCATTCGCTGGCAAGCCAGACCGGCAGTGCAGCCGGAGGATACGGCGGCAACAGAGTATGGGCATCGTCGGTGCCAGGCTCCGTCGATCCTTCGGCACGATGTGCGTCCCAAATGGGTCCGGACGTGGCTGACGAGGGCTCCGTAGGGGTATTCATGATGAACTCCACTGCAAACCGGCACCGGCACGATTGCCGACCCCTGGCTTTTCCAGCCTGCACCGTCTCAGGTGGCCGGGTCGGTGCGCTGCCACACTTAGCGCCGCTCCCCTACTGAGTCGAAGCGCCGGGTTGCGCCTGGGTGCGGCAACGCACCGACAGCAAGACCGCGGCTCACCACAATGCCTGTCCCAGCGTTCGACACTTTCGCCGAGCGCGGGACACGATCCGAGGCAACATCATGGACAAGCACACCAAGCAAGCGCCGCGCAATGGTAATGGCGCCAACAGCCCCCCCGAGCACCAGTCCGGCCAGCCCCCTGCCAGCCCCAGCAAGGCGGAACGCTACTCCGAGCGCAAGCCCTCTGAACAGAAGCCGGAGTCAGACGCCAAGGCAACTCGCGATCCCGTGAAGAATGGGCAACAACCGCAGGCCGCCCGCGGTGACGACGACCTGATGAGCCAGGAAGCCGGGCACCAGGGGCCGTCTTCACAACAGAAATGAGCGAGCCTGGCACATGAGACTGACCTTTGAGCAGGCCCGGCAGCTCATCGAACCCTCCTTCTCACCGTTCACGTGCAGTTGCACACGAGACCGGGACGGAGCGATGAGCATCCTGCTGGGTAATGCCTTGACGGGCACCATCGAGGCATTCAGCACCGGCATAGGCACCGAACAGTGGCGTACACCCGAAGCGGTGACCCAGCTCATCCGTGATCTGCGCCTGGACATCGCCCCCTAGCCACATCACTTCTAAGCGAATCCCTCCCAAGGGGGATTCGCCCTTCCGTTCCGCCTCTCATCGCTAGCCACGCTTTTCCTGGCCATTGCGGCTACACTGTCAGAGCTGATCCTCGAAAATATCTCAGCGCCCTGCGTTTCCCCTGCGCCCACTCCACTGGCAATGTCAAGCGCAATCACGCCTAACCACCACAGGGAACCCACTGGTGGCCGACATGACCAATGACGTTTCTCCCCTGCAGAACCATCTGCTCGCCGCGCTTACCCAGGAGATACAAGAGCGTCTGATCCCGCACCTGGAGCGAGTTACACTGCCGCTCGGCAAGGTCCTCTATGAATCGGGCGATGCCCTCCGACATGTCTACTTCCCCACCGACGCCATCGTTTCGCTGCTGTATGTCATGGAGGACGGCGCCTCCGCGGAGATATCCGTCGTCGGCAACGAAGGACTCATCGGCGTGGCGGTGTTCATGGGTGGGGAAAGCACTCCGAGCCGCGCCATTGTGCAAAGCGCTGGGCATGCCTACCGATTGCCCGGACAGAAGCTGAAGGACGAGTTCAATCGGCATGGCGAGATGCTGCAGTTGATGCTCCGCTACACCCAGGCGTTGATCACCCAGATGGCTCAGACCGCGGTGTGCAACCGCCATCACTCGATCGACCAGCAACTCTGCCGCTGGCTGCTGCTGTCGCTCGACCGGCTACCCAGCAACCAGTTGAGCATGACCCAGGAACTCATCGCCAACATGCTGGGGGTCCGCCGCGAAGGCGTCACCGAAGCGGCCGGCAAGCTGCAGAAACTCGGCGTGATCAAGTACAGCCGAGGGCACATCACCGTTCTCGACCGTCCGCAATTGGAAGCGCTCTGTTGCGAATGCTACGCGGTGGTCAAGCGCGAGACTGATCGCCTGCTTCCCTATCTGCCCGCCCGATGAGGATTTCGTCGCACGGCAACGAGACGGCGCGCCAGGCCGCTCACCCTCTTCATCTTCCGGAGGCGACACCATGAACATCGACGACGATATCTACGTACCCCGGCTACTTGCCGAAGGTCATCTACCCGAAGGACGGACCCTGCGCGACTACTTCATCGCCCACGCACCGGCGGAACCCCAGGAGTGGTTCCAGCCGCGGATGCCGGAAGAACCGCTGAAGAAGTTCGGCGGCGACAACGGCGTCGAGTACTCCACGTTCCGGGAAGCCAAGGAGGCAGGCTCAAACAGTTTCACGCAACTGAACGTGGAGGAAACCGAAAACTGGAAAAGGGAGTTCGACAAACAGCGCTATGTCCAGTGGCCATTGGCCTGGGCCGACGCCATTCTCGAAGCGCGGCGCGCCGCCACTGCGGGTAAAAAGACTCCGACCTGACCTGGCAGCGATGCGCAGGTCGGCCGCCCTGGGTTCGCTTGCGCACAGACGTCGCTGGCCCCCGCCCGTAGACTGGGAATCCATACCTTCCGGGAGATCTGCCATGGTTGGCTACAGCCACCAGGTATCGGCCGTTTTCAACCTCCGGGCGCAGGCCGAAAGCGTTCGCAAACGTCTGGTCGACCGAGGCCTCGGCCTCGAACAGTTGAGCATCCTCGGCGCTGAAGACGTTCCACTTCCAACAACGCGCCGGCGTTCGTTCATCCAGGTGCTGTCAAGTGGCGCAGCCGGCGCGCTAGCGGGGCTCCTCGTCAGCACGCTGGTCACATTCGCTCTGACGCGAACCGAGGCCAGCCTGTTCGGTGATGCACCGTTGGCCTTGCTGGGTTGGAGCAGCGCCCTGGGAGCGCTGTTCGGAGGAGCGGTCGGCGCATCGGTGGATGTCAGCCAAGTCAGCGGTCCCTTCAGACAGGCTATCGCCCAGGGCCATGTCGTTCTGCTGGCGAATACCCGTTCGGAAATCGAGTCCCTGCTCGTGCGTGATGTCATCGAGAGTTCCGTGGGGGTCGGCGTGCACATGGACATCAGTCTGATCTGACCTCGCTCCGGGCACCTCGACTCGGTTACTCGCGATGTAAGTTCGATATCAGACAGACCTGGGCCAGGACCATACAGGACACTCCGCTCCGGATGAACCGAGGTCGACATGCCACTCTTCAAGCTCGAACACAGTAAGCTCGTACACCGGACCGATATCGCCTTCTACGTTGTCGGGGTACTGGTGCTGGCCGTTTGGCTCGGCCTTTTCTGCCCCGCAGAACTGCGTCTGGAATGCCTGCTGCTGGCCGCGTTAGGTCTGGTGGCATGGTCGCTGCTGGAATACCTCCTGCATCGCTTTGTCCTCCACGGACTATCACCCTTTCGCCAATGGCACCAGTCCCATCACCAACGGCCCGGCGCGCTGATAGGGCTATCCACCCTGTCCAGTGCGGCCCTGTTCATCGGCCTGGTCTACCTACCAGCGCTGCTCGCACTCGGCCCCTGGAGAGGCTCCTCGCTGGCTTTGGGCATCATGTCAGGCTACCTAGCGTACATCCTGACCCATCACGCCGTGCATCACTTCGATCACTCTGGCAACGCCTGGCTGGCTCGCCGCCAGCTATGCCACCATCTGCATCACAGCGCACTCTGGCAAGCCGGGCACTTCGGGGTTACCTCGGCGTTCTGGGATCGCCTATTCGCCAGCGATCGCCTGCCCCCCCGAACAGCCTCCGGCAAGTGGCGCAACGTCGCCGAGATCACCACCCGCCACGCCCGCAGCCTCAGCGCGCGCAAGTCGTCAAAATTGCTCGGCCAGTTGTTCCGTGGCACAAGTAGCCGTATGAACGCTCGGCTGTGGGACGGCACACTCCTGCAACTGGGGCCCACTGCCGGTACTCAGGCCCCATTCACCTTGGTCTACAGGCATGCGGACGGCGTACAGAAGATGATCCTAAGCAATAGCGACCCACAGCGCCTGGCCGAAGCCTATTTCCGCGACGACTTCGACATCGAGGGCGACCTCTTCGCTGCCCTGGCGCTCAGGGAGCACATGCAAACCCAGCGCAAGGTCTGGCACCGACGCGCACGCCTGTTGTTCGGCGCCATCATGCTGCCGAGCTCGGTCACTACGGAATCCGACAGACAGAAAGGGTTCTTGCGCCAACAGATTACGACGGGGATGCACTCGGACGCAGAAAAACCCGACGCCACCACCTTCCGCTACGACCTGTCCAATGCGTTCTACGGACTCTGGCTGGATCCGGCGATGGTCTACTCCTGCGGCTACTTCGAGCAAATCGACGATAGCCTCGAACAGGCTCAACGGGCCAAGCTTGAGCTGATCTGCCGGAAACTCCAGCTGCATCCCGGCGAGCACCTGCTCGATATCGGTTGTGGCTGGGGCGCGTTGATCCTCCATGCAGCGCAATACCACAGGGTACACGCCCATGGCATCACCCTAAGCCGGGAACAGCTGGCCCTGGCCCGCGAACGAATAGACGCGGCGGGGCTCCAGGCGCTAGTGACGGTGGAATGCTGCGACTACCGCGACCTAAAAGGTCAGCAGGTATACGACAAGATCGCCAGTGTCGGACTGTCCGAGCACCTTGGCCCGGACAACCTGCCGCTATTCTTCGACACGGTACACCGCCTTCTCAAGGATTCTGGGCTGTTTCTCAACCAGGGCATCACTCAGTGCCCGGACGGGGGGCAACGGACCGCGTCAGCCCGCCTGATCAATCGCTATCTCTTCACCGACGGCCAGCCGGATACCCTGGGCAGCCTTGTGCGCAGGATGGAACAGGCGCAGTTGGAAGTCACCGATGTCGAATCACTGCGCCGTCACTACGGCCTGACCCTGCGCCTTTGGGTCTCTCGCCTAGAGCAGCGGCAGGGGCTTGCCGTCGAATATGTCGGCGAACCCACCTACCGGGCCTGGCGCCTGTTAATGGCCGCCAGCGCGCTGGTGTTCGAGGCCGGGGAACTGGGCGTCTTCCAAATCGTAACGAGCCGACACAACGGAGCCCCCAGCTCTCTGCCCCTGACCCGCCGCCCCTTGTATCGCGACGACTGCTCCATTCAGAGGCTCAGCGAGGCAGTGGACGCAACGCCATCCGCTCACCCGCCTCGCGCAAACGCCGACAGGCCCGGTCGCAGTCGACCCTGCTCGGTACCACGAAAATAGTCTCGGTATCCACAGGCTGGCGTTCACGGTAAGTGGCGTACGCAACGTTGCAAATCTAGCAGGCGATCATGAAACATGGATCTCCTCTTGAAGTCGATCCCCAGACCGGTACGTCCCCTCTTCCACGACTTCTCGTGCCCGCTTCAACGGCGAATCTACGGCACGATCTGCCGCGGAGCGTACAGGCTGTAGCTGCACAGTAGCCCGGCAAACTCCCTCAACGGACGTATCCCGCTGGCTTCCGCCTCGGTTACCCAGCGTTTCAACGCCGCATGTACTTCGCCCAGGTCAGCCCCCGCATCGCTCCATGTGCGCTGTAACGCCAGGCGATGCGCGCAGGCTAGCTGCATCACCTGGCTCCTGCCGACAGCTGAATGGAACAGGCTCTGCTGCAGATCGCTCAGCCTGTCTGGGTCCCGCACCAGCAAACGGCTGGCGCGCCGCAGCAAATGCCGGGTCGCCGCATCACAGCGAGCGCTTTCTTCGCGTGCCAGCGGCCGCATTACCCGTTTCCCGTATTGGGCCATGACCAGCAGACGATTGCGCAGGATGACTCCGCTGGCTTCCAGATCCAGCGCTCGCTTGTCACAGTCCCACTGGATGGTGGGCAGCCCACGGTTGACCTGAGCCAGTCCGAGTGCTCTCAGCAGACATATCCACGCCCAGCCCAGATCAAACTCCCAGGCCTGCACGGAAAGCTTGGCCGAGCCCGGGTAGGCATGATGGTTGTTATGCAACTCCTCGCCGCCGACGAGGACTCCCCACGGCAGCAGATTGCTCGAATCGTCCGGGCATTCGAAGGTGCGATAGCCGAAAGCATGGCCCAGACCGTTGATCACACCGGCAGCCCAGAAGGCGATCCAGATCATCTGCAGCGCCCAGACTGTCAGCCCCGCGACGCCGAATAAAACCAAGTCCACACCGAGCATGAGGCCCAGCCCGGCGTTCGGAAACCTACTGTAGAGGCGACGCTCCAGCCAGTCGTCCGGGCAGCCTCGGCCATAGGTCTGCAAGGTTTCCGGATTGCGAGCCTCGGCTCTATACAGCTCGGCACCTCGCAGCAACACCGTGAGCAGCCCCTTGAACCTCGGGCTGTGCGGATCGTCGGGCGTTTCGCAGCAGGCATGATGCCGGCGATGAACGGCCGTCCACGCACGGGTGTTCATTCCCGTCGTCAGCCACAGCCAGAAACGGAAGAAGTGCTTTAGCGCAGGGTGCAATTGCACCGAGCGATGAGCTGAATGGCGATGCAGATATAGCGTCACACTGATGATACTGACATGGGTCAGCGCCAAAGTCGCGACAATCAGTTGCCACAGCGTTGGCTGTAAGATGCCGTGATACCACATGTTGAACACCTCTCTATAGCCATATGCCGGTCCCTTCTGGGCACCGACGGATCAATAGACCTCCCTCCATATTGGTGAACTTAGAATACGGTGTCGGTGCACCAGCGTACATATTCACCTCGCACAAACCCACGAGACAAAACGACCAAAAGAGTTCGACAACGCACAGAGCACGCATTAAGAAACGACCAATATAGTGTAAACAGGAACAATCAGAGAAATAATCATGAATAGTAATCGAACGGAAACCCGTCAATTTAGCACTAGCCCTCGACACATGCCCGTTCAACGCTCTAACTTATCCAAGAAGAGCGGAAGGCAGAGAGAACGCTCTGCACGCCCAAGGATTAAGATCATCACCTTCTCAAGGCAGCGGAAGATATCATCATGAGCATTTTCAATCTTGACGGCTGGTGCAAGCTCTCGGATGAAGCCCAAGCTATTTCACTAAAGAACATTCGATTTCACCTCAACGATGGCGATGAAAAGCTCCTTGCCCAAGCGGAAGTGCATCTGCAAATCACTGGTGAAAAAGAGGTTCATATCCCTATTGACCAAGCCAGACTTAAGCTTGTGTTACCACACGAATGCGGGCCTATACGTGACTGTCGACTACGAGTTTATCTCGACTCAAATACTAAACGGGGTCGCTTTAACTTGACCGGGTATCGAATAAGCGACGGCAGCCTGATCTACACCAGCGCGGTAACTATTGAAAAAGTGTATCCAATTCATCCCCGTTGAAGCGATGGAAAATTATCAAAATTGACTTACTAAGCTTAAGCAGCATTCAGATACCTTAAACTAAAGGCGACGAATAAAAAACGAAAAAACAAGCGCCAGAAGTAGCACTTTGCCATAAAAAATACCAACTACTTGAGGTGAGGATTTTCTGTTGTTCCTCTTCCCTGGAATAAGGGAAAAGCCCGCTCCATGAATCACGATGGAGCCTCCCATGTTTCAACTCCTTTCCTGGATATCCAGGAAGCCGTCCCCCACCCCACCAACCAAAGCTGCCCCAGGGGTATTCCTCCTTCCTCTAAGCAGTACGGAACTGCTCGACACGCCTCGCCGCCGCCAGCTACTGGAGAACATCTGGCAGCGCGCCTCGCTATCCAAGCAGCAATTCGAGGAGATCTACCGGCGGCCACTGGCCAACTATGCCGAGCTGGTCCAGCAGCTCCCGGCTTCAGAAAACCATCACCATGCCCATCCAGGCGGGATGATTGATCACGGCCTGGAGATCGTGGCCTACGCACTGAAGGTACGGCAGACCTACCTGCTCCCGATCGGCGCAGCGCCGGAGTCACAGTCAGCCCAGACTGAAGCCTGGTCGGCCGCCGCAGCGTATGGCGCCCTGGCTCACGACCTAGGCAAGATCGTCGTAGACCTGCAGGTGGAGCTGCAGGACGGCAGTACCTGGCACCCTTGGAACGGACCGATCAACCAGCCCTACCGCTTCAAGTACGTGAAGTCCCGCGAATACCAGCTCCACGGCGCTGCCTCAGCACTCCTCATCCACCAACTGCTACCGCGCACTGCACTCGACTGGCTCAGTCGTTTTCCAGAGCTGTGGGCTCAATTGATCTACTTGTTCGCAGGGCAGTACGAGCACGCCGGGATCCTGGGCGAGATCATCGTGAAAGCAGACCAGGCCTCCGTCGCGCAGGAGTTGGGAGGTAATCCGGATCGAGCGCTGGCTGCACCGAAGCAGTCGCTGCAGCGGCAGTTGGCAGACGGGCTACGCTTCCTGGTGAAGGACAAATTCAAGCTGAATCAGCCGGGCGGCCCGTCCGACGGGTGGCTGACTCAGGACGCACTCTGGCTGGTGAGCAAGCCCGCGGCCGATCAGTTGAGGGCCTACCTGCTGGCTCAGGGAATCGAAGGGGTCCCCTCCTCCAACGCGTCATTCTTCAACATGCTCCAGGACCAGGCCGTCATCCAGACGAACGCCGAGGACAAGGCCATCTGGACGGCCACGATAGACAATGGCGCCGGGTGGAGAAACAAGCTCACGTTGCTCAAGGTCGCTCCAGCCTTGGTCTGGACAGACCCTGCCGAGCGTCCCGCGCCCTACGGCGGATCACTCGTCGTTGAAGATGGAACCACCTCCACGGAAAAGTCGGAAACGACCTGCGAAACCCCCAACGAACCGGTTGAACAGCCAGAGGTACCAGAAGCCAAGATGACGCTCCGTCAACCTGCACCGAGCGTTGCGAAGCCGTCAAACGAAATGCGGGCGATTGCGAAGCCCTCAACTGATGATCAAGAAGAAACAGACGATTTGTACGCACTTCTTGGTAATATCAATTCGCCATCAGAAGAGCTAGACACTAGCCACGACTCACCGGCTGCTTCTTCTACGAACACTCGCGGGGAGGAGAACCTACAGCAGCCACTAGGGAACAAGGAGCCAACAGATTGCGCTCCTGAAGCAGTTGAAGATGTATTTATGCCTAGCAGAAGCACTGATCTGGGACAGGGATTCGTTGGCTGGATGAAATCTGGTATCGCGACCCGTCGCCTGTTCATCAACGACACCAAAGCCTTGGTGCATACCGTCGACGGGACCGCCATGCTGGTCACGCCAGGAATCTTCAAGCGTTATGTCCAGGAGCATCCAGAGCTCGAAAAGCTGGCCCAGGCCAAGGATACGACCGGCTGGAAGCTGGTGCAGCGCGCGTTCGAGAAACAGGGTCTACACCGGAAGACCAGTAAAAACCTGAACATCTGGACCATCAAGGTTTCTGGTCCTCGCAAGACGAAAGAGCTCAAGGCTTACCTGCTCCACGACCCCAAATTGCTGTTCCCTGAGCAGCCTCTGGGCAACCCAAGCCTCACGGTCATCACCGATGCCGAAGGAGGTGTGGAATGACGCCGCAGCAGCTCACCGAGGAGTACATCTTCGCGCACGATCTCCGGGAAGCCAGCGCGAAGATCTACCGCGCCGCGACCAAGGCGCTGCTCAAGCACTTCGGTCCTACGGCAACCGTACAGGACGTGGACCACAGGGCTGTCCTGGGATGGCGGCGCAAGGTACTGGAACAAGGCCTGTCCAAGCGGAGCTGGAACACGTATTCGAATCATCTGCGAACGATCTGGGGCTATGCCATCGAGCACGAGCTGGTGACGCACTCCCAAGTCAACCCGTTCAGAAAGACCACCGTCATCCCCCCCAGGCGAGCAAGCAAAACCGTCGCAGCCGAAGCCATCCTGCGCGCCCGCAATTGGCTCAACATGCAGGTCGGCGCAGAGCGCTGCACCGGCGATCGCGCACGCATCACTCCCGCCTGGTTCTGGCTTTGCACGTTTGAGGTCTTCTACTACACCGGCATCCGGTTGAACGCGCTGCTGTGCATCCGCAAGCGCGACATCGACTGGGATAATCAACTGATCCTCATCCGCGGCGAAACAGAGAAAACTCATAAAGAGTTCGTAGTGCCAATAACGGAGGGGCTTGTGCCTCACCTATCGCGGCTCCTGAAGGAGGCCGATAAAGCCGGGTTCGCCGATGATGATCAGTTGTTCAACGTCAACCGGTTCTCACCGCACTACAAGAGCAAGGTGATGAACTCCGACCAGGTCGAAGCCATGTACCGGAAGCTGACCGAACAGGTTGGGGTGCGGATGACCCCGCACCGTTTCCGGCACACCCTGGCCACCGACTTGATGAAGGCACCCGAGCGGAACATCCACCTGACGAAGTGCCTACTCAACCACTCGAATATCCAGACCACGATGAGCTACATCGAGGCCGACTACGACCACATGCGTGCCGTGCTGCATGCTAGGAGCCTGGCCCAAGGCGCGCTAGAGAACGTCAGAAAGGTGGATTACAGCGGCTCCCCGCAGGCCTCTGCCAAACCGAAGCCATGCAGGCAACCTCTCGCTCGAATGGGTGAAGTACCGCCGCCGGAGGCCAGGACAGCGCCTGCAGAACCAAGGGAGCACACACCAGGGACAGGCATTCAGGGAGGTCCAACCGTGTGGGAAGAAGCGCTACCACAGCCACCTGACACCTTCGAGCAAAGCGTGCTGTTCACTCTGATGGCTCAACACTTATCGAACCGTGCCGCCTCGGCATCCGCGGCTCCCGCTGCAATAAGCGGATCTGGTGGATGTGGATCTGCCGCCCGATGCAGTCTCGCCTAGCGATACCGGTACTGAGAGGCCGGCTACCGGACGAAAGGTAGCCGCGCCTCCCAGCAGATCGCTAGGCCTGTAGGAAAAATCTGGAATTACCGAGAGCGCCTGGGTTCCAGCGCCGGCGTGCTGGCAGAGCCGCGCAATTTCAAGGCCAACACCGCAGTACCCGCTGTAATCGCTGATTACGTCGAGGGCGCATTGCTACGCCTGCAGAGTGGTTTCAGGGCCTTAGAAACAGAAAAACCCACCTAAACAGGCGGGCTATTCCATATTGACATCACGTCAATGCGGGCCTAATGTTCGGCCCAGACGGCTGCTGGACAAGTAAAAGGTGCAACACCCCTTCCTAGGCCTGTGCAACTCGCCCCTTCGAAAATGGTGGGTCGTGTAGGATTCGAACCTACGACCAATTGGTTAAAAGCCAACTGCTCTACCGACTGAGCTAACGACCCAACGCGAGGCGTATAATACTGATTTCTAACGTAAAAACAACACCCCTCGTGAATTTTTTTCAGAAATATGGCGTCGGGTCGGAAATACCAGCCGCCGCGAAGCCATCCGCACGCAGCCGGCAGCTATCGCATTTGCCGCACGCACGTCCCTGCTCATCGGCTTGATAACAGGACACCGTCAGGCCGTAATCCACCCCACGCGCCACGCCCACCTGGATGATCTGCGCCTTGGACAGATACTGCAGCGGCGCCTGGATGCGGAAGCCATTGCCTTCCACGCCCGCCTTGGTTGCCAGATTCGCCATGCGTTCGAAAGCCTCGACGAACTCAGGGCGACAATCCGGATAACCAGAGTAATCCACCGCATTCACACCGATGAAGATGTCACGGGCATCCAGGACCTCGGCCCAGCCCAGGGCGAGCGAGAGGAACACCGTATTGCGCGCCGGCACGTAAGTCACCGGTATACCTTCGCTAGGCGACTCGGGCACCGCGATGCTCTCGTCGGTCAATGCCGAGCCGCCCATGCCATTGAGGTCGAGCCCTATCACCTTGTGCTCGATCACGCCCAACTGCCGGGCCACGCGCTCGGCGGCCTGCAGCTCGGCGCGATGGCGCTGGCCGTAGTCGAAACTCATGGTGTAGCAGGCGTAGCCGTCGGCCTTGGCCATGGCGACAACGGTGGCGGAGTCGAGGCCGCCGGAGAGCAGGATGACCGCTTTCTTCTGGTTCATGATGAATTCCTCGTCTCAATGGCCCGGTTCGTCGTTCCAGAGAATCTTGTGCAGTTGCAATTGCAGGCGGACCGGCAGGTTGTCGGCCACGATCCAATCGGCCAGTTCTCGCGCGCTGACCTGATGGTGGCTCGGCGAGAACAGGACTTCACCGGCACGCTGGTCGAGGCGGTACTCGATCAGCTTGGATACCGCCCAGTCGTAGTCCTCTCGCGAACAGACGACGAACTTCACCTGATCGTTGTCGGTCAGCAACGGGATATTTTCGTATCGGTTGCGTCCGACCTCGCCAGATCCCGGCGTCTTGAGGTCGAGAACCTTGCTTACGCGCGGGTCGACCCGTGACACGTCGAGAGCCCCGCTGGTTTCCAGGGAAACCTCGTAGCCGGCGTCGCAGAGCCGTTCCAGCAGAGAGATGCAATTCGGCTGGGCCAGCGGCTCCCCGCCGGTCACGCAGATGTAGCGGGGCTTGTAGGCGGCAACCCGCTCGAAAATGGCGTCCAGGCTAACGACGTCGCCGCCGCTGAAGGCATAGGCGGTATCGCAATAGTGACAGCGCAAGGGGCAGCCGGTCAGGCGCACGAAGACCGTCGGCAAGCCGGCGGTACGTGTTTCCCCCTGCAACGAGTAGAAAATCTCGGTGATGCGCAGGGTCTGTTGCATATTCAGCCACGGGCGTGACGACTGAACAGGTCGTCCGCCTCCGTTGCGGTAAATGAAGGAACGCCACGGGACGTATCCTGTCGTGGCGCTCGAAATCCCGGAAGGTCTCGCGAGGAGAGGCACGAAGATCAGCCGAGCTGAAACCATGCAGCTTCACGGGGGCGCCGATTCTAACGAAAAAACCCGCGACAGGCGCGGGTTTGTTCATCGGGAACGGGATCAGCGAAGGTTCTTGAGATCGCGCTGCGCCAGTTGAGCGGCCGAAGTGCCCGGGTACTGGGAAATGACCTGCTGGAGGATACCCTTGGCCTTGTCGTTGTTACCCAGGCGACGCTCGACGTCCGCCAGCTTGTACAGAGAGTCGGGCACCTTCTGGCTGCTGGGGTAGCTCTGGCTGACCCGCGCGAAGGCCTGGCCGGCACCTTGCAGGTCGCCCTTGGCCAGGTTCACCTCGCCGAGCCAGTACTGGGCGTTGCCGGAGTACTGGCTGTTCGGGTACTTGCGCAAGAAGGCATTGAACGCCTGGCTCGCCTTGTCGAAATCCTTGCTCTTTATCAGGTCGAAGGCCGCATCGTAGTAGAGCTTCTCCTTCGCCGGGTCGCCCGGCTCGCTGCTCGGCGCCGGTGCGTTGTTGCCTGCGGGAGCCGCAGGCGCCCCATTGGCGTTGATGGCGCCAGCGGGTGCGGAATTCTGTGCAGCGGGAGCGCCACCACCGGAAATCCGACGGTCGAGGTCCTGGTAGCGTTCCAGGCTTTCCTGCTTGAGCTGCTGGATCTGGTTCTGCTGCTCCTCGAGCGTGCCACGCAGGCGAGCCAACTCGTCCTGCATCTGCTGGAGCTGCATGAACAGTTCGCCCTGCACGGAGGTGGGGGTTGTCACCCCACCTCCGGCAAAGGCGCCGCCGGCACCTGCCGTGCCATACCCGGAAGGAGGAACGTTGCCGCCATTGTTGGCGGCAACGCCGTCATACACGGGAACTTCCGCCCAGGCCGCTAATGGCAGGCTGAGCGCGAGGAACGTCAGGACACGCAGGTGCTTGGGCATAACGACTTCTTACTTCTTCAGCTCGACGCGACGGTTCTGAGCCCAGGACTGCTCGTCGTGGCCGGTAGCGACCGGACGCTCTTTACCATAGGAAACCAGTTCCAGCTGGGCCGGCGAAACGCCCTGCAGCACCAGGTAGCGCTGAACGGCCTTGGCACGACGCTCGCCCAGAGCCATGTTGTACTCGCGGGTGCCGCGTTCGTCGGTGTGGCCTTCCAGCACTACGCGCTGACCGCTGCCTTTCAGGTCTTTCGCGTGTACGTCCAGAGCGCGCATGGCTTCCGGCTTCAGGTCGGAGCTGTCGTACTCGAAGTAGAAGGTGGTGATCGCACGCAGAGCGGCTTCGTCGCTCAGGCTGCCGTCAACGGCACCGCTGTTGGCGCCATAGCCTGCGTTCGGGTCGACGCCGCCATTGGCACCTTCACCGGAAGCATCGCCGCCCTTGGAGGAGCAACCCACAGCCACAGCCATGGCCAGAGCCAGCGCAGCAAATTTGCCGAATTTCAGCATTTCCATCATGTAACTCCTAATGAACCCCAGTGTATAAGTTTGTAACCGTTGGCGACCGTCAGTTCAGGTAAGGGGACCAGGAAGGCTCGCGCACATCGCCCTGAGCGGTAGGGAGAGGTATCCGTACGCGTCCGTTGATGGATACGAGCATCAGCACGCCCCGGTCCTGCTGGCGGGTGGCGTAGATTAGCATGGTGCCATTGGGCGCAACAGTGGGCGAATCGTCCAGAGTGGTGTTCGACAGCACCCGCAGATTGCCGCGCTGGAGGTCCTGGGCGGCAATCTGGAAGTTGGTGTAGCCCTGCTGGCGGTGGACCATTACCAGGGTCTTCTCGTCGGCCGAGAGTTTCGGGTTGGCGTTGTAGTTGCCGATGAAGGTTACCCGGTCCACGGCACCGCTGTTCACGTTCATCTTGTAGATCTGCGGCTTGCCGCCACGGTCCGAGGTGAAGTACAGGGTAGAGCCGTCCTTGCCCCAGAAGGGTTCGGTATCGATCGCCAGGTTGTTGGTCAAGCGGCGCAGGGCGCGGCTGCCAAGGTCCATGACGTAGATTTCCGGGTTGCCGTCGCGCGACAGGACGAAGGCCAGGCGGTTGCCGTCAGGGGAGAATGCCGGAGCGCCATTCAGGCCCTCGAAATTGGTGATCTGCTCACGACGGCCAGTATCGACGTACTGGATGAAGATACGCGGGCGCTTCTGTTCGAAGGAGACATAGGCGATACGGCGGCCATCGGGCGAGAAGCGCGGCGACACGATGGGCTCGCGCGACTGCAGCAGGGTCACCGGGCGGGCGCCGTCGTAGTCGGAGCGCTGCAAGGTGTAGCGGGTGTTGTCGACCGAGAAACGCTCGGCGGTGACATAGAGCATCTTGGTGGAGAACGCGCCCTTGATACCGGTGAGCTTCTCGAACGACTGGTCGGCGATGTAGTGCGACATGTCGCGGAGCTGATCGGTGCTGCCGGTCACGCTGCCGGTCAGGACCTGCTGCTCGGTGCCGACATCGAACAATGCGTACTGCACCTGCAGGCGTCCGCCGGCAGGCACGATGTTGCCGACCATCACGTAGTTGACGCCAACTGCCTTCCAGTCACGGAAGATCACTTCGCTGGCCTGCGCCGGCTGGCTGATCATGTTCTGCCGGGGCAGCGGCTCGAAGTAGCCGGAGTTGCGCAGGTCGTTGCCGATGATATTGGACATGTCTTCCGGCAACACGTTGCCCCCCTGGAAGCCGAACGGCACCACGGCGATGGGAATGGCACGGTCGTTACCGCTGGAGATCACCAGCGGGTCGGCAGCCTGCGCAGCACCTGCCACCAGGGCCAGGGCGAACAGCGCAATGCGAATCAGGGTACTCACAGACTCAAATCCTCCGGTTTAAAGATGATGCGGCGCTGACGATACAGGCTGTCGAAGGTAGCCCGCGGCAATTGCTGCATCTCGGGAATACGGCCGACGTTGCGCACCGCCGCCACCGCCGAACTGTCGAAAGGCTTGTCGCCACTCGAACGGCTGACGCTGGCATTGGTGATGGTACCGTCCGGCAGCATTTCGATCAGTACTTCTACGCTCATTCCATTACGCGCCGATGGAGGACGCCGCCACTGCTGGCTCACCAGGTTGACGATCAGGTCGTCGAGACTGCCGGTGACCTCGCTGCCCACCTCGTCGGCCAGGGCCTGCTGGCGCTCGGTCGTATCCGAAAGCAACTCGGCCAATGCCTGCGCCTTCTTGTCCTCGGCAGCCTTGCGGGCTGCCGCGGCAGCGGCGGCGGCCTTTTTCTTGGCGGCCTCGACGGCGGCTTTCTTCTTCGCCGCTTCCGCAGCAGCCTTCTTCTTGGCCTCCTCGGCCGCTTTCTTCTTCGCGTCCTCGGCTGCCTTTTTCTTGGCGTCCTCAGCGGCCTTTGTCTTGGCCTCGTCCTCGGCGCGCTTCTTGGCTATGTCAGCCTGCTTCTTCTGTTCGGCGGCCTTGGCCTCGGCAGCTTTCTTGGCTTCATCGGCCTTTTTCGCCTCGGCGGCTTTCTGGGCCTCGGCCTTTCGAGCCTCGTCAGCCTTCTTTTGTTCCGCCGCTTTCGCAGCAGCGACCTGCTGCTGTTCCAGCTTTTGTTGCTCGAGTTTCTGCTGCTCGAGCTTCTTCTGTTCGAGCTGCTCGACTTCGTATTGCTTGGAGGCGGTCTTCTTCGCCTCGCCAGCGATCTTCTGGTTGGTCTGTGTCGTCGCCTGGCTCTTCGACTTGAGCTGGTAGAGCGTGGCCTGCACGATCGGCTTGGAGGGAGGAAGCTCCGGAGCAAACGCCCAGCTGACGAACAGCATGGCGAAGATCAGAACGTGCAGGACCACCGCCAGGACGACGGGCCAGAAATAACTCTCGGAAGGCGAGCGTTCGAACTGTTGCTTCAAGATCAGGGGGCCTCGGTAATCAACCCGACGTTGGGCACACCGGCCTGCTGCAAGGCACCCATGGCGCCAACCACCGCACCATAGTTCACCGCCTTGTCGCCGCGGATGAATACCTGGGTGTCCGGACGGGCACTCATGATCTTGGTGACTGCATCGGTCATCTGTTCCAACGACACGGCACTATCGGTCTGTTTTTCAGTATCCACTTCGCTACCGACGTTCCAGTAATAGGAACCGTCGGCCTTCACCGAAAGGGTCAGGACCTGCTTGTTGTTGTCCTGAGGCAACGCCTCGCTAGACACCTTCGGCAGGTCGACCTTGACCCCCTGGTTAAGCATCGGTGCGGTCACCATGAAAATCACCAGCAGTACCAGCATCACGTCGATGTAAGGCACCACGTTCATTTCCGCGACCGGCTTGCGCTTGTGACGAACCCTTGCCATATCGGCTTACCTCTCAGTCGTCTTAGTCGTCGCTGGTGTGCACCTTGCGGTGCAGGATGGCCTGGAACTCGTCGGCGAAGGTGTAGTAACGACCGATCAGCATCTCAGAACGTGCGGAGAAGCGGTTGTAGGCGATGACCGCCGGGATCGCGGCGAACAGGCCGATGGCGGTAGCGATCAGCGCTTCGGCGATACCCGGGGCGACGGTGGCCAGGGTTGCCTGCTGCACGGTGGCCAGGCCACGGAAGGAGTTCATGATACCCCAGACGGTACCGAACAGGCCGACGTACGGGCTGGTGGAACCGACGGTTGCCAGGAATGGCAGGCTGGCTTCGAGTTTCTCCTCCTCACGGGAGATGGCCACACGCATGGCGCGCGCCACGCCCTCCATCACCGCATCGGGATCGACGCCGGGCTGCTGGCGCAGACGGGAAAACTCCTTGAAGCCGGCACGGAAGATCTGCTCGACGCCGGAGTCCGGGTCCGGATTGCTACCGGCCTGGCGGTACAGCTTGGACAGGTCGATGCCCGACCAGAAGCGTTCTTCGAAAGCATCCAGTGCCTTCTTGGCGGCGCGCATGGCATTGCCGCGCTGGAAAATCATGATCCAGGATGTGACCGAGGCGGCCACGAGGGTCAGCATGACCAGTTGCACCACGATACTGGCGTTGCTGATCAGGCTCCACATGGAGGTATGGTCGACGACGTTCGGTTCCACTTTAATCTCCTGCTGAAAAAGAATCCGGGCTTCCGGCAAAAGCCGCACGCAACGTTTCGGGGATAGCACGTGGCTTCAGGGTGTCCGCTCGCACGCACGCCACCAGGAACCGCCCCTCGCAGAGCAGGACGGAGTCCGACGCTCGACGAACCTGTTGACGAAACTTCAGGCTCGCCCGGTTCAACTCCTCGACCTCGGCGCTGACAAGCAGTTCATCATCGAGCTTGGCCGGGGCGTGGTAACGCGCCTCGGCGGAGTGCACGACGAACAGCAGATTGTCGCCGACCAGTTGCGATTGGGCGAACCCCAAAGCTCGCAGCCGCTCGGTCCGAGCCCGTTCCATGAACTTGAGATAGTTGACGTAATAGACGATGCCGCCGGCATCCGTGTCCTCGTAATAGACCCGGAAACGCTGCTGGAACGGCTTTCCCCCGTGTTGCGCGCGCATACTCTAGAACCAAGTCCCGGCTTTGCCAATCGGCAATCGCCCACAAATGCAATTAATTACCATCTTCAGACGTGAACAGATCCGTCGTCACCCCCGGCCCCAACCTTTTCGGAATATTCAGGCCAAAGTGCAGGTACGCATGGCGTGTTACCACGCGCCCCCGCGGTGTCCGCATGATGTAGCCCTGCTGGATCAGATAGGGCTCCAGTACATCTTCGATCGTGTGCCGCTCCTCGCTCAACGCCGCAGCCAAGTTGTCGATTCCTACAGGCCCGCCATCGAACTTGTCGATCATGGTCAGCAACAGACGACGGTCGAGGTGGTCGAAGCCACGCTCGTCGACATCGAGCAGGTTCAATGCCTTGTCGGCGATCACCCGGGTAATGTCGCCCTGCCCCCGGACCTCGGCGAAGTCGCGTACCCGGCGCAGCAGGCGATTGGCGATTCGCGGCGTACCGCGGGCGCGCTTGGCGATTTCCGCCGCGCCCTGCGGCTCGATCTCCAGGCCGAGAATGCCGGCCGACCGACTGACGATGGTCGCCAGGTCCTCGACGTTGTAGAACTCCAGGCGCTGGACGATACCGAAGCGATCGCGCAGTGGATTGGTCAGCATGCCGGCACGGGTGGTCGCGCCGACCAGGGTGAACGGCGGCAGGTCCAGCTTGATGGAGCGGGCCGCGGGCCCTTCGCCGATCATGATGTCCAGCTGGAAATCTTCCATGGCCGGATACAGCACTTCTTCGACGATGGGCGAAAGACGGTGGATCTCGTCGACGAACAGGACGTCGCCGGCCTCCAGGTTGGTCAGCAATGCGGCGAGATCGCCGGGACGCTCGAGCACCGGCCCGGAAGTACTCTTGATGGAAACGCCCATTTCCTGGGCGATGATATTCGCCAGGGTCGTCTTGCCCAGCCCCGGCGGACCGAAGATCAGCGTATGGTCGAGCGCCTCCTGGCGGCCGCGCGCGGCATGGATGAACAGCTCCATCTGCTCGCGCACGCTGGGCTGGCCGATGTAGTCGGCCAGCTTCAGCGGGCGAATGGCGCGGTCCAGCTGCTCATCGCGTTCGCGACCGGAAACGGCGGATATGAGGCGATCAGGCTCGATCATCGGGCGCCACCTAGACCATGCCCTTCAGGGCCTGGCGGATCATTTCTTCGCTGGACAAATCCTCTCCCGGTACGGCTGCGACGGCACGACTGGCTTCCTGTGGCTTGAAGCCGAGGGCGATCAGCGCGCTGACTGCATCGGCCTCGGCGCTTGAGACTGTAGCGCTGGCACGGGGTTCCATCACCAACGGTGCAATCGTGGGCATGTTTTCCCAAGCCTTGAAGCGGTCCTTCAACTCCACCAGCAGGCGCTCGGCGGTCTTCTTGCCAACACCGGGGATCTTCACCAGGGTGGAGGTGTCCTGTGCCTGGACGCAACGCACCAGTTCGTCCACTTCCAGGCCCGACATCAGCGCCAGGGCCAGTTTCGGACCCACGCCGTTGAGCCGGATCAGCTCACGGAACAGCTCTCGCTCGCGCTTTTCGGCGAAGCCATAGAGCAAGTGCGCATCCTCACGCACAACCAGATGGGTATGCAAGGTCACCGGCTCGCCCACCGAAGGCAACCGATAGAGGGTCGTCATCGGCACTTCCACTTCATAGCCGACGCCATTCACATCGAGGATCAGGTGTGGCGGCTGTTTCTCCGCCAGGGTGCCACGCAAGCGTCCGATCACGAAGAGCTTTCCTTATTCAAAGACGCAGGCGCCCGCCACGTCGGCGTGCGCCCACCAGGCCATGGGGGACCAGACTCTGTTGGGTATGGGCATGACACAGGGCGATGGCCAGGGCGTCGGAAGCATCTATCTGCGGTTTCTGGGTCAGCTTCAACAGATGCATGACCATCATCTGCACCTGCTGCTTGTCTGCACCGCCGGTCCCCACGACTGCCTGCTTGACCTGCGAGGCGGTGTACTCCGCCACGCTCAACCCCTCCTCCATTGCCGCGACGATGGCCGCCCCCCGCGCCTGCCCCAGCTTCAGGGCCGAATCGGCGTTGCGCGCCATGAACACCTGCTCGATGCTCAGGGCCGTCGGGCCATGGGTGCGGATCACCTCGCGGACGCTGCGAAACACCACGTGTAGACGCTCGTGCAAGGGGCCATTACCGGTCCGTATACATCCGGACGCCACGTATTCGCAACCGCGCGCCGTTTCCCGCACCACGCCGAAGCCGGTGATGCGCGAGCCCGGGTCAATCCCTAGAATCAAAGTCATAAGCTGGATACTAAAAGCCGGAAGCGGGGTTCGAACGCATCAAGCGTACCCCACTTCCGGCTTCGCGTTATCGCTCCGATCGGCTCAGCCGAGCTGCGCCATCACGTCGTCCGGGATATCGGCATTGGAATAGACGTTCTGCACGTCGTCCAGGTCCTCGAGCATGTCGATCAGCTTGAGCACCTTCTGCGCGGTTTCCAGGTCCAGGGTCGCGGTGGTCGAAGGGATCATGGTGACTTCGGCTTCGTCGCCCTTGAATCCGGCGGCGGCCAGCGCCTCGTTCACCGAAATGAAGTCGGCGAAGGTGGTGAACACGTCGATGGAGCCATCGTCGTTGACTACCACGTCATCGGCGCCAGCCTCCAGGGCCGCGTCCATCAGCGCTTCCTCGTCCACGCCGGGAGCGAAGCTGATCTGTCCCTTGCGCTCGAACATGTAGGCGACCGAACCATCGGTGCCCAGGTTGCCGCCACACTTGCTGAAGGCATGACGCACTTCGGCAGCGGTACGGTTGCGGTTGTCGGTCATCGCCTCGACGATGATCGCTACGCCGCTCGGCGCATAACCTTCATAGGAAAGCTCGACCATGTTGTCGGCATCGTTGGAGCCGACGCCGCGCGCAATGGCACGATCGATGGTATCGCGGGTCATGTTGGCGGTCAGCGCCTTGTCCACGGCCAGGCGCAGACGCGGGTTGTCCGCCGGGACGCCGCCGCCCTGCCTTGCAGCGACGGTCAGCTCACGGATCAGCTTGGTAAAGATCTTGCCTTTCTTGGCATCTTGCCGCTCTTTGCGGTGCTTGATGTTGGCCCATTTAGAATGACCAGCCATAACTCACTCCGTATTGCTCTCTCGGCAGGAGGCGCCGCAAGCGGCGCCTCCGCGGGTTGATTCGAATCACTCGGCCTTCGGCTGCTCGCGCAGGCGAATGTGCAGCTCGCGCAGGGCCTTGCCGTCCACAGAACCCGGTGCCTGAGTCATGACGTCGCCAGCGCTCTGGGTCTTCGGGAAGGCGATCACTTCGCGGATAGACGATGCACCGGTCATCAGCATGACCAGGCGATCCAGGCCGAAGGCCAGGCCGCCATGCGGCGGCGCACCGTACTTGAGCGCGTCGAGCAGGAAGCCGAATTTCTCTTCCTGTTCCGCCTCGTCGATGCCCAGCACACGGAACACCGCCTGCTGCATGGACTTGTCATGGATACGGATGGAACCGCCACCCAGCTCGGTACCGTTGAGCACCATGTCGTAGGCGCGGGAAAGTGCCGCGCCCGGATTGGCCTCAAGCTCAGCCGGGGTGCACTTGGGCGAGGTGAACGGGTGGTGCAGCGCGGACAGCGAGCCGTCGTCGTTCTCCTCGAACATCGGGAAGTCCACGACCCACATGGGCGCCCACTCCCGGGTGAGCAGCTTGAGGTCATGGCCGACCTTGATACGCAGCGCGCCCAGGGCATCGCAAACGATCTTGGCCTTGTCGGCGCCAAAGAACACGATGTCGCCGTCGACCGCGCCAACGCGATCGAGGATCACGTTCAGGTTGGCCTCGGGGATGAACTTCACGATCGGCGACTGCAGGCCTTCCACGCCCTTGGCGCGCTCGTTGACCTTGATGTAGGCCAGGCCCTTGGCACCATAGATGCCGACGAACTTGGTGTAGTCGTCGATCTGGCTGCGCGGCATGGAGGCGGCGCCCGGTACACGCAGGGCGGCGACACGCCCCTTCGGATCGTTGGCCGGACCGGAGAAGACCTTGAACTCCACTTCCTTCAACTGGTCGGCGACGTCCACCAACTCCAGCGGGATGCGCAGGTCGGGCTTGTCCGAACCGTAGCGGCGCATGGCCTCTTCGAACGGCATGTGCGGGAACTCGTCAAACTCGACATCCAGCACTTCCTTGAACAGCTGGCGCACCATCTTCTCGGTGATGCCGATGATGTCGCTCTCGTCGAGGAAGCTGGTCTCGATGTCGATCTGGGTGAATTCCGGCTGGCGGTCGGCACGCAGGTCCTCGTCACGGAAGCACTTGGCGATCTGGTAGTAGCGATCGAAGCCGGCGACCATCAGCAGTTGCTTGAACAGCTGTGGCGACTGCGGCAGGGCGAAGAAGTGGCCCGGGTAGGTACGGCTCGGCACCAGGTAATCGCGCGCGCCTTCCGGCGTCGGCCGGCCGAGGATCGGGGTCTCGACGTCGAGGAAGCCGTTGTCGTCCAGGTAGCGGCGAATGCTGCTGGTGATGCGCGCACGCAGCTTCAGCTTGGCGGCCATCTCCGGACGACGCAGGTCGATGAAGCGGTAGCGCAGGCGCGTTTCCTCGCCCACATCGGAATATTCATCCAACGGGAACGGCGGAGTCTCGGCCTGGTTCAGCACTTCCAGTTCGTAGCCCAGTACCTCGATGGAGCCAGACGCCATGTTCGGGTTGCGCGCGCCTTCAGGGCGCAGGCGCACCTTGCCGGTGATCTTCACCACGAACTCGCTGCGCACCCGGTCGGCCTTGGCGAAGGTTTCCGCACGGTCCGGATCGAACACCACCTGGGCCAGCCCCTCGCGATCGCGCACATCGAGGAAGATCACTCCACCATGGTCGCGGCGGCGGTGAACCCAACCGCAAAGGGTGACTTCCTGGCCGTCCAGGCTCTCGTTCAGTTGGCCGCAATAGTGGCTGCGCATCATGGTGTGGTTCGCTTCTCGTAAGTCTTGGATTCTGTGGAGCCGCCGGCTGCCTGGCGACCATTGCCGGGCTCTCGCCGGCCCTGACCGAGCACCGGAACCATCGGTACGCCCCCGGAAGGACATCTCCCGCGCTGCCCGGTGAACGGCAACGGCGAAGCACCCGCATCCGGGCCCACTTCGCATTGAAGGCGGGGATTATAGCCTGAAAAATCCATGGCTTGCAGCCAGCCCCGCCGGCCTGTCACGCGGGAAGCCAGGCCGTTGAACGGAAGCATTTCGCCTCCCCCTGCGAACCATTCGCTTGACCGGGCAGTCGGAATAGATTCTCCCTATCGCCGCCTTTGACATAGACCAAGAGCGCTGGGAAAAACCCTGTGTTAGCCTCACTCCAACTGTTTCGGAGTGCCCCATTCACAAGGCCGACTGAAAGGAGAACGCCATGGAAATCAATATCGGAATCGGCGAACAGGATCGCGCAGCCATTGCCGAGGGCCTGTCGCGGCTACTGGCCGACACCTACACCCTCTACCTGAAAACCCACAACTTCCACTGGAACGTCACCGGCCCGATGTTCAACACGTTGCACCTGATGTTCGAAGGCCAGTACACCGAACTGGCCGTTGCCGTGGACGACATCGCCGAGCGCATCCGGGCCCTGGGCTTCCCGGCGCCCGGCACCTACGCCGCCTACGCCCGCCTGTCGTCCATCAAGGAGGAGGAAGGCGTTCCGGAAGCCGAGGAGATGATCCGGCAACTGGTCCAGGGCCAGGAAGCCGTGGTGCGCACCGCCCGCAGCATCTTCCCGCTGCTGGACAAGGTCAGCGACGAACCCACCGCCGACCTGCTCACCCAACGTATGCAGGTGCATGAAAAGACCGCCTGGATGTTGCGCAGCCTTCTTGCCAGCTGATCGTCGATCGCTCGATAGAAAGCGGGGCCCGCCTCAGGGTCCCGCCCTCCCCCTCCGGCGCCAACCGCTTGATTTGAGTAGCCTCCTGCTTTCCTGTTAAATAGCCGCCGTGCGTCACGCGCATAGGCCGGCCTTCCTTCCGCACCTTTCGTTTCATGCACCGAAGCGCTGTCCGGCTACTTGATCGTTACCCCATCAAGGTGAACTCATTGACATGTTGAAAATCGTCCTTCTGGTCACGGGCGTCGCCGCCCTATTGCTGTCCTTCATTCCCAGCCTAAGAACCGAAGCCACACCCTTCCTGCAACATCCCGATGCCATCTACCTGGCCATTCTGGGCCTGATCAACCTGCTCTTCGCTCCCGTACTGCAATCGTCACATCCAACCCGCCCGCTGCAGGCCGGCGCAGCCGCCCTGCTGGTCCTGGGCGTCGTCCTGCAGGCACTGATCCTGCTGGCGCCGCTGCCGACCATCGCCGACCAGCCGGCGATCGTCCTGCCCCTGCTAAGCCTGGTGCTGGCCACGGCCCTGCAACTGGCGGGCAGCCTGAAACCCGGCAAGCCGGTCTCGCGCAGCGCCAGCGCCCCGGCAGCCCTCGGCGGCAGCCAGGACAGCGGCAACCGGGAGACCGGTACCGTGAAGTGGTTCAACACCTCAAAAGGTTTCGGCTTCATTTCCCGCGATTCGGGCGAGGACATCTTCGTCCACTTCCGAGCGATTCGCGGCGAAGGCCACCGCATCCTCATCGAAGGCCAGCGCGTGGAGTTCTCGGTGGTACAACGGGACAAGGGCCTGCAGGCGGAAGACGTGATCGCCTCCCGCCGCTGACCGCCGCGAAAAACAGAAAACCCGCCGAACGGCGGGTTTTTTGTGCATTCAATAATGGGGAGGAGGCGCTTCGTCTTCCCCCGCCTCGCCCACCAGCCCCTGGACGTCTTCCAGACGCTTGATCAATGCCGCGACCTGAAGCTGCAGTCGCTCGATGCTGCGCTGCTGCTCGACCACCACATCGTTGAGAGCCTGCAAAGTGTCATCCTGGAAAGCCTGGCGGCATTCCAGGTCATCCATGCGCGCGTCCAGCTCCATCTAGGCCTCCCCGGCAAAACGGAAGCCGTCGGTCAGCACCATCCGCAACTTGCCGCGGATCGCCTCGACCTGCTCGGAAGAATAAGGCCGAGCCGGATGGCGCCCCCAGACAGGGCCGGGCCAGGCGTCGTCACCACGTCGCCGGACGATCACGTGCATGTGAAGCTGGCTGACCACATTGCCCAGGTTAGCGACATTCATCTTGTCCGCACGGAAGGTGTCCTTGAGGACCTCTGCCAGCAGCGTGGCCTCGCGCCACAGCGCCTGCCGGTCATCGACATCGAGCTGGAACAGCTCGGTGACATCCTCCCGCCTCGGCACCAGGATGAACCACGGATAGCGGGCATCGTTCATCAGCAGCAGGCGGCTGAGGGGAAAGTCGCCGAGCAACAGGGTGTCCTGCTCCAGCCGGGGATCCAAAGCGAACATACTGACCTCTCCTGTTCGACCGTCGTTCATGGACAGCTTAGCCCCTCCCTCCGGGAAGGGCCCCGCCGTAACTGCCGCGCAGGATACTTCGCCGCCCGGCCAAAGCAAGCCCACACATCCGCCCGCCCCAGCTTGGCGCGCCTCTCCAGCCGAACGCCCCATAAGATGCCGGCCAAATGAATACAGCGCGACGCCGAACATAAGACATGCCGTGGATACAAACGCATTCGCCACAGACAACTCGATGGCAACCAACCCTTGAAGCAGACGGATTACAATCAGGTTTCAAAGCATAATTCGTTTGCTTTCAAACAGAATAGCCTCGCTCTCGAAGAGACCAACTGGAATACATAGGCGAAGCCATTTTCCAATTTGTGCACGGAGTTTGCTTATACCTCTTTCATCACAGTAAGAGGGGCCGTACGGAACATGACATTTTTATTACAAGGCCCCGCCAATCGGAAAAAGCGACTTGAGAAGCGACCTCAACAAGAGTGACCAACCCCGCGACATACGTCATTTTTTCAACTGCGCACCTACGCAGATGCGACATGCGTCATGCAATTTTGCGACAGCACGGTAAAGAATCCGTCGCTTCGGAACCTCAACTATCGCCAAGAAACACTGCGTGCTATAAGTTAGCGCCGACAAGAAGAACTAGCCGTCACTGCGGCACTGTGATGGCAGAGATAATTTCAAAACCAAAGGAGCAATCACAATGAAAGTGATGAAGTGGAGCGCCATTGCACTGGCGGTTTCCGCAGGTAGCACTCAGTTCGCCGTGGCCGACGCATTCGTCAGCGATCAGGCCGAAGCGAAGGGGTTCATCGAAGACAGCAGCCTGAACCTGCTGCTCCGCAACTACTATTTCAACCGTGACGGCAAGGAAGGTCGGGGTGATCGCGTCGATTGGACCCAGGGCTTCCTCACCACCTACGAATCCGGCTTCACTCAAGGCACCGTGGGCTTCGGCGTCGATGCCTTCGGCTACCTGGGCCTGAAGCTCGACGGCACCTCCGACAAGACCGGCACCGGCAACCTGCCGGTGATGAACGACGGCAAGCCGCGCGATGACTACAGCCGCGCCGGCGGCGCCGTGAAGGTGCGCATCTCCAAGACCATGCTGAAGTGGGGCGAGATGCAACCGACCGCCCCGGTCTTCGCCGCTGGCGGCAGCCGCCTGTTCCCGCAGACCGCGACCGGCTTCCAGCTGCAGAGCAGCGAATTCGAAGGGCTCGACCTCGAGGCAGGCCACTTCACCGAGGGCAAGGAGCCGACCACCGTCAAATCGCGCGGTGAGCTCTACGCCACCTACGCCGGCCAGACAGCCAAGAGCGCCGACTTCGCTGGCGGCCGCTACGCGATCACCGACAACCTCAGCGCCTCCCTCTATGGCGCAGAGCTGAAAGACATCTATCGCCAGTACTACCTGAACACCAACTACACCATCCCGCTGGCCTCCGATCAATCGCTGGGCTTCGACTTCAACATCTACCGCACCACCGACGAAGGCAAGTCCAAGGCTGGCGACATCAGCAACACCACCTGGTCCCTGGCGGGCGCGTATACCCTGGACGCCCACACCTTCACCCTGGCCTACCAGCAGGTGCATGGCGACGAGCCGTTCGACTACATCGGCTTCGGCGGCAACGGTTCCGGCGCCGGCGGCGACTCGATCTTCCTCGCCAACTCCGTCCAGTACTCCGACTTCAACGGTCCTGGCGAGAAATCCTGGCAGGCCCGCTACGACCTGAACCTGGCCTCCTACGGCGTTCCTGGCCTGACCTTCATGCTGCGTTACATCAATGGTAAGGACATCGACGGTACCAAGGTCGATTCCAGCTCCTCCTATGCAGGCCTGTACGGCGAGGATGGCAAGCACCACGAAACCAACCTCGAAGCCAAGTACGTGGTCCAGTCCGGTCCGGCCAAGGACCTGTCGTTCCGCATCCGCCAGGCCTGGCACCGTGCCAACGCCGACCAGGGCGAAGGCGACCAGAACGAGTTCCGCCTGATCGTCGACTATCCGCTGTCGATCCTGTAATCGACCGACAGGCAACGAAAAAACCCGGCATCGCCGGGTTTTTTCTTCTTGGCGGCAACGCGCCTATAAAGGAAGGGCGTAGGTACCGGTGACATGGGCCACCAGGTCTTCCTCATTACTCTGCGAAAACACCCCGACCTCGCAGACGACCTGGCGCCGCCCCAGCTTGAGGATGCTCGCCTCGGCCAACAGGTCCTCGGGCCTGGGCTTGCTGAGGAAGTTGATGTTCAGGTTCGAGGTCACGGCCATCTCGACCGCCCCGAGACGCCCGAGAATGACCGCGTACATCGCCGCGTCGGCCAGCGCCATGATGGTCGGGCCGGACAGCGTTCCACCGGGACGCACCAGCTTGCCGTGAAAAGGTATGCGCGCCAGCGCATGTCGTTCGTCGAGACGCTCGACACGAAAATCGATGTCCTCGGCCATGGGCAGCCCCATGCGGATCAACGCCTGTACCTGCGCCGCGTTCATTGCCTGCTGACTCCTCATCATCGATGGCCGGCGCCCTGTACGCAGCCAGACCGGCACCGTACAATGCCCAGCCATTCCTCCCGATACAACCGACATAACGGCCAAAGATGCGTACCAGTCAGTATCTGCTTTCCACGCTCAAAGAAACCCCCGCCGACGCGGTGGTAATCAGCCATCAACTGCTGCTTCGCGCCGGCATGATCCGTCGCCTGGCCTCGGGTCTCTACACCTGGCTGCCAATGGGCCTGCGGGTACTGCGCAAGGTCGAGACCATCGTCCGCGAGGAAATGAACGCTGCCGGCGCCCTGGAAGTGCTGATGCCGGCGGTGCAGCCGGCCGAGCTGTGGCAGGAGTCGGGGCGCTGGGAGCAATACGGCCCTGAGCTGCTGCGCCTGAAGGACCGCCACGAGCGCGAATTCTGCGTAGGCCCGACCCACGAAGAAGTGATCACCGACCTCGCGCGCAACGAGCTGAACAGCTACAAGCAACTGCCGATCAACTTCTATCAGATCCAGACCAAGTTCCGCGATGAAATCCGCCCGCGCTTCGGCCTGATGCGCGGACGCGAATTCATCATGAAGGACGCCTATTCCTTCCACCTGAGCCAGGACTCGCTGCAGCAGACCTACGACGGGATGTACCAGGCGTACAGCAAGATCTTCTCCCGCCTCGGCCTGGATTTCCGTCCCGTGCAAGCCGACAACGGCTCCATCGGCGGCAGCGGCTCCCATGAGTTCCACGTGCTGGCCAACTCCGGCGAGGACGATATCGTCTTCAGCGACAGCTCCGACTACGCCGCGAACATCGAGAAGGCCGAAGCCGTGCCGCGCGAGAGCGCCCGCGGCAGCGCCACCGAGGACATGCGCCTGGTCGACACGCCCAACACCAAGACCATCGCGGCCTTGGTGGACGGCTTCCAGCTACCGATCGAGAAAACCATCAAGACCCTGGTGGTGCATGGCGCCGAAGAAGGCACCCTGGTCGCCCTGATCGTCCGCGGTGATCACGAGCTCAACGAAATCAAGGCCGCCAACCAGCCGCTGGTCGCCAGCCCGCTGGTATTCGCTTCGGAGGCCGAGATCCGTGCCGCCATCGGCGCCGGCCCCGGCTCGCTGGGCCCGGTCAACCTGCCGATCGCCTGCATCGTCGACCGCTCCGTCGCCCTGATGAGCGATTTCGCCGCTGGCGCCAACATCGAGGACAAGCACTACTTCGGCGTGAACTGGGAGCGCGACCTGCCGCTGCCCGAGGTCGCCGACCTGCGCAATGTCGTCGAAGGCGACCCCAGCCCGGACGGCAAGGGCACCCTGGTGATCAAGCGCGGCATCGAGGTCGGTCATATCTTCCAGCTTGGCACCAAGTACAGCGAAGCGATGAAGCTGAGCGTCCTGAGCGAACAGGGCAAGCCGGTCAACCTGATCATGGGCTGCTACGGCATCGGCGTATCCCGCGTGGTCGCCGCCGCCATCGAGCAGAACCATGACGAGCGCGGCATTCTCTGGCCAAGCGCACTGGCGCCGTTCCAGATCGCCCTGGTACCACTGAAGTACGAAACCGAGAGCGTCAAGCAGGCGACCGACAAGCTCTATGCCGAGCTGACCGCAGCCGGTTTCGAAGTGCTGCTGGACGATCGCGACAAGAAGACCAGCCCCGGGGTGAAGTTCGCCGACATGGAGCTGATCGGCATTCCCCACCGCATCGTGATCAGCGACCGCGGCCTCAGCGAAGGCGTCCTGGAATACAAGGGCCGCCGCGACAGCGAGTCGCAGAACCTGCCGATCGGCGAACTGATGTCGTTCATCACCGAAAAACTCAGCCGCTGAGCGTAACGATGCCCACCGGAAGACCCCTGCGCCTATTCGCCGCCGCCCTGTGCGGCGGCCTTCTGCTGAGCGGCTGCGCCAACCAGTTGCCGCAGCGTAGCGAGCATGAGGAGCGCGTCGAGCGGAAGCTGCTCGAACACACCCTGCAAGTCGATGTCGGCCAGCCCGATGTGCTCGAACTGCCGCAGCGCCGGGTCCGGATCAACGACCAGAAGTCCTTCGAGGTCACCGAGTTCGAGGTGACGCGCCGTTACGACCGCTATACGCCGTACCAGGCCTGGCGGGAGATCTACGAGATCCCGTTGGGCGCGGTGGCGCTGGTGGCCGGCGTCGGAGCGAACATCGTCAACGTGGTGACCTTCGGCAGCGTACCGGACAACATCACCCACGGCTGGATCAACTACGGACTGGCCGGGGTGAATCCGTTCATGAACGTGGAATCCAACGGTCGCGCCGAACAGAATCTCGCGAGCATCGACGAGAAACAGCGCGACAAGCGCCTGGAATACTCCAGCCTGCCCTGGGCGGAGCGTCCGGTCCTGGTCAGTTCCGGCAAGGAACTCAACGAACTGCTTACCGACCGTCATGGCGTGCTGCGCCTCAACCTGCTCGACAGCCCCTTCGCCGAACAGGACATCAGCCGCATCTCGCAGATACACCTTTCGGTGAGCGACCCACAGGATGGTACCCGCGCCGATGCCAGCCTCCGCGTCAGCCGCAGCCTGCGCGGCAAGCTCCTGGAAGCTCACGCCCTGATCTATGACGACCTGGAAGGCGATGACGTCCACCACTGGGTCCATCGGGTGAAACGCCTCGCGGAGCTGGGCCTGGAAGAAGAAGCCAGCGAACTGGAACAGAGCCTGATCGAGCTCACGCGCAACGACCCCGAACTGCAGCAGCAGTTCATGCATGCCCTGCTCCGGGATGCCGGTCGCCTGGCCGCGGACCCTGGCGAGACGCCCTGACGGCGAACTCGCCTCGTCAGCGACGGACGACGAAGCCAGCGATCCCCTGCAGCGGCATTTGCTCGACCTCGACCGCAGAGACCTCCGCGTGCCGCGGGCCCCGCCCCAGCCATCGCTCCAGGGCTTTCGCCCGGTCCTCCTCGCCCTCCCAGACGACTTCGACACGCCCGTCATCCAGGTTTCGCACCCAACCGTCGAGTTCGAGGCGATCAGCCTCTTCCCGGGTCGCCTGACGGAAACCGACGCCCTGTACCCGGCCGCCGACATAGGCATGCAAGCAGATCCTCGCCATCAGCGTCCCTCCCGCAAAGCCTCGAGCTGTTTCAATATGCCATCGGCCGTCTGCTCGCCCAGCAGACGCTGACGCATTTCCCCCCGAGCATCGACGATATAGGTGACGGGCAACGCTTCGCTGCGAGGGAGCTTGAAGCGAGGCGCCGGATCATCGGCCAGCACGGTGAAGCGAATCCCCATGCCATCGGCCGACTTCTTCAACTCGGCATCGCGCAGGCCATCGAAATTCACGCCAATGACGCGCCCGCCCTGCCCTTCCAGCACCTGCGCAAGGCGATTCATCTCCGGAATCTCGGTCCGGCAGGGCGCGCACCAGTCAGCCCAGTAATTGACCACCAGCCAATGCCCGTCCAACTGCTCCGCAGCGACAGGACGCCCGTCCTGGTCGACTCCGTAATCCGCCGAACAGCCCGCGAGAAACAACACCGCAGCAGCGCCCAGCGGGCGTAGCCAACTCCCCATGTCAGGAACCTCCCGAGTCAGGAAAACTTCGGCCGGACCAGGGCAACCCGGCGCGGCACTATGGCGAGACCTTACTGGAAGCCATCCACCTCTGCAAAACCGAGTGGAGACGAATATGGGAAGAAGAAGCCCCGATACTTCCTACAAGGCACAAAGTGCGAGAAGAGTCACGACGATCGCCGTCGAACCGCACAGTTTGACGCAAAGGACCACCCCTATAATCCGCGTGCCACACACGACACGACGACTCAACCGGCCGTATGCCCAGGCATCGGCAGGATCGACTTGGGGAGAAGTCGAGAGCGACGAGTCCGAAGCCCTTTTAAACGGACACACTGCTGCTTATGAAAGACCATCTGATCGGAAGCGTCCCCGCACACCTGGTGGATGCCGCACGCCCGACCCTGACAGCCCACGAGGGCCTGGTCGCGGACTACAACATTGCCGCCTGGCTACATCTTCCGGATGCCTGCGACCTGCTGGTGTCACTGGTGGTCAGCTATCTGGATGGCGGGCGCCAGCGCGAAGTGGCGGTGGATCACGGACGAATCGACCGCCAGCAACGCATCCTGCTTTCCGGCATTGCCCGCCTGCCCGTACGGCAGAAAGTGGAGAACATGCAGGTACGCCTGAAGTCGGCGACGGCCTTTTCCCGACTGGTCGTGGAGGAGTTCTTCGTACAAGCGGTGGAGCAGGAAAACAGGTCCCAGCAGGTGTCCGAAGCTTGAGCCGGATCGCTCAGCCCTGGCGCACCTGATCGAGCAGGGGTTCGTCCCGCGCTTTCTCAGGCGACGGTTCGCTGACGCTGCGCGCCGGCACCAGCGACTCCGGCCAACTGCTGAACTGCAGCCCGGTAATCCGGTTCAAACGCTCAAGCGCTGCCTGCTCATCCTTGTGATGCAAATGGACGACCTTGTTCGACATTGGGAGCATGAACGGGAACCTCGGCGGAACTACGGAGTGAAACGACTGTCACACGAGGGTTTGCCAGAAGCGTGCCAACAGCCCTTTCCCTGCGCTTGCTGGGGTTCCTCCGGCAGCATGCAGCGCCTCATGCACATCGTTCGCCGCAAACTGACACTTTACGTCACCTTCGCTCCCGAGGTTCCGTCCGCCAGCCAGTGGGCCAGGCTTTCTCCGAACAGCGCCTCCTGCTCCACCTGCAAGCGCTCCATGGCCTGCTGGAACGGCGGATACCACGCCTCGTCCAGATTCGCAGGCATGCGCTCTCGGCTAGGCATGGGCCAGGGGCAGCGATTCAGCAAGCGATGCAGACTGTAGGCGCCAAGATCCCGGCACAGCACCCACTCGCCTCCGCCGGCGCGGCAGACGAACTGCTCCTTCTCGAGAAAGTCCAGCAGTTCCTCCCACTCATCCTCGGGCAACAGCCAACCCGCACGATGCAAGTGGGTCAGGCGCAGCGACTGTCCAAGCTGCTGGCGCTGGTGGAACACCCTCAGCACGCCGAGCAGGACGATCAGCTTGGGCAGCGAGCGCCGCCGCCAGAGACGGGAAGAAGAGAGATTGCAGACCAGCACCGCGCCGAACAGAACGATCATCCAGGAAAGATAGATCCACAGCAGGAAGATAGGCACGGTGGCGAAGGCACCGTAGATCAACTGGTAGCCGGGAAACAGGCTTACGTACAGCCCGAACAGGGTTTTCGCGGCTTCGAACAGTACCGCGGTGAACACGCCGCCCATCAGGGCATGGCGCACCGGGACCCGGGCGTTCGGGACCGCCGAATAGAGCAGGGTGAAGGCCGCCACGCTGAACGCCAGCGGCATCAGCCCCAGCAGCGTCTCTGCGCCCGGCAACGCGTCCGGGCCATGGAGCAGCGACAGCGAAGTGATGTAGGTGGTCACGGCGAAGCCGGCCCCCAGCAACAATGGGCCCAGGCTGAGGATCGCCCAGTAGAGGAGGAACCGCCCGACACCGCGGCGTGGCTGGCGAACCCGCCAGATCTCGTTGAAGGCTTTCTCGATGGTCACCAGCATGGTGAAGGCGGTGACTGCCAGAAAGACCACCCCGACCCAGGTCAGGTGCCGGGCCTGGGTGGTGAAACTCTTCAGGTAGGTTTCCACCGCTTCTCCAGCGGAAGGCACGAAATTGCGAAAGATGAAAGTCTGGATCGACTCGCCCATGCCATGGAATGCCGGAATCAGCGAAAGCATGGAAAACATCACCGTCATCATCGGCACTACCGCGAACAACGTGGTGTAGGTCAGCGCCGCCGCGCTGTTGGGAGCCTTGTCGGTGACGAAGCGATGAGCGAGGAAGCGAGCGAACTCGACCCCATCGTTGAAATGTTCGCGCATGCCCTCTCCTTGAAGTCGCGCCGGTTCTTCGCCGCTCGGGGCGGTACTTCGCGCCGACGGGTTCAGTCCTGGTCGACGAGGCGGTTAGAATAGCCGTCACTTCACCGGCCATGCGACCCCTGACATGAGCGAACTGATCCTGTTGCACAATCCGCGCTGCTCGAAATCCCGCGCAGCGCTCGAACTGCTCGAAGCCCGCGGCCTGCAACCGCAGGTGGTGCGCTATCTGGAAACCCCGCCGAGCGCCGCCGAGCTGAAAGCGATCCTGGCCAAGCTCGGCATTCCCGCCCGCCAGTTGCTGCGGACCGGGGAGGACGAATACAAGGCCCTCGGCCTGGATGAGCCCAGTCTTGGCGAAGAGGCCATCATCGAGGCAATGGCCAGGCATCCGAAGCTGATCGAGCGCCCGGTGCTGGTCGCGGGTGACAAGGCGGTGGTTGGCCGGCCTCCGGAAAGAGTCCTGGAGATCCTCGCTTGAGCAGTCCCTACATCCTGGTGCTGTACTACAGTCGCCATGGCGCTACCGCGGAAATGGCCCGGCAGATCGCCCGTGGCGTCGAACAGGGCGGCTTCGAGGCGCGCGTACGCACGGTTCCCGCGGTATCCACCGAATGCGAAGCGGTCGCCCCGGACATCCCCGCGGAGGGGGCGCTGTACGCAACCCTGGAGGACCTGAAGAACTGCGCGGGCCTGGCCCTCGGCAGCCCGACCCGCTTCGGTAACATGGCTTCCCCGCTGAAATACTTCCTCGACGGTACCAGTAGCCTGTGGCTGACCGGCGGCCTGGTCGGCAAGCCGGCAGCGGTCTTCACCTCCACCGCCAGCCTGCACGGCGGCCAGGAGACCACTCAGTTATCGATGCTGTTGCCGTTGCTGCACCACGGCATGCTGGTCCTGGGCATTCCCTACAGCGAACCCGCCCTGCTGGAAACCCGCGGCGGCGGCACGCCTTACGGCGCCAGCCACTTCGCCGGCGCCGATGGCAAGCGCAGCCTCGATGAGCACGAACTGACCCTGTGTCGCGCGCTGGGCAAACGCCTGGCGGAAACCGCCGGCAAGCTGGGGAGTTGAAATGGCCCGCAAGAACAAACCGCTGCCCGAAGTAGTGTGGCTGCAGCCGCGCCTGGCGCTCAGCCGCGCCATCAGCCTGGGAAGCTTCGTCGGCCTGGTCCTGCTCATCCTCATTCGCGACCTGATCTACGCGGACGCCCATGGTGCGGCGAGCTGGGTGCCCTGGCTGGTCCTCGCCTTCAAGCTGCTGCCGCTGCTGGTGGTGGCCCCCGGACTGCTCATGGGCAGCGCGCGCGGGCATGCCTGGGCCTGCTACGTGGTCAACCTGTATTTCATCCTCGGCGTACTCGCCGCCTTCGATCCCACGCAGCGCCTGTTCGGCTGGGCCGAAGTGCTACTCAGCGTGACCTTGTTCTGCGCCGCGCTGCTCTATACGCGCTGGCGATTCCAGTACGACCGACGGGTCGCCGGGGAACGCTGATGGTAAGGCAGGAGCCCCCTCCTGCCCTGCCGACCGCCGGGAAGCCTGCGGACAGCCAGCGCTCCGATACTGCCGGCGCATGGATGGAGAGACGGATAGAAGGCGGTCACTTCCTGCCGCAAGCGAAACCCAAGGACTGCGGCACGGCCATGCGGGAGTTCGCCGACGGACTGTCGACGCTTACCAGCCGAGGGTTTCCTTGAGGAAAGGAATGGTCAGCTTGCGCTGAGCCTGGAGCGAAGCGCGATCCAGTTGCTCCAGCAGATCGAACAGAGAGTTCATGCTGCGCGAACCGCGGTTGAGGATGAAACGACCGACTTCATCGGTCAGATGCAGGCCACGACGGGATGCCCGCAGTTGCAGGGCACGAAGCTTGTCCTCGTCGGAAAGACCGTGCAACTGGAAGATCAGCGCCATGGTGAGGCGGGACTTCAGGTCCGGCAGCTTGACCTGCAGCTCCCGGGGCGACTTCGATGCCGCCAGCAGCAGGCGCCGACCGGTATCACGCAGTCGATTGAACAGGTGGAACAGCCCCTCTTCCCATTCTCGCTTGCCAACCAGCACATCCAGGTCGTCGATGCAGACCAGCTCGCACTGCTCGAGATCGTCGAAGATTTCCGGGCCGTACTGCACCAGATCGGCCATCGGCAGGTAGATGGTTCGCTCTTCGAACTGCTCGAAACGCAAGCAGGCCGCCTGCAACAGGTGGCTGCGGCCGACGCCGTCGTGTCCCCAGAGGTAGATGAGGCTTTCCGCCCAGCCAGCCTCGGCTTCGCACAAACGCTCGACATATCCCAGTGCCGCGGCATTGGCACCGGGATAGTAGTTGGCGAAGGTGGCGTCGTCGCGCAGACGCACACTGAGGGGAAGCTGAATAGGTTTCATGCCAGGCTGGGCGGACAATCCGAAAACGCCGCAGGAGTCACCGTAAAGGCTGCAAAGTTTATACGCCTCGGCAAGGCCGCACAATGAGCAACTAGGCAAGCAAAATCAAAGGTTTGCCGATAGCCGAGGCTCCTTGCCCAGAGCATCGGCCGGTCGCGCGCCGGCCCGCTCCGTTGCATAGAAGCGGATCGGCGCGCCGACTCACTGCCAGCGGAAATTCAGTTGGGTCGACGACGGCACCGCCGCGCTGGGCGCTGCGGGCTGGCCGGAGGCATCCAGCGGTACGCTGTCGGCCGGGATTTCCTGCAACTGCGCCAGGCCCAGCTGGGCACGCAATTGCTCGGGACTGGCCTTCACGGAATAGTCGAGGCGATCGCCCCGCACGCCTACCAGACGCGCGCCGAACGGATCGAGCAGGCGTTGCAACTCGGCATAGCGTGCCAGTGTCGCGCCCTGGACCTGGAGGGTCAGGCCGGTCGCCGCTTCCGGCGTGGCAACGAAACGAGTGGACAGGCGGTTGCCGACGGCCAGCATCACGCTGTCTGCCAACGCGTCGGGCGTAGCGCCTTCAGCCTGGCCTTGCTCTCGCGAATCGCCCATCCACAGCCGCCATTGCGCCTGCCATTTGCCGTCCGCCTCCTTGGCGTCCACTGCCAGCAAGGCATCGGCGGCATAACGCTCAGAGGCTGCGCGCAGGGCATCGGGTTGGGCGGCGGTGAGGTTTTCCGGGGTACCGACGATCTGTTCGTCGAGATCCGCCAGAGGCAGGCGCAACGGCAAGCCGCGGTTCTGCGCCGCACGCTTGAGCGGTTCGGCCGAGGCCTGGTTGTCACCGACCAGGGAGCTGCCATCGACGCTTTCGTTCAGCCACCAGGCCAGCACCGCCGGCCGGTTGGCGCCCCAGCTCGGCAGGCCGGCGGCCCGCAGCGCATTACCGGTGGCGGTCGGATCGAAATCGACCACCAGCGCCAGCGGCGGACCATTTTCGAAGGCGTACTGGCTGATCAGTTGCTGCGGATCCTTCAGGTACCCCGCCAATGCCGGGTTCTGCGGCGCCTGCGGATTGCCGGTCAGGCGCACCAGCAGGGTCTGCAGGGCTCGCACCAGTCCGGCATCGCGCTCCCCGGGCTGCTGCGACGAAACCGGCTCGTGGACCTGGTAGAGATTGGGGACCGTTGCCGCGAAGACGGGCAAGCCTAGCAGGGAAAAACAGAGAACGAAGAGTCGGGCTATGCGCATGGAGGGCTCTCGACGAACGGATGGGAACGGCGGCGACGAGCTGTAAAGGCCGCGCAAGTGGACCTATACCTTAAACAGCAGTCCGTCCAGCGGCAACCGAGATGGCCGCTGCGTGGCAAGCCTGATAAAATCGCGCGCCTTCAAAACCGGCAAACAGCGTTGCACGCCTGGGCGGCCGGCCGATCTCCGAATTACCCCTATAGGCCTGGATTTATGAGCAGCAAGCAACCCTCGTTGAGCTACAAGGACGCTGGTGTGGACATCGACGCCGGCGAAGCCCTGGTGGAACGCATCAAAGGCGTGGCCAAGCGCACCGCACGCCCGGAAGTGATGGGCGGCCTCGGCGGCTTCGGCGCCCTCTGCGAAATCCCGGCCGGCTACAAGCAGCCGGTGCTGGTATCCGGCACCGACGGGGTGGGCACCAAGCTGCGCCTGGCGCTCAACCTGAACAAGCACGACAGCATTGGCCAGGACCTGGTGGCGATGTGCGTCAACGACCTGGTGGTCTGCGGCGCCGAGCCGCTGTTCTTTCTCGACTACTACGCCACCGGCAAGCTCAACGTCGACGTCGCCGCCACCGTAGTCACCGGCATCGGTGCCGGTTGCGAACTGGCGGGCTGTTCCCTGGTCGGCGGCGAGACCGCCGAAATGCCCGGCATGTACGAAGGCGAAGACTATGACCTGGCCGGCTTCTGCGTCGGCGTCGTGGAAAAGGCCGAGATCATCGACGGCTCCAGGGTCCAGGCCGGCGACGCGCTTATCGCCCTGCCCTCCTCCGGCCCGCACTCCAACGGCTACTCCCTGATCCGCAAGATCATCGAGGTTTCCGGCGCCGACATCGAGCAGGTCCAACTCGACGGCAAGCCGCTGGCCGACCTGCTGATGGCGCCGACCCGCATCTACGTCAAGCCGCTGCTGCAACTGATCAAGCAGACCGGCGCGGTCAAGGCCATGGCTCACATTACCGGCGGCGGCCTGCTGGACAACATCCCGCGCGTCCTGCCGGACAACGCCCAGGCCGTGATCGATGTCGCCAGCTGGAACCGTCCGGCGGTATTCGACTGGCTGCAGGAACAGGGCAACGTCGACGAGACCGAGATGCATCGCGTACTCAACTGCGGCGTCGGCATGGTCATCTGCGTGGCCCAGAGCGACGCCGAGAAAGCCCTGGAAGTCCTGCGTGCCGCCGGCGAGCAACCCTGGCAGATCGGTCGCATCGAAACCTGCGGCGCGGACGCCGAGCGCGTGGTCCTGAACAATCTGAAAAACCACTGATGCCGAAACTCTGCAATGTCGTGGTGCTGATTTCCGGCTCCGGCAGCAACCTGCAGGCGCTGATCGACAGCCTCCGGGACGGCGCCACGCCGGCCCGGATCCGCGCGGTGATCTCCAACCGCGCGGACGCCTATGGCCTGGAACGCGCACGCCAGGCCGGCATCCAGACCGAGGTGCTCGATCACAAGGCCTATGCCGATCGCGAAAGCTTCGACGAGGCCCTGGCACAACGGATCGATGCCCATGAACCGCACCTGGTGATCCTTGCCGGGTTCATGCGCATCCTCAGCGCCGATTTCGTTCGCCATTACCAGGGGCGTCTGCTGAATATCCATCCCTCGTTGCTGCCGCGCCACAAAGGGCTGCATACCCATCAACGCGCCCTCGAAGCCGGCGACCGCGAGCACGGTTGCAGCGTGCACTTCGTGACGGAGGAACTCGATGGGGGGCCACTGGTCGTACAGGCAGTAATCCCGGTAGAGTCGCAAGATACGCCGGAACGCCTGGCCAGACGGGTTCACGAGGAAGAACACCGGATCTACCCGCTGGCCATGCGCTGGTTCGCCGAGGGCCGCTTGCGCCTGGGCGAACAGGGCGCCCTGCTGGATGGCCAGGCCCTGCCTGCCACCGGCCATCAGATTCGCACCAAGGAGATTCGCAATGCGTAAAGCCATGCTGTTCCTGCTGACGCTGCTGACCCTGCCGGCCTATGCCTTCGAGCTGAAGCCGTTCACCGCCAGCTATACCGCCGACTGGAAACAGATGCCCATCAGCGGCAATGCCTCCCGCAGCCTGAAGGCTCTCGGCGACGGCCGCTGGCAACTGGACTTCGAGGCCTCCATGCTGCTGGCCAGTCTCAACGAAGTCAGCACCTTCAAGGTCGAGAACGACACCTTCCTGCCGCAGACCTACCGCTTCGCCCGCCAGGGTCTGGGCAAAGGCAAGCAGATCGAGCTGGACTTCGACTGGTCGCAGAAGCAGGTGCTCGGCAGCGACCGCGGCGATGCGGTGCGGCAACCCCTGAATCGCGGTCAACTGGACAAGTCCACCTATCAACTGGTCCTGCAGCATGACGTTGCCGACGGCAAGAAGAGCATGAGCTACCAGATCATCGAGGGCGAGGATGTCGATACCTACGACTTCCGGGTTCTCGGCGAGGAAAAGGTACGCACCCAGGCCGGCCTGATCAACGCGATCAAGGTCGAGCGCGTGCGTGATCCGGGCAAGAGCAACCGCAAGACCATCCTCTGGTTCGCCAAGGACTGGGACTACCTGCTGGTCCGCCTGTACCAGATGGAAACCGACGGCAAGGAATACCAGATCATGCTCAAGGAAGGCACCATCGACGGCAAGACCGTCACTGGCGAAAAGAGCTGATCCCCCCTCCCACGAAAAGCCGGGCCATTGCCCGGTTTTTTATTGCCCGCGGATCAGCCGCAGGCCTGGTGCTCGCGGCAGATCAGTTCGGCATCGGCATCGCTCAACGGCTCCCCGGTTAGACCGCAGAAGGGCGAGCCCGCACGCCGTTGATGGAACCGGCAGGACCGACAAAGGCCGAAACCAGGCACATCCTCCTGACGCTGGATGACGACCAGAAGATCACGCAACAAGCCTTGCAAGTGTTCGCCCTTCTCGCCCAGTGCCGTGACGGCCTGCTCGAGGAACTGCGGCGGAATCACCGCCTCGATCAGCGCGCGCCCCGCATCGGTCAGCCGCAGATGAACGCTGCGCCGATCCCGCGCATCCGGCAGCTTGCTGATCAGCCCCCGCCCTTCCAGCACCTTGAGCGATTGCGACACTGTGCCCTTGGTCAAGCCGAGGTATTCGGTCACGCCCAGCGGAGTATCCGAATAGCGATTACAACGCGCCAGGTAATGCAAGGCGCTCAACTGCACCGGCTGCAGCTCAGCCACCAGCGGCTGCTCGCGGGACCAGGCACGCATCAGGCTGGTCAGCCTTTCCAGGTAATCGTAAAGGGCGATGGCGGACATGGGATACCTCCTTGCCAATATAGTATCGACTAAAAACATGTTTGACAAAGAGGTCGCGCCTTGTTTAGGCTGAAAACGTATCGTATCGATACCAAATTCCCACAGGAGAATCAGCATGACCAAAGCCATCTACTACCACGCCGGCTGCACAATCTGTGTCGAAGCCGAACGTTCCTTGCTGCCATTGCTCGATCGCAAGCAGGTGGACATCGAAGTGGTCCATCTCGCCGAACAATCGGCACGCATCGCCGAGGCGGAAAAGGCCGGGGTCAAGTCGGTTCCTGCCCTGGTTGTCGACGGACAGGTACTGCACCTTAACTTCGGTGCGGCGCTCAGCGATCTGAAATAAGGAGAACGGCCATGGAGGTGAAGATCTTCGACACCCATGTGCGAACCCGCGACGGCCGCTACCTGCACTTCGATGTCCTGGTCACGGAGGAGCTGGGGGCTCGCGCCGGCGAGTTCGCTCGACGCTGGCTCGCCGGAAGAGGCATAGACGAGGCCGATATCAGCCAGGGGCATTGCAGCTACTGCCATAGCGAGATTGCGACAGCAGAGGTTGCCGAAGCCATTCGGCTCCATGGCCATTACATCCTTCCCCTGGAAGGCTGTTGAGGCCAATGGACAGCTACCACCCGATCGCCTGCGATCTCCATGACTACCTGGAGATCGCCTGCCTCTACCGCTACCGGTTGCTCCTCGAACTCGAGGACGGTGTTCGCTTCGAAGCCGAGGCGCGCACGACGCATACCCGGGCCGTTCGGCCAGGCGGCGGCAAGGAGGAATACCTTGAGGTGGCCGTCGAAGGAGCGACTCTGCTGCTGCGCCTGGATCGCCTGTTGGCGATTACCGCCCTCACGGAAGCGGCCTTGTTCGGCCGCATACGCCTGAGGGAAGAGGCCTGTTCCAGAGCATCCGGCATGCCACCTTCACACCTTGGAAACTGAAAAGGCTTTTCTCAATTCCAGGGCTATTTGATTAGCCTGCTATTGAAATAGGCTGGATTTGCCTTGATGCAGATCAACCCTGGAGCAGAGAAAGATGAGTGTGACAGTGACCGAGCGTGACGATGACCACAAATCCCGCGAGCTGCGTGCGCTTGGCCGCCGCTGCTGGGACGTGCATCAGCAGGGACTGCTGGTTGGCGTCTTCCATAACGAGGATGACGCCCACGCCTATCGGATCAAGCTGGAGAAAGAAGAAGAACTGCGGCAGATAGGTAAATCGGCCTGAACCATGCGCCCCCGCGTACTTCGGGGGCGCACCTTTGATCTCAGGTCCCGGAAAGGCTCCGGTCGAGACTGACGACTCCCGGCGGCAGGCTATCTTCCTGTACCCGTTGCCGAGGGGCACGCAACATTGCCCGAACCAGAGCCACCAGCACGCCGAACACCAACCCACCCAGGAGACCCAAGGCCACCACCAAGGCCTTGCGCGGCTTGATCGGTTTCAGAGGGGTCGAAGCCTTCTGGTCGATCCGCACCAGTTCGATCTTCAGCTCGCTCGCCTTCAGAGTCTTGAGGCGCGCCTGCTCTCCACGCAGCTTGTCGATGTTTTCGAAGAAACGCTCCTCGCCCTTTCGAGCCTGCAGGTATTGCACTTCACGGTTGTTCTCCAGCTGCTTCAGCTCCTGCTGGATCTTCGCCACGCGGGGCTCGGTGAAGTCATCGCCCTTGCGTTTGAGCAAGGTATCGCGCTCGGCGGTCAAGGCATCGACACCCATGAAATACAGGGGTATCTGCTGGTTATTCACCTCGGTGCGGAAAACGCTGCGCGAGCCATCCTGCCCGACCTCTCCCAGTGCGCCCGGGGTCGTCGGCTTGACGATCCCCAGCCGGGTGGCGATCTGGATAGCCTCGTTGAGCTGCTGGATACGCGAATCGCGCACCATCTTCAGCCGCCCGCGCAACGCCTTGAGCTCATCCTCCAGGCCGGCCCGCCGGATGCTGTCCGCTTCCAGCAACCGGGCGATCTTGCCCTCCTTGGTAGCCTGGTAACTGGCACGCTTGCCTTCGATATCCTGCTCGAGGAATTGCAGGCGACCGTCGATACGCGCCTGGAGGTCGTCCAGGATTCGCTGACGCTCGTTCTCGATGGTCGACGCGAGCATGCCGTTGAGAATGGCGGCACCATCCATGCCCTGGGGATACTGCATGGACAAGCGGAAGAAAGGCGCCGCCTGGGGGTCCTTCTTCAAGTCCGCCTGCTGCATGCTGAAGGCATCCTGGTTGAACTTCCAGAAAGCCTGCTCGGGGGACAGGCCCTCGGCGTTCAATTGCTGGAATAGCTCTGGATGGGCTTCGAAATACTCCAGCCTGCCGGAGTAGGCTGCCAGCTCGTTGCCGACGCGATCCAGCGCTTCCCGCGGAGTCAGGGCATACAGCCCGTTGACATTGACAGCCTCCAGGGCCTTGGTCTGGATCGGCCGCAACAGGACATCCACCTGGTAGGTCGGAACGGCCAACAGCGCGTAGGCGAGCGCAGCGGCGGTCGCCAAGGCCGCGATCAGCGCTATCAGCCATTTCGACGCCCACAATTGCTGGAACAGCTGAACGAGATCGATCTCCGAGGGCGAAGCCCCCGGAAGCTGTGAGGAAGGCATACCAACGTCCTTTTCGATAGGCGGCTAGCCCACAGATGCACGCAAAGGCAACCGTAGGATATTTCTGAGGAAAGGCATTATGCTATCGAAACGAAATCATCGGTAGTTATTTTAGAACTGCTTCGCATTCCAGAATTGGTAGTTGACCGGCATCCGTACCGGTCAAGCGACACTCCGGATGCGGGCCTCACCACATGAGATCGTCGGGCACCACATAGTCCTTGTAGGGATCGTCTTCGTCCGGCTCCTGGCTCTGTACGTTGAGCAGCACCACCCGCCGCGGATCGCGCTCCTGGATCTTCACCGCCGCATCCCGAGGCACGATCTCGTAGCGTCCGTCATAGCTGACGATAGCCAGGCTGCCTCGGCTCAGCTTGTCGCGGATCAGGTCGTTGACCGCGATCCGCTTGACCTTCTTGGCGTCGACGAAATTGTAGTAGTCGTCGCTTTCCAGCTTGGGCAGGCGCGTCCCTTCGATAAGTTGCTTGATCTGCGCGGCCTTGGCCTTCTTCTCGGCTTTTTCCTGCTGCTGGCGGTTCAATTCCTGGTCGCGCGCCAGCTTTTCCGCCTTGGCCTGCTCCGCCGCCTGGCGCTGGGAGTCGTCCTTGTCGACCTGGTTCTTGTGCTCCAGACGCTGCTGTTTCTGTTTCTGCTTGGTGGCCTGCTTGGCCTGTTTCTCATTGACCAGCCCGGCTTTCAGCAACTGGTCACGCAATGACATGCTCATTCGTCAACGACTCGCTCGCGTGGCACGCCCGGTGGGGTGCGGCATAATCTTCCAGCCGACTGGGGTTCAGCCGGCCCTCGCAGGGGGTATAATCCTCCAGCCTCAGCCGCCTCAACGCAAGTCTCGGCGGCTCGCAAACTGCCACGCATGCCCTGGAGACCCCTCCCTACCGTCCCGAGCACCCGCAGGCACTCCTCCCGGCCCCTGATATCGAAGGCATGGAAAGCAAGGCATGAGCGTTTCTCTCCTGGTAAAAGTCACTCTGGTGGGCCTGTTCGTCGCCAGCGTCCTGTTCGTCCATTTCCGTGGGCGCGCGCGCTTGCCCTTCCTGCGCCAACTGGTCAACCACTCCGCCTGGTTCGCCCCCTACAACTCGCTGATGTACCTGTTCTCCAGCGTTCCCTCGAAGCCCTATCTGGATCGCAGCCGTTTTCCGGAGCTGGACGAACTGAAGAACAATTGGCAAACCATCCGCGAAGAAGCCCTCAACCTGTTCGACGAGGGTTATATCCGGGCTGCCCTGAACAATAACGAAGCCGGCTTCGGCTCGTTCTTCAAGAAAGGCTGGAAGCGCTTCTACCTGACCTGGTACGACGGCCCGCTGCCCTCCGCCCAGCAGCTCTGCCCGAAGACCGTAGAGCTGGTGAGCCGCATCCCCAACGTCAAGGGCGCGATGTTCACCCTGCTTCCCGGCGGCAGCCACCTGAATCCGCACCGCGACCCCTTCGGCGGCTCGCTGCGCTATCACCTCGGCCTGTCCACGCCGAATTCGGACAACTGCCGCATCTACGTCGACGGCCAGCCCTACGCGTGGCGTGATGGCGAAGACGTGATGTTCGACGAAACCTTCGTCCACTGGGTGAAGAACGAGACCGAGCAGACCCGGGTGATTCTCTTCTGCGATATCGAGCGGCCGCTCCGCTCCCGCCTGCTGACCCGCCTCAATCGCTGGATCAGCGGCATTCTCGGGCGTGCGACCGCACCGCAGAACGTCGAAGGCGAACGCGTCGGCAGCATCAACCAGGCCTACTCGGTCGCCATTCGCGGCGGCAATGCCATCGGCGCCCAGGTGAAGCGCTTCAAACGCGCCTACCCGAAGGCCTACCGAATCCTCCGCCCGGTGCTGGCGGTGATCCTGCTGGTCATCCTCTATCGTTGGATCTTCGGCTGATTCAGATGCCGTGGCAGCCCGGCTGCCACGGTAATTTTCCCATTAACAGCCGGGCGCGCTCCTCTCCGCTTTCTTAGCCTCGCCCCAGAGGCTGTCCAGTTCCTCCAGCGAACACTCTTCGGCTTTCCGGCCGGCTTCGCGCAGGTTCCGCTCGATGAACCGGAATCGCCGCTCGAACTTGCCGTTGGCCTGGCGCAGAGCAGCCTCCGGATCGACCTTGAGATGCCGGGCCAGGTTGACCACGACGAACAGCAGGTCGCCAACCTCCTCGCCCACGGCACCCTCGTCACCCTCTGCCATCGCCTCGAGGACTTCGTCCAGCTCCTCGCGAACCTTGTCCACCACCGGCAGCGCTTCCGGCCAGTCGAAGCCGACCTGCGCCGCGCGCTTCTGCAGCTTCGCCGCCCGTGACAACGCCGGCAGGGCGACAGGAACGTCATCCAGCAGCGACAACTGCTGCGGCTCCTTGGCCTTGGCGGCACGCTCCTCGGCCTTCAGTTCTTCCCAGCGCTGCTTGACCGCCGCTTCGGCCAGCTTCGCCGCATCGGGCTTGCCATAGAGATCGCCATCGAGGAATACGTGGGGATGTCGACGGATCAGCTTGCGGGTGATGCCGTCCACCACCTCGTCGAAAGCGAAGCGATCCTCTTCGCGAGCCAACTGGCTGTAATAGACCACCTGGAACAGCAGGTCGCCCAGTTCCTCGCGCAATTGCGGGAAATCCCCCTGCTCTATGGCGTCCGCTACTTCGTAGGCTTCTTCCAGGGTGTGCGGGACGATGGTCGCGTAGCTCTGCTGGAGATCCCAGGGGCAGCCGAATTCGGGATCGCGCAGGCGCGCCATGAGGTGGAGCAGGTCGTCGAGTCGGTACATGGGTATCTCGGGTCTTCAGTGAACGGTCCGGGCATTCTGCCCTTTCCGGAAACGAAAAGGCCACGGGCAGCCTGCGAGCGCCCGTGGCCTGTTTCCGCCTCGCCTCAAGGCGTACGGTTGCGCCGCGCCTCGATGATGTTGGGCAGTTGCGAGACGCGCGCCAGCAGGCGTCCAAGAGCGTCCAGACCGGGAATCTCGATGGTCAGTTGCATGGTCGCGGTGTTGTCTTCCTTGTTCGAACGGGTATTCACCGCCAGAACGTTGATCCGCTCGTTGAGCAGCACCTGGGACACGTCGCGCAACAGGCCGGAACGATCATAGGCACGGATCGCGATATCCACCGGATAGGTGCGAACCGGCTCCGGCCCCCAGCTGACCTGGATCATCCGCTCCGGTTCGCGTCCCGCCAGTTGCAGCGCGGTGGCGCAATCCTGGCGGTGGATGGTGACCCCACGGCCCAGCGTGATGTAGCCGACGATGGGATCTCCCGGCAGCGGCTGGCAGCAGCCGGCCATCTGCGTCAGGAGGTTGCCGACACCCTGGATCTGCACGTCGCCGCGCTTGCCGTGGCCGATCTTGCTCGGCTTGCGCGGGATCAGTTCGAGTTGCTCGCTGTCGCGGTCCGGCTCGACCAGTTGCTGGGCATAGTTGACCAGGTGCGCCAAGCGCAGGTCGCCGGCGCCGAGAGCGGCGAACATATCCTCGGCGGTACGCACGTTGGCCTTCTCCGCCAGCCGGTCGAAATCCACCGGCGGCAGCGCCAGGCGCGACAGCTCGCGTTCGATCAGGGCCTTGCCGGCAGCGACGTTCTGGTCCCGCGCCTGCAGCTTGAACCAGTGGACGATCTTCGCCCGCGCCCGGGAGGTGGTGACGTAGCCCAGGTTGCTGTTCAGCCAGTCGCGGCTCGGACCGCTGTGCTTGCCGGTGATGATCTCGACCTGCTCGCCGGTCTGCAGGCTGTAGTTCAGCGGCACGATGCGTCCGTTGATCTTCGCCCCGCGGCAGTTGTGCCCGACTTCAGTGTGGACCCGATAGGCGAAATCCAGCGGGGTCGCGCCCTTGGGCAGGTCGATGGCATGGCCGTCGGGAGTGAAGACGTAGACCCTGTCCGGCTCGATATCGACCCGCAGTTGCTCCGCCAGGCCACCGATGTCGCCCAGTTCCTCGTGCCATTCGAGCACCTGGCGCAGCCAGGAGATCTTTTCCTCGTAATGGTTGGAGCTGGCCTTGACGTCGGTCCCCTTGTAGCGCCAGTGCGCGCAGACTCCGAGCTCCGCCTCTTCGTGCATGGAGTGGGTACGGATCTGTACTTCCAGCACCTTCCCCTCGGGGCCGATCACTGCGGTATGCAGCGAGCGATAGCCGTTTTCCTTGGGGTTGGCGATGTAGTCGTCGAACTCCTTGGGAATGTGCCGCCAGAGGGTATGCACGATGCCCAGCGCGGTGTAGCAGTCGCGCATCTCCGGAACGAGCACGCGCACGGCGCGAACGTCGTAGATCTGGCTGAAGTCCAGGCCCTTGCGCTGCATCTTGCGCCAGATCGAATAGATGTGTTTCGCCCGTCCGCTGAGATCGGCCTGTACGCCGGTGGCCGCGAGAGCTTCCTTCAACTGGCTCATCACGTTGGCGATGTACTGCTCGCGATCCAGCCGGCGCTCGTGCAGCAGCTTGGCGATCTGCTTGTACTGGTCGGGCTCGAGGTAACGGAAGGACAGGTCCTCCAGCTCCCACTTGATATGCCCGATGCCCAGGCGGTGGGCCAGCGGCGCGTAGATATCGAAGACTTCCCGGGCGACGCGGTGGCGCTTTTCCTCGTCGGCGTTCTTCACCGCGCGAATGGCGCAGGTGCGCTCGGCCAGCTTGATCAGGGCGACGCGAACGTCGTCGACCATCGCCACCAGCATCTTGCGCAGGTTCTCCACCTGCGCCTGGGTACCCAGCACCATGGAATGGCGCGGATTGAGGCTGGCGCTGATCGCGGCCATGCGCAGCACGCCCTCGATCAGCTTGGCCACCACCGGCCCGAAATGCTTGTTGACCGCTTCCAGGGTGATCTTGCCTTCCCGCACGCCTCGATAGATGACCGCGGCGACCAGGGACTCCTGATCCAGCTTGAGATCCGCGAGGATCTCGGCGATTTCCAGTCCGGTCTGGAAGCTGGACGTGCCTTCCGCCCAGGAGTTCTGTGCGGCGATCGCTCGCTGCTCGGATTCGCGAGCGAACTCGCAAGCCTCCAGCAAGCCCTGACGATCGAGCCCGGGGACGAGGTTCTGGACGTGGTCCAGCCAGGCCTCGAGGTTGATACTGCCGTCGGTGTTGACCGGCTGGTGCGCTCTCACCTGTACCATCTTGCCTACCCTTTACCACGGTGCGCGTAGCCCACCGATGACTGCGCCAGCCTTCGAACGGGCTGGTCGGATTACGCAGGCATCCTAGCCTGCCTCGAACAAAGCCATGGCCTCGACATGTGCGGTCTGCGGAAACATATCGAGGATTCCGGCGCGCTTCAGACGATAGCCCTGCCTGGCCATTTCGCCAGCATCGCGCGCCAGGGTCGCCGGATTGCAGGATACATAGACTACCCTCCGGGCACCCAGAGAACTCATTTCGCGTACCGCCTCGAACGCGCCGTCGCGCGGCGGATCGAGCAGCACAGCGGTAAAACCTTGCTCCGCCCAGGGCGCTTCGGCAAGCGCTTTGGACAGGTCGGCCTGGAAAAAGTGCGCGTTGCCAAGGCCATTGGCCAGCGCGTTGGCGCCTGCCCGCTCGACCATCGCCGCCACGCCCTCCACCCCGACTACCCGCGCCACCCGGCGCGCCAGCGGCAGGGAGAAATTGCCCAGCCCGCAGAACAGGTCGAGGACCCGCTCGTCGGCGGTCGGCGCCAGCCAGTCAAGGGCCTGGCGGATCATCGACTCGTTCACCGGCGCATTGACCTGGACGAAGTCTCCGGGTCGGTATGCCAGAGTCAGTTGCCAGTCACCCAAGGAGTAGCCCAGTTCGGCGGCCGGCTCCACCGGCAAGGGCTGTTCCGCACCTTGCAGCCAGAGCTGGGCCTGGTGTGCGGAGCAGAAAGCGGCCAGGCGCTGGCGATCCTCGTCGACCAGGGCAGTCGTATGCCGCAACAGCAATGCACTGGCCGTGCCATGGAAGAGCTCCACGTGGCCGATGCTTTCCGGCTTGCGGAAGTCCTGCAGAAGAGCAGGCAGGGCACGGGCAATCGTTTGCAAAGGCGGCACCAGGACCAGGCACTCATCGAAGGCGACGATCTCCTGGCTGGCCGAGGCACGGAAGCCGACATCCAGACGCCGCGCCCTGGCATCCCAGCGCACGGCGATCCGAGCGCGGCGCCGATAGCCGAATTCGGGCCCGACCAGAGGGGCGGCCCATTCTTCCGGCTCGATCCCGGCGAAACGCTGCAACTGCTCCTGCAAGGTACGCTGCTTCAGGGCCAACTGCTCGCCGTGTTCCAGGTGCTGCAGGGTGCAGCCGCCGCAGCGACCCGCTACAGTGCAGGGCTCGCGGCGACGCAGGTCGCTACTGCTGAACAGGCGCTCGCTGCGCGCGTCGACCACCTTGCTTCGTGCGCCCAGCACCCGGGCCTCAAGTTCCTCGCCAGGCAGCCCTCCGCTGACGAACCAGGTCATCCCCGCCTCGTGGGCGATACCTCGGCCGTCATGGGCCAGGCGCTCGATGGTCAGGCGCTGCTTCTTGCCTACCGGTATCGCGGGACCGCGCGCACCACCGCTGGGCTGGAAGCGCAGCCCGCCCTTATTTCTGGCCATGGACATGCTCAGCGCGGGTCATAGACGCCGGAAGACAGGTAGCGGTCGCCGCGGTCGCAGATGATCGCCACCAGCACGGCATTCTCCAGTTCGCGGGACAGGCGCAGCATCGCCGCCACCGCCCCACCGGAGGACACGCCGCAGAAGATGCCTTCCTCGCGGGCCAGCCGGCGCATGATGTCCTCGGCTTCGTCCTGGTGCATGTCGACGACCCGGTCGACGCGACTGGCGTCATAGATCTTCGGCAGGTATTCCTGCGGCCAGCGTCGGATTCCCGGGATGGCCGAGCCCTCCATGGGTTGCAGGCCGACGATCTGCACCGCCGGGTTCTGCTCCTTGAGGTAGCGCGAGACGCCCATGATGGTCCCGGTGGTGCCCATGGAGCTGACGAAATGGGTGATGCTGCCGCCGGTCTGCTGCCAGATTTCCGGGCCGGTGCTGTGGTAATGGGCTTCCGGGTTGTCGCCATTGGCGAACTGGTCGAGGACCTTGCCGCGGCCTTCGCGCTGCAGCTTGTCGGCCAGATCGCGCGCGCCCTCCATGCCCTCTTCCTTGCTGACCAGAATGAGCTCGGCGCCATAGGCGGTCATCGCCGCCTTGCGTTCGGCCGTGGAGTTGTCCGGCATGATCAGGATCATCTTGTAACCCTTGATCGCCGCCGCCATGGCCAGGGCGATGCCGGTGTTGCCGGAAGTAGCCTCGATCAGCGTATCGCCGGGGCGGATGTCGCCGCGCAGTTCGGCACGGGTGATCATCGACAGGGCCGGGCGGTCCTTCACCGATCCCGCCGGGTTGTTGCCTTCGAGCTTCACCAGCAGGGTATTGGAGGTTTCCCCGGGAAGGCGCTGCAGACGCACCAGAGGGGTATTGCCAACGCAGTCGGCGATAGTCGGGTACTGCACGGTCATGGAGGCACTCGTTCGGCACTGACGGTAAAGGCTGAGCATGATACCGGGAAACTGGGGCCGGACCCTAGCACCGCAATATCCGGTCATGCATGCCGATTCAGCCGAAAGACCGCCCGAAACGGCATGCGATGCGATGACCAGAGGCGTCCGAAGAGAAAACCTGGCGTTGGACAGCCGATGCCTGACCAACGCCAAAGAAAGGTCCGACAGGCGTTGCGCCTGCCGGTGAAAGCGCGTTGGCCGCGGCGATCAGAACGAGGTGGTCATCGAAACGTAGTAGGCGCGACCCGGCTCGTTGTAGGTTGCCGCGCCGGCGTCGAAGGAGTTGCCCTGGCGGTACAGGCGCTTGTCGAAGAGGTTGCTTACCCCGCCCCGTACGCTCAGGTTCTCGCTGAAGGTGTAGCCGGCGCTGACGCCCCAGATGCCATAGGTACCCACCTCTTTTCGCGAGACCACCGGCGTGTTGCGGCTGGTGCCATGCTTCGGCGGCTCCTGGCGGCCGTAGATGGTGCTGGTCAGTTGGGTGGAAAGACGCTCGCTGGCCTGCCAGTCCAGGGTCGAGTTCAGGGTGTACTCGGGGATCACCGAAAGCGGGTTGCCGGTGTCCTTGTCCTTGGATTGCAGCATATAGGTCAGGTTGGTGCTCCAGCTCAGGTCCTCGTGCAGGGGGACCAGCAGGTTGCCTTCCAGGCCCTCGACCACTGCTTTCTTCGCGTTGCTCCATTGCAGGATGTTGTTGCCGGTCCCGGTCTGTCCCATGACATCCAGCGGCGCGACGATCTTGTTCTTGTAGTCGTTGCGGAAGTAGGTGAGCCCGGCGACCCAGCCATCGCGCCGGAACTCGATGCCCAGTTCCTTGTTTACGCTGGTCTCGGCGTCCAGGTTCTCGTTGCCGACCAGGTAGCAGCCGCCGCTGCTAGTCTGGATCGGGCAACCGTTGCCACGGGTATAGAGCAGGTAGTTCGGGTTGCTCTGGTACAGGTTGGGCGCCTTGAAGGCCCGTGCGATACCGGCCTTGACCGTGAAGTATTCGCCGAGCGTTTGGGAAGCGTTCAGGCTCGGGCTCCAGTTCAGGCCGAAGTCGCTGTGATCGTCCAGGCGCAGCCCGGGGGTGAGCATGGTGCCGGGGCGCAGTTCGATATTGTCTTCCACGTACAGCGCGCGGATCTCCGCCTTGCTTTTCGGGCTTCGCGAGCCGGCCGCGGGGGTCCCCGGCAAGCTATCGCTTCCCACGAAGCCCTGCTTGAGCGAGGACGGGTCGTTGAGGGTTTCCTTGTTCCACTCCGCGCCCACCGTCAGCACCTGCTCGAACAACGCATGCAACGGAAGGTTGAGTTCGCCGCTGAGGCGATAGTTCTCCAGCTTGCTGGTGCTGAACGAACGGTCGGCGCTGATCTGCCCCTCGACGGAACCGGCCAGCCCCTCCTCCAGACGGTTGTTGCGGGTGGAGTCGTACTGGGCGACGAACCTGGAAGTACCGAACGACCAGGTCCCGTTGTGGGTGATGGCGTAGTTCTCGCGATACATGCGGTTGGTCTCCGCACCGTCGTCGGCGAGTCCCTGGGTATTGGCGGTGCCGTTGTTGTTCTGGGTATCGCCGGCATAGATATTGCCCTGTCGGCTGAAGCCCGCTTCGAAATCGACGACCTGGTCGGGGGTCACCTGCCACGACAGCATCCCGCTGAGATCGCGATTGCGTACCCCTTCGCGTCCGGCCACGGTACGGCTCGGGTTGACGGTATGTCCGAGGTTGATGTCGGTATCGTCCGAATCGGTCTTGTTCGCGCTGCCGTACGCGCGGAAGCTCAAGGCTTCGGTCAGCGGCCCGCTAAGGCTGAAGTTGGCGCGGCGCGTGGCGCCATCCTTGGAGCTTTCCGGAATGTTGGTGAACACCGTCATGGAACCACGCAAACGATCGGTCGGGCGCTTGGTGATGATGTTGACTACCCCGCCCGCCGCGCCGGAACCGTAGCGTGCCGCCGCGGGCCCACGGAGGACCTCGATGCGCTCGACCTCCTCCGGCGGCACCCAGTTGCTGTCGCCGCGGGTGTCGCGTTCGCCGCGCCAGCCGTAGCGCACCGAGTTGCGCGAGCTGACCGGTTTGCCGTCGACCAGGATCAGGGTGTTCTCCGGCCCCATGCCGCGGATGTCGATCTGCCGGTTGTTGCCGCGCTGGCCGCTGGAACTGTTGCCGGTGAGGTTGACCCCGGGCATGGTGCGGATGATCTCGGAGAGATCGTTCACCGGCGGGCGCTTCCTGATGTCCTCGGCGGTGATGATGGATACCCCCGGTGCCTGCTTGAGCTCCTGTTCGGCGGTGCCCAGCACCACCTCGTCACCCAGCTGGACCACCGATTCGGCGCGTTCGTCCAGTTCTTCCAGGCGCTCGTCCTCGGCCAGGGCCTGCCCGCCCAGCAGGCTCGATGAAGCGAAAAGGACGGCAGCGGCGAGATGGCCGCGACGGAATTGGGGGTACATGCGTGACTACTCCTGTCGAGGGAAAACGGGTAGCAGGCGAGCCACGAGGGATACGTTGACGTTTTTTCTGAAGCCTGGGTCGCCGGCGTTGCGCGGGTGACGTCTCGGCACGGGTAGGACAGGGCGCAGACCCGGAACAAGGCCGGCCGAGGAGATCGGCACGGATGATAATCATTAACAAAAGAGAGTAAAGATCATTTACATCCAGGCCAAATGTAAAGGCACCTGCGCCTCGCTAGGCAGAAGGCAGCACCAGGCACAGGCGCAGCCCCGGATCGGCGGCTTCCGCCCATAGGCGGCCGCCCTGGAGCACCACGGCGCGACGGGCAATGCTCAGTCCCAGGCCGAAGCCCTTGCCGGTACGTGCCGAAGACAGCCGGGTGAACGGGCGGAAGATGGTCTCCAACTGGTGCTCGGCCACACCCTCGCCCTGGTCTTCCAGGCAAAGCCACCAGCAACTTCCTTCGCGCCGACCATGCAGGCGGATCACGCCGCCTTCCGGCGAATGCCGGATGGCGTTGCGCAGCAGGTTCTCCAGGGCCTGGGCAAGTGCATTGAGGTTGCCACGCACGACACAATCCTCGGGCAGAGCGCTGCGGAACCGCTCGGCGGCCCAGCCGCTTTCGAAGCGTGCGTTCTCCACCAGCAGGTCCCATAACGCCGGGATGGAAATGTCCTCCAGCGCCAATACCGGGCGTTCGGTGTCCATCCAGGCCAGCTCCAGGGTGTTGTCCACCAGTTGCTGCATGCCCTGTACCTCCTGCTCCAGGCGCTCGCGCAGGAGCTGCGCGGACAGCGTGCCCTCTGCCGCCACCTGCAGGCGCGCCAGCGGCGTGCGCAGCTCGTGGGAGAGATCGCGGAGCAGTTGGCGCTGCAACACCATGTGCTCGTCGAGTCGCTCGGCCATATGGTCGAACGCCCGCCCCAGATCGCCCAACTCGTCGCTGCGCCGGCTGATCTCTGCCTGCGTACGCGCCGTCAGGTCGTTGCCGCGCAGGGCATTGGCCTGCGCTCGCAGGCGTCCCAGCGGCACTATCCAGCGCCGATACAGCAACACTCCCAGCAGCAGGGCCAGCCCGGCCGGCACCAGGCCATGGGTGACCAGGCGCTTGGCCGGCGACAAGCCGGGAGGGACGAACTCGGCGGGAAGACGCAGGACCACCCGGCCTTGCTCCGGATGTTCGGGGAAGCGCAGGCTGATGAACGGCCGCGACAACGAGCGGGAGCTCATCGGCCAGTCGACGCCCCGCAGGAAAGTCAGGCGCTCGGCTTCCTCCGTGGTGAGCGGACGACTGCCCAGCGATTGCAGCCGTCCGTCGAGCACGACCACCCAGTCCAGCGCCCGCTGGCGCGGCTCGGCCAGCCAACGGTCGATGCCCTCGCGGCCATCGTCGAGCCAGGCACGTTCGGCTCGCCGCGCATAATCCGCCAAGGCGGAGCGGGCTTCGGCGGACAGGTAGTAACCCTTCAGTTCGGCACTGCGTCCCCAGGTCCAGGACAGCCATACCGATAGCAGGAAGAACGCCACCAGCACCAGGGCCAGGCGCCAGAACAGCGAATGACGGTTGGGCATCATGGCGCCGGTGTCAGGACGTAACCCTTGCCCCAGACGGTATGCAACTGGTGACCGGCGTAACCGAGGCGTTGCAGCTTGCGCCGCAGGTGACTGACGTGCATGTCCAGGCTGCGATCATGCTGGGTATGACCGCGGTGCAGGACATGCTGGTAAAGGAAGGCCTTGGTCAGGGTCTCGCCTTCCGCGGCGAGGAAGGTTTCCAGCAGGCGGTATTCGGTCGGCGTCAGGCCGGCGAACCGCTCGCCAAGGCTGACATCGCAGACATCGGCAGAGAATTGCAGCGAGGGCCGCGCCAGCGGTTCGGCGCAGCGGCCCGGCGCGCCCCCCCGCTCCAGGGCGATCCGACGCAGGATGGCATCGATGCGTACCCGCAGCTCGGCCAGGCTGAAAGGCTTCGGCAGATAATCGTCGGCGCCCTGGCTGAACCCGGCGATGCGGTCCTGCTCGGCGCCCAGGGCTGACATCAGGATCACCGGCAGCGCCTGCTCCTGGCGGAGTTGGCGAAGAATCTCGAGGCCATCGCGCCCGGGCAGCATGATGTCCATCAGGATCAGGTCATAGCCGCCGCTGCGCGCAGCCGCCAACCCCTCTTCCCCGTCTCGGCACCAGGTCACCTCGAAACCGCTGCCATTGAGGTGCTGGAACAGATGTGCGCCCAGTGTCGGATCGTCCTCGATGGCCAGCAGTCGGGGGTCGGGCGTCAGGGATGGGAACATGGCAGCCAAATAAGATTGATTAGCAATCGTGCCAGTATTCACGATCTTTCCGCTTCGTCGCAAGCCGAATCCGCCGGGCTGCGCACATCGGTGCAGATTCCCCTTCCGCGACCCGCTAAACTGCGCGGGGTAAACGTATGGCCGGGGAGCGTCGGCCATCCCGATCTGGCTCGACGGAGAGACGTGTGTTCAAGGATCTCGGCATCAAGGGGCGCGTACTGCTGCTCACCCTGCTCCCCACCAGCCTGCTGGCGATGGTGCTTGGCGGTTACTTCACCTGGGTCCAGCTGTCCGACATGCGCGCCCAGTTGATCGAGCGCGGGCAACTGATCGCCGAACAACTGGCGCCGCTGGCCGCCACCGCGCTGGCGCGAAAGGATACCGCCGTGCTCAACCGCATCGCCAACGAGGCGCTGGACCAACCGGACGTGCGCGCGGTGACCTTCCTCGACGCCCGCCAGGAACGCCTCGCCCATGCCGGGCCAAGCATGCTCACCGTCGCCCCGGCCGGCGACGCCAGCCATTTGAGCATGTCCACCGAACTGGACACCACGCACTTCCTGCTACCGGTTCTTGGCCGCCACCACAGCCTGTCCGGCGCCACCGAGCCTGACGACGAGCGCGTACTCGGCTGGGTCGAACTGGAACTGTCGCACCACGGGACTCTGCTGCGCGGATATCGCAGCCTGTTCACCAGCCTCTTGCTGATCGCCGCCGGCCTCGGCGTCACCGCCCTCCTCGCCCTGCGCATGAGCCGCGCGATCAACGCGCCGCTGGAACTGATCAGCCAGGGCGTCGCCCAGCTCAAGGAAGGCCGCATGGAAACCCGCCTGCCACCGATGGGCAGCAACGAGCTGGACGAACTGGCCTCTGGCATCAACCGCATGGCGGAAACGCTGCAGAGCGCCCAGGAGGAAATGCAGCACAACATCGACCAGGCCACCGAGGACGTACGGCAGAACCTGGAAACCATCGAGATCCAGAACATCGAGCTGGACCTGGCGCGCAAGGAGGCCCTGGAGGCGAGCAGGATCAAGTCCGAGTTCCTCGCCAACATGAGCCACGAGATCCGCACCCCGCTCAACGGCATCCTCGGTTTCACCAACCTGCTGCAGAAGAGCGAGCTCAGCCCGCGCCAGCAGGACTACCTCACGACCATCCAGAAATCGGCGGAAAGCCTGCTGGGGATCATCAACGAGATCCTCGATTTCTCGAAGATCGAGGCCGGCAAGCTGGTTCTGGAAAACCTCCCTTTCAATCTCCGCGACCTGATCCAGGACGCCCTGACCATGCTGGCTCCGGCCGCCCACGAGAAGCAACTGGAACTGGTCAGCCTGGTCTACCGGGATACCCCGATCCAATTGCAGGGCGACCCGCAGCGGCTGAAGCAGATCCTCACCAACCTGGTCGGCAACGCCATCAAGTTCACCCAGGGCGGCACCGTCGCCGTACGCGCCATGCTCGAGGACGAAAGCGACGACCGCGCGCAGCTGCGGATCAGCGTCCAGGACACCGGTATCGGCCTCTCCGAGGAAGACCAGCAAGCCTTGTTCAAGGCCTTCAGCCAGGCCGACAACTCACTGTCGCGGCAAGCCGGTGGCACCGGCCTGGGCCTGGTGATCTCCAAGCGCCTGATTGAGCAGATGGGCGGCGAGATCGGCGTCGACAGTACGCCTGGGGAAGGCGCCGAGTTCTGGATCAGCCTGAGTCTGCCGAAAAGTCGCGACGACAACGAGGAGCCGGGCGCCTCCTGGGCCGCGGGCCAACGCGTGGCGCTGCTCGAACCGCAGGAACTGACGCGCCGCTCGCTGCACCACCAGCTCACCGACTTCGGCCTGGAAGTGAGCGAATTCGCCGACCTCGACAGCCTCCAGGAAAGCCTGCGCAACCCGCCGCCCGGCCAGTTGCCGATCAGCCTGGCGGTGCTCGGCGTCTCGGCCGCGATCCATCCGCCGGAAGAGCTGAGCCAGTCGTTCTGGGAATTCGAACGGCTCGGCTGCAAGACCCTGGTGCTCTGCCCGACCACCGAGCAGGCGCAATACCACGCGACCCTGCCCGACGAACAGGTCGAGGCCAAGCCCGCCTGCACCCGCAAGCTGCAACGCAAGCTGCAGGAGTTGCTTCAAGTCCGCCCGACGCGCAGCGACAAGCCCCACGCCATGGTTTCCGGACGGCCGCCACGGCTGCTATGCGTCGACGACAACCCGGCCAACCTGCTGCTGGTGCAGACCCTGCTCAGCGACCTCGGCGCCCAGGTCACCGCGGTGGACAGCGGCTACGCGGCCCTCGAGGTAGTGCAGCGCGAGCGCTTCGACCTGGTCTTCATGGACGTGCAGATGCCCGGCATGGACGGCCGCCAGGCCACCGAGGCGATCCGCCGCTGGGAGGCCGAGCGGGAAGTCAGCCCGGTGCCGGTGATCGCGCTCACCGCACATGCGCTTTCCAACGAGAAGCGCGCATTGCTGCAGGCCGGCATGGACGACTACCTGACCAAGCCGATCGACGAGCAGCAATTGGCCCAGGTAGTGCTGAAGTGGACCGGACTGAGCCTGGGCCAGTCGCTGGCCAGCATGAGCCGTGCGCCGCAGCTCGGCCAGTTGAGCGTGCTCGACCCCGAGGAAGGGCTGCGCCTGGCCGCCGGCAAGGCCGACCTCGCCGCCGACATGCTGGCGATGCTGCTGGCCTCGCTGGCGGCGGACCGCCAGGCGATTCGCCAGGCCCGCGACAACGACGACCGCACCGCTTTGCTCGAGAGGGTCCACCGGCTGCATGGCGCCACCCGCTACTGTGGCGTGCCGCAGTTGCGCGCGGCCTGCCAGACCAGCGAAACCCTGCTCAAGCAGAACGATCCGGCGGCGGCCGCGGCCCTGGACGAGCTGGACAAGGCCATCGAGGCCCTGGCCGACACTGCCTCGGCCACCACCCACCTGTCCTCCACCAGCCTCGACTCCAGCGAACTCTGACCATGCGCATCCTGTTCTTCAGCAGCCAGGCCTACGACAGCGAGAGCTTCCAGGCCAGCAACCACCGGCACGGCTTCGAACTGCACTTCCAGCAGGCCCACCTGCAGGCGGACACGGCGGTCCTCGCCCAGGGCTTCGAAGTAGTCTGCGCCTTCGTCAACGACGACCTCTCGCGGCCGGTGCTGGAACGCCTGGCGGCCGGCGGCACGCGCCTGGTCGCCCTGCGCTCGGCCGGCTACAACCACGTCGACCTGGCCGCCGCCGAAGCGCTCGGCCTGCCGGTGGTGCACGTCCCGGCCTATTCGCCGCACGCTGTCGCCGAGCACGCGGTCGGCCTGATCCTGACGCTCAACCGGCGCCTGCACCGCGCCTACAACCGGACCCGCGAGGGCGATTTCTCGCTGCATGGGCTGACCGGCTTCGACCTCCACGGCAAACGCGTCGGAGTGATCGGCACCGGACAGATCGGCGAGACCTTCGCCCGCATCATGGCCGGCTTCGGCTGCGAGCTGCTGGCCTACGATCCTTATCCCAATCCGCGCATCCAAGCACTCGGCGGCCGCTACCTGGCGCTCGACGCCCTGCTCGCCGAGTCCGACATCGTCAGCCTGCATTGCCCGCTGACCGCCGACACCCGCCACCTCATCGACGCGCAGCGCCTGGCGACGATGAAACCCGGCGCGATGCTGATCAATACCGGCCGTGGCGCCCTGGTGAACGCCGCGGCGCTGATCGAGGCGCTGAAGAGCGGACAACTGGGCTACCTCGGCCTCGATGTCTATGAAGAGGAAGCGGATATCTTTTTCGAGGATCGCTCCGACCAGCCCCTGCAGGATGACGTGCTGGCACGCCTGCTGAGCTTCCCCAACGTGGTGGTGACGGCCCACCAGGCCTTCCTTACCCGCGAGGCCCTGGCGGCGATCGCCGACACCACCCTGGACAACATCGCCGCCTGGCAGGACGGGACGCCGCGCAATCGGGTCCGGGCCTGATGGCGTGGTAGCATGCGCGGCTGATTGGAGGCTCCATGGCTGAACACGATTTCCGTTACACCCTGCTCAACCCGCAATACACCCTCAACGAATGCCGCGCGCTCTCCCCGGGGCGCTACCAGGTCACCGGCACCGGCGGCTCGATCAAGGCCGACGACGTGCTGCTGGTCAGCCTCAAGGGCAGCAAGACCCTGAGCATGCGCCTGACCGTGGAAAAGGTTCGCCACCTGATCAACCCACCCGGCCAGTGGCTGGCGGTCGCCCGCGGCCCGGCATTCCGCGAACTGGCGATCCATACCTGGCAGGTCGACTGCGACCAGTGCCAGGCTCGTCTCGACTTCGAGTTCGCCGTGGACGCCAGTCTCGGTCGCAAGGCCCTGGCGCCGGCCGCCGAAGAACGCATTCACGAACTGGGCTGGCGCAGCCGCGAAGGCAAGCACCTGTGCCCGAAATGCCAGTAGGGCGAACGCCCCGTCCGACCGACGGTCTGTGAACTATCGCCCGTACGAAATGCGCAAAGGAAACGCCATGAAACCCTCTCTCGCCCTCTTCGCCTCCGCCGCCCTGATCCTGGGCGGTTGCGCCAGCCAGGAGACCACCCTGGAAACCGAGCAGGCCTACCAGGTCGACTGGGTCGGGGCACAACCGACGATGGACTACAGCCACATCAGCCTGACCTTCGACGGCCAGGGCCGCGCCTTCGGCAATGGCGGCTGCAACCACTGGTTCGCCAGCTACACCCTGCAGGACGACCTCCTTCAGTTCGGCGCCATCGGCAGCACCCGCCGCCTGTGCGCAGCGGAGATCATGGAGCAGGAACGGCGCTTCCTGGCCCTGCTGCAGAGCGTCCAGCACTGGGACATTTCGCCGTCCGACGAGCTGCGCCTGTGGCCGGCCGAAGGCAAGCCGCTGCGCCTGGTTCCCGAGCACGACTGAAGCCTGAAGCGGCGCTACCCGGCGCCGCCCGTTTACATTTTTTTGACATCCATTTCATTCCCGCTTGACCACCACGTCCCTAGGCTTCCGCATCCTCGCCCGGAGACGCTTGATGTTCGCCCCACCCAGCACCGAGACACTCAACCGCTTCTTTCTGTTGTCGTGGCTGGTGGTGCTCTGGCAGGTGCTGCGCCTGCAGGACGGGATCGTCTTCGACGACGCCTGGCTGCCGCTCTGGAGCGTCGCTGCCAGCCTGAGCTACGCCTTCCTTTATATAGTCCCGGTGTACCTCGCCTGCCGACTGCTCCTGCATTTCCATGATCGCCTTCCCGTGCGCCTCAGTCCGTGGCTGGCAGGCGTGCTGGCCATCGTCGGCAGCGCGGCGGTACAGATACTGCTCTACGCCGACCGCACCCTCTACGACCTGTACGGATTCCACCTCAACGGTTTCAGCATCGGCCTGCTGGTCTCGCCCGGCGGCCTCTCCAGCCTCGGCAGCGGCGACGGCACCCTGCTCAGCGCAAGCCTGGCGGCCCTGGCCCTGCTCTGCCTGCAGGTGCTGCTGTACAGCGCCTGCCAGGTCAGCCGCGAACGCCTTCCCGCGCTCCCTCGGCGCGCCTGGCGCTACCTGTTGGCGGCCTTCCTCTGCCTGGCCCTGGGCGAACGCCTGGTCTATGCGTTCAGCTCCCTGCGCGACTACCGGCCGATCCTGCTGGCCAGCGAACGCTATCCGCTTTACCTGCCATTGACCGTCCGCAGCCTGGCGCGAAGCCTGGGCATCCAGCCGACGCCCACCCAGCGCGAGCTGCTCCAGCAGCAGAGCGACCTGCACTATCCTCTCCGGCCGCTGGAGATCAGCGCCCCGGCGCACCCATTGAACATCGTCTGGATCGTCGCCGAGTCGCTCCGCGGGGACATGCTCGATCCGCGCTACATGCCCAGGCTGTGGGACTTCTCCAACCGGGCGATCCGCCTGGACAACCACTACAGCAGCGGCAACCTGACCCAGATGGGCGTCTTCGGCATGTTCTACGGGCTGCACGGCGGCTACTGGGACGCCGTGCTGAAGGCCGGCCAGCCGCCGGTGCTCATGGAGGTACTCAGGCAGCAGAACTACCAGTTCCGGATCAATGCCGCGCAACGTTTCAGCTATCCGCCCTTCGACCGCAGCGTGTTCGTCAACCTGCGCCCCCAAGACCTGCACGTGCTGGATAGCCCGGAGCCTGCCTGGCAGCGCGACGCCCGGAACACCGACGACCTGCTGCGCTTCGTCGATCGCCGACTACCCGACCGGCCGTTCTTCGCCTGCCTGTTCCTCGAGTCGAGCCACGCCAACTACAGCTTCCGCGACGAGACCGCGAAAATCCGCCCCTATCTGGTCAACTTCAACTACCTGACCACCGATTTCCAGGCGCAGATGCCGCTGATCAAGAACCGCTACCTGAATGCCGTGCGCGAAGTCGATACACAGATCGGCCGCCTGCTGCAGCACCTGGAAAACCAGCACCTGCTGGAAAACACCGCGGTAGTGGTGCTCGGCGACCATGGGGAAGAGTTCATGGAACGCTCGCGCTGGGGCCACAATACCGAGTTCAATCGCTACCAGACCGGCACCGTCGCCGTGCTGAGCATTCCCGGACAGGCGCCCCGTGCCGTCCGCGGCATCACCAGCCACATCGACCTGCCCGCAACGCTCCTGCCGCTGCTGGGCGTACGCAATCCGCCCCGCGACTACTCGCTGGGACAGGACCTGCTCGCAGCGGACTACCATCGCGACTATGCGGTGAGCGCCGATACCACGCGCATCGCCTACCTGGGCGAAGGCTTCAAGGTGAGCTTCCCACTGCGTGGCGCGGACCGTCACCACGGTCCGGTGAGCGATGGCGACGACCGCCCGCTCGACGTGGAACAACAGGAAGCCATACGCGGCCCACTCCGTGCAGCACGCCTGGAACTGCTGCAGGATCTCGGCCGCTTCAGCGCCTTGCCGGTAGGGGAAGAGCCGTCGCCGCGGAACCTCGCGACTTCGTTGACGCCATGAGGAGCATCAGAACAACCTGAGTTGTTCGTGGGCGCCCTGCAGGTCGAGCAGGCGCACGCCGACGCCGATCAGGCGCACCGGACGATTGCCACGGGCAAAGGCCTGGCCGAGCAATTGCCGGTAGCTCTCCAGGTCGCGCCCGGCGCCGGACTGTTCCACCGTGGTCTGGGTGAAATCGTGAAACTTCAGTTTAACGAACGGCTTGTCCGGCCGATAACTGCCATCCAGGCGTTGCAGGCGTCCGTCCAGCTCCTCGAGCAGGGTCGGCAGTTCCTCCAGGCAAGCCGCCAGGTCCGGCAGGTCGCGATCGAAGGTACATTCGACGCTCACCGACTGGCGCCGGCTGTCGACTTCCACCGGTCGCTCGTCGATACCATGGGCCAGTCCCCACAGGCGTTCGCCGAAGCTGCCGAACTCGCGCACCAGGCTCAGCTTGCTGCCCTGGCGCAGGTCGGCGCAGGTGCGGATGCCCATCCGCGCCAGGCGCTCCGCCGTGACCTTGCCGACGCCATGCAACTTGGCCACCGGCAACTCGGCGACGAACCCGTCGACCTGCTCCGGGGTAATCACGAACAGCCCGTCCGGCTTGCGCCAGTCGCTGGCGATCTTGGCCAGGAACTTGTTCGGCGCGACGCCCGCCGAAACGGTGATGTGCAGCTCCTCGGCCACCCGGCGGCGGATGTCCTGGGCAATCCGCGTGGCGCTACCGGCGAAATGCGGCGAAGCGCTGACGTCCAGGTAGGCCTCGTCCAGCGAAAGCGGCTCGATCAGATCGGTATAATCGCGGAAGATCGCATGGATCTGCTTCGACACCGCCCGGTAGACATCGAAACGCGGGCGCACCACCAGCAGATCGGGACACAGCTTGAGCGCCGTGCGCATGGCCATCGCCGAGCGCACGCCATAGGCTCGCGCCTCGTAGCTGCAAGTGGCGACCACTCCGCGCTTGTCCGGCGAACCGCCAACCGCCAGCGCCTTGCCGCGCAGGCTGGGGTCGTCGCGCATCTCGAGGGCGGCATAGAAACAGTCGCAGTCTATATGGATGATTTTCCGCACCGGAATCTCGCTACAAGCCCCGCCGGGCCTGCCCCGGAGCGCTGAATTCTAACATTGGGCAAGCGCTAAGCATTTGAAGAAAAAACACTTTTTTCGAAAAATCGATTGACAGCCCGACGAGAGTCCGTAGAATGCGCCCACACAGACGCGGGATGGAGCAGTCTGGTAGCTCGTCGGGCTCATAACCCGAAGGTCGTTGGTTCAAATCCAGCTCCCGCAACCACATTCGAAAAGCCCCGGCACTAGCGATAGCGCCGGGGCTTTTTGCATTCCGCCCCTCCTGTTCCACTGCATCGCCTCGCCCTCCGTTCGCTCGCATCATCGCACATTTAACTGTATATTCGTACAGCCAGCTCAGCCTTCGATGAATGCTCGGTAACGGATACGGAAAGGACAGACAGATGCTGAACGTCGAACAATTGAAGCGCAGCGTGAACCGGATGGAACTCGACGACATCCGCCAGGCAGTGGACGAACTGCAGATGGACGGCCTGGTCACCGACGGCAAGACGCCGTTCACCCGCGTGCACTTCAACACCTGCTTCGCCGAGATCGAGGCGCTGTTCCAGCGCGCCGGCTTCCACCGGCCGCTCGATGTGGTCGGCTACCAGGGCGAGATCTATGCGTTGTACGACCCCTCTCGCTGGGAGGCCGTGGAAGTGCTGCGCTGGTTGAAGGAATACCGCGAGGAATCGCGTCACCTGACTCCGGCGTGAGCGCAATGCCTGCGTCAGCGCAACTCGTGTGCCAGGCGCGCGCAGGCCATCCCCACGACCAGCATCACCAGCGGACCGAAGGCCCGCATGGAGATCCGCGCAAGGCTCCAGGACTCTTTCGCAGCGAACAGGCTTGCCGGATTCACCGAATAGACCAGCAGGGAACCGCAGAACAGCCCCAGGCCCAGCAGGCCCAGGCGGCGCAACCAACCGTCGTGGCGGAGCAACACCACCAGCAGGGCGCCGTACAACAGGCAATCGACCCGCGCCACCGAGTCCTTGACCTGCAACGACTGTTCCCAATCCCCCAGCCACCATCCAGCGGCCACGCCCAGCACGACTCCGGCGCCGACATGAATGCCCGCCTGGATCATCGTCACCCTTCCCCCCTCGGAAATGGTCGGACAGTGCAAGCCGCCACTATGCCCACGGCAAGCTGAACCATCGCTGAACGAATACTAGCAAATGGCCTTCGGCCACTTCGCCGACGCAACTCCTGCAAAACCCGGCGGTCTTCTCCCTGTGACAGGACGCCGCCCCGCACAGAAAAAATCTGCTGCGACCACTTGGGAACTCGCCCGAGAGGCCATACTCTGTCGCGCAAATTCCCATGAGGTGGCTGATGCGCACCGACGCTCCCGTTCCAGAACATCCCGCTCCACCCAGCTCTCCCGCGTCCCCACAACGCATCCGGCTGATCGATCGGATTACCGCCTACCGCCAGCCCATCGGCCTGGTCTTCACCTTGCTGCTGTTCGGCCTGGCGCTGGTGGCCTGCTACCACCTGCTACGGGAGATCGATCCCGGCGCCCTCCACGATGCCATCGCCGACGTGCCCAGGCCGGCGCTGCTCGGCGCCCTGAGCGCGACCGCCCTCGGCTTCGTCATCCTGCTCGGCTACGAGTGGTCGGCCAGCCGCTTCGCTGGCGTCACGCTGCCCATGCGCAGCCTGGCCACCGGCGGCTTCAGCGCCTTCGCCATCGGCAATGCGGTAGGCCTGTCGCTGCTTTCCGGCGGCTCCGTACGCTACCGACTGTATTCCCGGCATGGCATCGGCGCTGCCGAAATAGCCCGGATGACGCTATTTGCCAGCCTTTCCCTGGGCTGCGCACTGCCGGTGCTGGCGGCACTCGCCGCACTCTGCGACCTCGACGATGCGGCGTCGGCGCTGCACCTGCCCCGCGCCCTGGTCGCCGTCATCGCGATCGCCGTCCTGTCGCTGGCTGTCGGCCTGGTGGCGTTCCTGGCCCGGCACCGTCTGCCGGGAGAACGGCCGTCCCCCGACAGCCTGCTGGTCCGCCTCGGCCGCCGCAGCCTGCGCCTGCCAGGCCTGCGCCTATCGCTGCTGCAACTGCTGATCACCGCCCTCGACGTCGCCGCCGCCGCTACCGTCCTTTATCTGTTGCTGCCGGAAACCCCACCCTTCGCGGCGTTCCTGCTGGTCTACCTGCTCGCCCTGGCCGCCGGCGTGCTCAGCCACGTACCGGGCGGAGTCGGGGTGTTCGAGGCGGTGCTGCTGGCCGCGTTCGCCGGCCAACTGGGCGCCGCGCCGCTGGCCGCGGCCCTGCTCTTGTACCGCTTGATTTATGTGGTACTGCCACTGCTGCTGGCCTGCCTTTTGTTGCTGTTCCTCGAAGCGCGCCGGTTGTGGGTGACGCGCCAGGCGATCCGCGTCGCCTCGGGTTTCGCCGCACCGATCCTGGCGATCCTGGTCTTCCTCTCCGGTGTCGTGCTGCTGTTTTCCGGCGCCACACCGGCGATCGACACCCGCCTGGAACACCTCGGTTTCCTCATTCCACATCGCCTGATCGATGCCTCGCACCTGGTCGCCAGCCTGATCGGCGTGCTCTGCCTCCTGCTCGCGCAGGGTTTGCGCCGACGGCTGTCGGCCGCCTGGGCCCTGACCCTGGTGCTGTTGCTGGTGGGCGCCCTGCTTTCGCTGCTGAAAGGCTTCGACTGGGAGGAAGCCAGCCTGCTGAGCCTGACCGCCGCGCTGCTCGCCATGTTCCGCCGCTCCTTCTACCGTCCCAGCCGGCTGATGGAAGTACCCTTCTCGCCGCTTTACGTAGGCGCCAGCATCTGCGTGGTCGGCGCCTCGGTCTGGCTGCTGCTGTTCGCCAACCAGGACGTGCATTACAGCAACCAGCTCTGGTGGCAGTTCGCCCTGGACGCCGACGCCCCGCGCGCCCTGCGCGCCGCCCTCGGCAGTTGCCTGCTGCTCCTGGCCCTGGCCCTTGGCTGGCTGCTGCGCGCGGCACCGCCGGCGATCCGCGAGCCGAACGCGGAAGAGCTGCAGCGCGCGGCGCGGATCATCCGCCACTCGGACCAGCCGGATGGCGGCCTGGCCCTGACCGGCGACAAGGCCCTGCTCTTCCATGAGAGCGACGACGCTTTCCTCATGTACGCCCGCCGCGGTCGCAGCATGATCGCCCTGTACGACCCGATCGGCCCGGCCATGCAGCGCGCCGAACTGATCTGGCAGTTCCGCGACCTCTGCGACCTGCACCATGCCCGCCCGGTGTTCTACCAGGTGCGTGCCGAGAACCTGCCGTTCTACATGGACATTGGCCTGACCGCCCTCAAGCTCGGCGAAGAAGCGCGAGTCGACCTGCTGCGCTTCGACCTGGAGAACAAGGGCAAGGAAATGAAAGACCTGCGCTACACCTGGAACCGCGGCCAGCGCGACGGCCTGGCCCTGGAGTTCCATGAACCGGGCCAGGCTCCGCTGGACGAGCTGAAGGCGATATCGGACGCCTGGCTGGGCGGCAAGCAGGTGCGCGAGAAAGGCTTCTCCTTGGGCCGCTTCACCCCGACGTACCTGAACTTCTTCCGCATCGCCATGGTCCGCCACCAAGGCAAGCCGGTGGCCTTCGCCAACCTGCTGGAGACCGACAGCCGCGAACTGGCGAGCCTCGACCTGATGCGCGTGCACCCGGACGCGCCGAAGCTGACCATGGAGTTCCTCATGCTCGGCCTCATCCTCCACTACAAGGCCCAGGGCCACGCGCGCTTCAGCCTCGGCATGGTGCCGCTGGCCGGGCTCCAGCCAAGGCGCGGCGCACCGTTGACCCAGCGCCTGGGCGCGCTGGTCTTCCGGCGGGGCGAACAGTTCTACAATTTCCAGGGGCTGCGACGCTTCAAGGACAAGTTCCAGCCCGACTGGGAACCCCGCTACCTGGCCGTGCCAGCCGGGCTCGACCCGCTGGTGGCCCTGGCCGATACCGCCGCGCTGATCGCCGGCGGCCTGACTGGATTGGTGAAACGCTGATATGTCTGTCGTGAAACGTCACTGGCGCCGTTTTCTGGTCGCCGCCCTGGTGCTGATCGTCGGTGCCGCCCTGCTGCTCTGGAGCCGACCGGCGGCCCAGGCGAAACTGGAAGCCCTGGACCTCGACGACGGCGGCCACGCCACCCTTGCCGAACCCGGCGAGAAGCCGCGCTCGCGGGTGGTGGTGATCGCCGCCCCCGAACAGCAATTGAACGACGCCCAGATGCTGAACCTGGCTCACGACAGCGCCGCCCGGGTGATCCAGTACTTCCCTCCGGAAAACGGCGATTGCAGGGCGCAGCAGTCCCGGCTCGAAGCGGTCATTGCCCGCCTCGGCGGCAAGCCGAACCTGGTCGCCGGCATCGGCCCGGGCTCGACCACCGCCTGGCGCTGGCTCGCCAGCCAGGACGACGACAAGGCCAAGGCGCTCTCGGTCGGCTTCGACATTGCCCTGGCCGAGCGCGACTGCGACGCCCCGCTGCCGCACCAGGCGTCGCACGGCCAGTGGCTGCTGGCCTGGAACGACAACCCGGACGACGACACCGCAGTCTTCGTCCGCAAGCAGTCGAGCGCGGAAACCAGCATCAGCGACTACGACACCCCGCTGTCCGACGTGCTCGCCCATCAGTTGCGCCTGCAACTGCAAGGCAACGCCGAGGCCCTGCCGGTACTCGAGGTCCCCGCGGCGCAACCCTCGGACATCGTCACCCTGTTCTATTCCGGCGACGGCGGCTGGCGCGACCTGGACAAGGACTCTGCCGAGCATATGGCCAGCATGGGCTACCCGGTGGTCGGCATCGACACCCTGCGCTACTACTGGCAACACAAGAGCCCGGAACAGAGCGCCGCCGACCTCTCCAAGCTGATGCAACACTACCGCGAGAAGTGGGGCGCGAAACGTTTCGTCCTGGCCGGCTACTCGTTCGGCGCCGACATCCTGCCGGCGATCTACAACCGCCTGCCCGGAAAGGACCAGCAGCAAGTGAAAGCCATGCTGCTGCTGGCGCTGGCGCGGACCGGCAGCTTCGAGATCGAAGTGGAAGGCTGGCTGGGCAAGGCCGGCGAGGAAGCCGCCACCGGCCCGGAAATGGCCAGATTGCCGGCAGCCAAGGTGTTCTGCATCTATGGCGCCGAAGAAAAGGACGAAAGCGGCTGTACCCAATCCCAGGCCGTCGGCGAGAAGCTCGAACTGCCGGGCGGCCACCACTTCGACGAGGACTACCTGTCCCTGGCGAAGAAGATGCTCCAGGCCATCCGCGACCGCGAGAACGCTCCCGACGCCTGATCGCGATCAAGCTCTCCCCGCTCCGCCCTTCTTGTCCCCGGTCGGCGCCAGCTAGACTGAGCCTGCCGGGGGCATTCAGGCTGGCTTCAGCGGAGCCGCCGAGAATACCGGCCGACCCGCCGCAGAGCGGGCTCCCGAGAGCCGAAGAGAAGGAACCGTGATGAGCTGGAAAAACACCGAATCCCGTTATGGGAGCCTGACCATTGCCCTGCACTGGCTGACCCTGCTGCTGATCGCCGGGGTCTACGCCTGTATCGAACTGAAGGGCAATTTCCCCAAGGGCAGCGAAACCCGCGAACTGCTCAAGCAATGGCACTTCATGCTTGGCCTGAGCGTTTTCCTGCTGGTCTGGTTGCGCCTGCTGGTGCGCCTGGCCACCCCTACCCCGCGCATAGAGCCCGCCATCCCCGCCTGGCAGGCGACGCTGGCCAGGCTGATGCACTACGCCCTCTACCTGATGATGATCGGCCTGCCCTTCGCCGGCTGGCTGATCCTCAGCGCCGCCGGCAAGCCGATACCGTTCTTCGGCCTGGAGCTACCGCCGCTGGTCGACAAGAACCCCGACCTCGCCGGGCAAATCAAGGAATGGCACGAAACCATCGGCAACGCCGGTTATTTCCTGATCGGCCTGCACGCCGCCGCGGCGCTCTTCCATCACTTCGTCAGCCGCGACAACACCCTGGTACGGATGCTGCCGCAACGGCGCTGAGAAACGCGCAAAAAAACGCGCCCAATCGGGCGCGCTTTTTTGCAGCGGAGCGGATCAGATCTCGACCTGGGTTCCCAACTCGATCACCCGGTTGAGCGGCAGGTTGAAATAGCGCAGGTTGCCGTTGGCGTTCTTCAGCAGGAAGGCGAACAACCCCTCGCGCCAGCGCGCCATGCCGATGCGCTTGGATGGAATCACCGTCTCCCGGCTGAGGAAGTAGGTGGTGCGCATCGGGCTGAAGTCCAGTTCGTTGAGATGGCACAGGCGCAAGGCAGCCGGGATGTCTGGCTCTTCCATGAAGCCGAAGTGCAGGATCACCCGAAAGAATCCGTCGCCATAGGCCTCGACCTCGAAACGGCGATCCGGCGAAACCCGTGGGCTGTCTTCGTTGACCACGGTGAGCAGCACCACCTGCTCGTGCAGCACCTGGTTGTGCAACAGGTTGTGCAGCAGCGCGTGAGGCACCGCGTCGGTACGCGCGGTAAGGAACACCGCGGTCCCCTGGACCCGGTGCGGCGGCTGCACGCGCATGCTGGAAATGAACACCGAGAGCGGCAGAGAGCCCTCGTCGAGACGCTCCACCAGCAGTTGGCGGCCACGCTTCCAGGTGGACATCAGGATGAAGATGACGATACCCGCGATGACCGGGAAGGCGCCGCCCTGGATCACCTTGGGCAGGTTGGCGGCGAAGAACAGGCTGTCCACCGCGAGCATCACGCAGAAGAACGGGACGCCCAGCCACAGCGGCCATTTCCACAGGCGCCAGATCACCACGCCCATCAGCAGGGTGGTGATCAGCATGGTTCCGGTCACCGCCACGCCGTAGGCAGCCGCCAGCGACGCCGAGGACTCGAAGCCGAGCACCAGCAGGACCACGCCGACCATCAGCGCCCAATTCACCCCGCCGATGTAGATCTGCCCCTGCTCGTGGCTCGAAGTGTGCTGGATGGTCATCCGCGGCACGTAGCCGAGCTGGATGGCCTGGCGGGTCAGGGAGAAGGCGCCGGAGATCACCGCCTGGGAGGCGATCACCGTGGCCAGGGTGGACAGCGCCACCATCGGCAGCAGCGCCCAGCCCGGCGCCAGCAGGTAGAAGGGGTTGCGCGCCGCCTCGGCGTTGGAAAGGATGGTCGCGCCCTGGCCGAAGTAGTTCAGCACCAGCGCCGGCAGCACCAGCAGGAACCAGGCACGGGCGATCGGCTTGCGACCGAAGTGGCCCATGTCGGCGTACAGCGCCTCGGCGCCGGTCAGCGCCAGTACGGTGGCGCCGAGGATGGCGACACCGATGCCGGGATGCGAGCTGAAGAAACGCACGGCCCATACAGGGTTCATCGCCTGCAGCACTTCCGGCTGCTGGATCACCCCGTAGACGCCCAGCGCCGCCAGGGCGCCAAACCAGAGCACCATGACCGGGCCGAACAGGATGCCGATCCGCGCGGTGCCGTGCTTCTGGATCAGGAACAGGCCGATCAGCACGATAAGCGCCAGCGGTACCGTCCAGTGCTCCAGGCCGTCGAAGGCGATCTCCAGCCCTTCTACCGCCGACAGTACCGAGATCGCCGGGGTGATCATGCTGTCGCCGTAGAACAGCGCCGCGCCGATCAGGCCGGCAACCACCACGAAAGTCTGCAGCCTGCCGAACGGCGCCGCCGCCCGGCGCGCCAGGGCCGACAGCGCCATCACCCCGCCCTCGCCCTGGTTGTCGGCACGCAGGACGAAGATCACGTACTTGATGGAAACGACCCAGACCAGCGACCAGAAGATCAGCGAGAGCACGCCAAGGACGCCATCGTGGTTGGCCTGCACCCCGTAGCCGCCGATGAAGACCTCTTTCAGGGTATACAAGGGACTGGTGCCGATATCCCCATAGCAGACTCCAACCGCCCCGACCATCAGGCCGATGGCAGAGCTGGAATGCCCCTCCGACGTCTCCTCGGCACGCGTCGCTGCATCACTCATGAAACGCTTTCCCCCGGAAAAATTCGGCAAATGCTGCGCCCATGCCGTCCGCGATGCAAGCGCCGAGGCCACGGACTGCTATGACTATAGAAGGCCGGGGAGCCGATTGCCGAGCGCCCGCGGTGAGTTTTTCCAGGGCCGGAAAAGAGCTGCACGGGAGACTGGAAAAGCCGCGGCGCTGCCGCTAGAATTGCGCACTTTTTGATCAGAGGCGCCAGCAAGCGCGCCCGCCTACCGAGGTTAGCCATGTCCACCCCCACTCCCAAAGTCGGCTTCGTCAGTCTTGGATGCCCCAAGGCGCTGGTCGACTCCGAGCGCATCCTCACCCAGCTGCGCATGGAAGGCTATGAGGTCGTTCCGACCTACGAAGACGCCGACGTCGTGGTGGTCAACACCTGCGGTTTCATCGACAGCGCCAAGGCCGAGTCCCTGGAAGTGATCGGCGAAGCCATCGCCGAGAACGGCAAGGTCATCGTCACCGGCTGCATGGGCGTGGAAGAGCACGCGATCCGCGACGTGCATCCCAGCGTGCTGGCGGTCACCGGCCCGCAACAGTACGAGCAGGTGGTTACCGCGGTGCACGAAGTGGTGCCGCCGAAGACCGAACACAACCCGCTGGTCGACCTGGTCCCGCCGCAAGGCGTCAAGCTGACCCCGCGCCACTACGCCTACCTGAAGATTTCCGAAGGCTGCAACCACAGCTGCAGCTTCTGCATCATCCCGTCCATGCGCGGCAAGCTGGTCAGCCGGCCGGTCGGCGACGTGCTGAGCGAGGCCGAGCGCCTGGTCAAGGCCGGGGTCAAGGAACTCCTGGTGATTTCCCAGGACACCAGCGCCTACGGCGTGGACCTGAAGTACAAGACCGACTTCTGGAACGGCCAGCCGGTCAAGACCCGCATGAAGGAACTCTGCGAGGCGCTGAGCAGCATGGGCGTGTGGGTTCGCCTGCACTACGTCTACCCGTACCCCAACGTCGACGACGTGATCCCGCTGATGGCCGCCGGCAAGCTCCTGCCGTACCTCGACATCCCCTTCCAGCACGCCAGCCCGAAGGTGCTCAAGGCCATGAAGCGCCCGGCCTTCGAGGACAAGACCCTGGCCCGGATCAAGCAGTGGCGCGAGATCTGCCCGGAACTGACCATCCGCTCGACCTTCATCGTCGGCTTCCCGGGCGAAACCGAAGAAGACTTCCAGTACCTGCTCGACTGGCTGACGGAAGCCCAGCTCGACCGCGTCGGCTGCTTCCAGTACTCCCCCGTCGAAGGCGCTCCGGCCAACGAGCTGGGCCTGGAGCCGGTGCCGGACGAGGTCAAGCAGGACCGCTGGGAACGCTTCATGGCCCACCAGCAGGCGATTTCCGCCGCTCGCCTGCAGCTCAAGGTGGGCAAGGAAATCGAAGTGCTGATCGACGAAGTCGACGAACAGGGCGCGGTCGGCCGCTCCTGGGCCGACGCTCCGGAAATCGACGGCAACGTGTTCGTCGACAGCGACGAGCTGAAGCCGGGCGACAAGGTCCGCGTGCGCATCACCGATGCCGACGAGTACGACCTCTGGGCCGAGCTGGTCTGAGCCTCCCTGAAGAGCCCCGCCCCGCGGGGCTTTTCATCGCCAACCGTTCCGGAGAGCACGATGCTCAACAACGACGTACTACGCAGCCTGCGCTACCTGCTGGATCTTCCCGATGCACATCTGGCCGAACTGGCCGCCCCGTTCGGCGAGCAAGTCGAAGCGGACCTGCTCGAGGCTTACCTGAAGAAGGAAGACGAAGACGGCTTCCAGGCCTGCCCCGACCGCTACCTGGCGCGCTGCCTGGACGGACTGATCATCCAGCGCCGCGGTCGCGACGAGTCGCGTCCGCTACCGCCGCTGGAGCTGCCGTTGAGCAACAACATGATCCTGAAGAAGCTGCGGGTCGCCTTCGAACTCAAGGAGGAAGACCTCCATGCCATCCTCGACAGCGTCGACTTCCCGGTCTCCAAACCCGAGCTGAGCGCCCTGTTTCGCAAGCCCGGCCACAGCAACTACCGGACCTGCGGCGACCAGTTGCTGCGTAACTTCCTCAAGGGCCTGACCCTGCGCGTCCGTGGCTGAACGCGCGGAGCCACTGCTGGCGGTTCTGCTCCAGGCGCCGCCCTGCGTCGACCCCTGGTTCCTGGAGTGCCGCCAGGATCGCGCCGGCCTGACCATCCTCGTCCGCGACCTCGCCAACCAGCGCACCTGGCGCGTCGAGTTCGTCGAAGTCGAAGGCCTGCGCCAGCTCGACGCTGCCGACCTGCTGGAATTCTGGCCAGCCTGTGCGGCATCCGAGGGTTGGCTGTACCGGGTCGAGCAAGGCGGCTGGCTGGACCAGGAATGCCGTCGCGAGGGCTTCGTCGCCCGCGAGACCAAGGCCGTCGACGAGTATTTCGTCAATGGCGGCGATCGCTGCCTGAGCGTGCTGTCCTGGTCGCCACCGAAGGTTTCCCCGCTGATCTGACCGCCATGAAAAAAGCCGCCCGTGGGCGGCTTCTCGCGTGGCGCTCCGGCTACATCAGGAAGATCGTCGCCAGGCCGAGGAAGATGAAGAAACCGCCGCTGTCGGTCATCGCAGTGATCATCACGCTGGAGCCCATCGCCGGATCGCGTCCGAAACGATGCAGGGTCATCGGGATCAGCACTCCCATCATCGCCGCCAGCAGCAGGTTCAGGGTCATCGCGGCGGTCATCACCACGCCCAGTTCCCAGTTGCCGTAAAGATAGAAGGCCACCACGCCGATCACTCCGCCCCACGCCAGGCCGTTGACCAGCGCGACGCCAAGCTCCTTGCGCAGCAGGCGGTTGCGACTGTTGCTGGTCGGCTGTACCTGGTCGAGCGCGATGGCGCGGACGATCATGGTGATGGTCTGGTTGCCGGAATTGCCACCGATGCCGGCAACGATCGGCATCAGCGCGGCCAGCGCCACCAGTTTCTCGATGGAGCCTTCGAACAGACCGATCACCCGCGAGGCGACGAAGGCGGTGATCAGGTTGGTGGCCAGCCAGGCCCAGCGGTTGCGCACCGACTTCCAGACCGAGGCGAAGATGTCTTCTTCTTCACGCAGACCGGCCATGTTGAGGACTTCGCTTTCGCTTTCCTCACGGATCAGGTCGACCATCTCGTCGATGGTCAGACGACCGATCAGCTTGCCGCCCTTGTCCACCACCGGCGCGGAAATCAGGTCGTAACGCTCGAATGCCTGGGCGGCGTCGTAGCCGTCCTCGTCCGGGTGGAAGGTCACCGGGTCAGTGGCCATGACTTCCAGCACTTGCTTGTCCGGATCGTTGACCAGCAGGCGCTTGATCGGCAGCACGCCCTTGAGCACGCCGTCGTAGTCGACCACGAACAGTTTGTCGGTATGCCCGGGCAGTTCCTTCAGGCGGCGCAGGTAGCGCAGCACCACTTCCAGGCTGACGTCCTCGCGGATGGTGACCATCTCGAAGTCCATCAGCGCGCCGACCTGGTCCTCCTCGTAGGACAGCGCCGAACGCACTCGCTCGCGCTGCTGCGCGTCGAGGCTTTCCATCAGTTCATGGACCACGTCGCGCGGCAGTTCCGGCGCCAGGTCGGCGAGTTCGTCGGCGTCCAGGTCCTTGGTCGCGGCGATGATCTCGTGGTCGTCCATGTCCGCGATCAGGGTTTCCCGGACCGCGTCGGAGACTTCGAGGAGGATGTCGCCGTCGTCCTCGGACTTGACCAGTTGCCAGACCGTCAGGCGGTCGTCCAGCGGCAGCGATTCGAGGATGTGGGCGATGTCGGCGGGGTGCAGTTCCTCCAGCTTGCGCTGGAGTTCTACGAGATTCTGCCGGTGGACGAGGTTTTCCACCCGGTCATGGTGCTGGCCTTCCTGACGATGGGTCAGGTCTTCCACCACCTTGTGGCGATGCAGCAGCTCGACCACCTGCGCTAGGCGGTCCTGCAGGCTTTCCTGCGGCTTCTTGGCTTCTACTTCGGTCATAGCGCGCTCCACCCCCAGTAGCGGAGCACGCCAAAGGGGTCAATCAGAAACGTGATTGGTCAAACGGGAAACTGTTCGAGTTTCTACTGGGTAAGTCCATGGGGGTGTTCCAAGGGCCCTCTCGGGGCAGATACGGATAATGATAACACTCCGCTTGCGTTTTGCGCGTTACAAAATGGCGGCAAGAACAAGCGCTTGCGGCACAAAGTTCATCGTCACTCGACGCCTGACTGCGACGCCGGAAATTTCACTCAGGACACTCGGCCCCGCGGAAAAAGGCAACGCGTTAGCCTGCACTCACCCTTATCCGACCCGGAGTGCCGCCCATGCGTTCCCTGTCCCTCCTTCTCCTCCTCTCGCTGGCGTCCACCTGCGAGGCCGCTGCGGTATTCCGCTGCGAAGACGCCAGCGGCCATGTCAGCTTCACCCAACTCGGTTGCCCCGCCGGGCAGGCCGGCGAGACCGTCGTGGCGGACAACCCGCCGCCGGGAGGCAGGAGCGTCACGCCGATGGCCGAGACGAAGACGAAAAAGGCGTCCATCGGCCGGAAAAGCGTGCCGCTCGCGGTGATCGGAGAAAGAGAAGATCGCTGCGGCAGACGCCTGGACGAGAAGGAACGCCGCAAGGCGATCGTGGAGCAGCGGATAATGGCGGGAATGACCCGCTCCGATGTGGAGCGGGCGCTGGGCAAGCCGGACCGGGTCAGCGGGAACAATGCGGAGGTGCGTTATCAGTACAAGGCCGACAAGCGACGGGGAGCGAGAAGCGTGAGCTTCGATCAGGAGGGATGTGTGAAGGGAAGAGAAGGTACCGGGTGGAGCGAGTCGACCCCGGGAGCTAAGGCCGGGCCGTCCTCATACCGATGAAAGCAGGACCGGCATCGCCCTTAGCGTGCCGGGCAGGGTGTCGCCCTGCCTGCATGGAAAAGACGGACGACAGTCTTAAGCAACCTACCGCCTGCCCGCCGCGCACGCCTCTGGCTGGCGGTTATGGTCAGGCTCAATCCTCTTTCTGCGGTTCGCCGGGCAACAACGCGCGTGATGAACAGACCGCGATACAGGTGGAATCCCGTTTGCACGTCCACCGTTTCGGAAGCGCCTTGCAGTGAAGTCAAGGCAGCGATGCCCTTGCGCACACGGCACTCGTTCAACGCGCGGCTGCCTCCCTCCATCGGCAGCAAGGAGGGCAACGGCTCGCCAGCGGGCGCATGGTCGACAATGCTGCCGACGATGGTGATGAGCTGGTCGCCGCGCGCGCTGACGGCAGCCTGCGCGAGGTTTTCGGAAATCACCGCATCCAGGCGAACGATGCCGACGCGACGACTGATCAACATGACCATGGATCTCTCCTCTATGTATGGATGGCATCGCTACGATGCATCGCAACGACCTCTAGGAAGCCGTTCCACCCGCCCCCCCGGAGGCCTGCCCGGGAGCGGTGCGCTCGAGGTCGACGAGCAGCACGTGTTCGTGAGCGAGAACAAGGTCGAAACGAGCCTGCCCCAGCGCCTGGCCATCCTGCACGACGGACAGGTTTTCGATGGGTGTCAGGCGCAGCAGGCTGGCCTTCAGCACGCGCAGGCGCTCGCCGGCATTGCCTGACTGCAGCAGGCAGCGGGCATCCTGCAGGTACTGGTGCGCCTCGGGACCATGCCAGGTCAGGCGAAAGATGCTCTCGCAACTGGCCAGCAGGGACTCCTGCTCGCCACTGGCGGAAAACTCCCGCCGCACCTTGCCAAGCAGGCTCGAGGACTCCAGGCGCAAGGTCATGAAGGGGATGGCCGGCGGGGCCAGCAGTTGATCGGCATCGATGACGCTGCCGGCGGGCAGGCCGAACAACTGCCGCAACGTTTCGCGCAGGGCGGCGTGATCCAGGCGCACGGTTGCACTGGACATGGCGAACTCCTTTTTCAGGATGGATGGATGACGGACAGGCACCGACGCGGCGGATACAACCGCCGGCCAGGCCGGAGCGAAGTACGTTCGTTCAATGCAGGCGCAGGACCCGCGCCAGGTTGCCGCGCGCCTGCAACAGCAGGACCAGCAGCACCAGCAGTACCCCGAGCATCCACGGCGAGAGGTGCTCGGCACGATACAACCCGGCCACTATTCCCAGCGCCTGGCAGCCGGTGCACAACGCCAGCAGGTAGGCGCACAGGGAAACGCCGGGGCGGAAACGCGCGCCGGCGCGGCGATAGGTGATCAGGCGCATGCAGATCGCCGAGCAGACCAGCACGGTCAGGGTGGACAGCGGATCAACCATCGGACTTGCCTCCCCGGCGGCGCAACAGCCCGCGCATCCAGCTGGGCAGTTCGCCGCCACGCATCCACTCGAGCATGCCGATGCCGCCGGTCACGCAGAGGGTCGCGGCGACGAAGGCGGCCATGCCGCTGGTCTGGGTCAATCCGCGGCCGAGCGCCTCGATTCCGGCGTAATAGCCGCCGACCCAGGACACCAGCAGGTAGCCGAGGCGGGTCAGGGCGTTGTAGTCACGGGCGAACACGACAAAGAAGATGGCGCCGCCGAAGCCTCCCAGCAAGGCGTTGCCATCGATACCCGGCAGGTACATGGCCAGGCCGACGCCAGCCATTGCGCTGGCGGCGGAGGCCGCAGAGCTTGGCTCGGACATGGATGACTCCCGGAAATGCAAAGGCCCGCCGAAAAGGCGAGCCCGGAACGGCCGAAGCCCGCATCGGCGGGCTTCGGCCAGAGGAATTTCAATCGTGGAGAATTTATACCTTTATCGTCCCATAGCGTCAATATGGGAAAACCCGTTTTCATACAGAAATTTTTTTAGCGCTCGCCCACGATCCCCACCTCCGCCATCGGCTCCTCCAGCCGCTGCAAGGCCTGGCGCAGCAAAGCGACGACCCGCTCGCGCCATTCCTTGTCCCAGCGATGCAGGGTGCTCTTCGACAGCCCGCTGAGTCGCTCGATCTCGCGGATGCTCGACGGCGGACGACGGAACATGCGCATCAGCAAGGCCAGGGTTGCCCGCTGCTCGATCAGGTCGGCCCCGGGCTTCAGCCAGTCGCGCAAAGCCGCCAGGCCAAGGACGAAATCCCGCCCGCGGGCGAACTCGGCCCGCACCACCGCCAGCTCCAGTGGGTGCGCAGCCAGCTGGCGCTGGGCGAAACGCACGGTCATCACCGCCTGGGCCTGCCATTCGTGCGGACTCAAACCGCTGGGCAGGTGTTCGATGAAGCTGCGATCGAAGCGCTCGCGCAGGCCATCGATCACCATCGCCGTCGACGACTTCGGTCCCGGCTGGTGCTCGAACATCCAGTAGGCCACGGCCAGCGCCTGCTCGGTACTTTGAAACATGGTATTCCCTCCTTGGCCGGCCCACCTGGCTGGCCGCTCGCATTAGCCACCCGCAGTGGCTGTGTTGGGCCGCCGTCCTACCCGACGCGAGTAGGAAAGCGCTGAAATTATGGTAATACCCATATACGGACGCTTGCAATGCCACAGGCACACCCTTAGTCTTTCCACCTATGGAACTCAAAGATCGCATCAAGGCGGCGCGCAAGCACGCCCATCTCAGCCAGGTCCAGCTTGCCCAGGCGGTAGGCATGACCCAGACCTCCATTTCCGATCTGGAGCGCGGCAAGTCCCGCGCCACCAGCTTCGTCGCGCAGATCGCCGGCGCCTGCGGCGTCAACCCCCTGTGGCTGGCGGAAGGTCGTGGCGAGATGCTCGCCGAGCGCGGCCAGGCGAATGCAGGACCCAATGCCAGTTGGCTTGGCGCAGTAGAGTCATGGGACGACGAAACGCCCCTGGATGCCGACGAGATCGAACTGCCCTTCTACAAGGAGATCGAGCTGTCCGGCGGCAAGGGCAGCACGGTGATCCTGCAGACCGGCGGGCGCAAGCTGCGCTTCGGCAAGTACACCCTGCGCAAGAAGAACATCGATCCGGCCAGTGCCGCCTGCGTCACGGTCAGCGGCAACAGCATGGAGCCGGTGCTGCCGGACGGCAGCACGGTAGGCGTGGACACTAGCGCGCGGACGATCAAGGACGGCGACATGTACGCCTTCGACCACGACGGCCAACTGCGCGTTAAACTGCTTTACCGCCTTCCAGGCGGCGGCCTGCGCATTCGCAGCTTCAACAGTGACGAGCATCCGGACGAGCGCTACGAGCCCCAGGAAGCCGCCGAGCACATCAACGTGATCGGCCGGGTGTTCTGGTACTCGGTGCTGGTCTGACCCCTTCCCGCCCCGCCTGACGACGGGGCCGCGTTCCGGCGGAAGAAAAATCCCGGGCAAAGAAAAAGGGCCTGCATTGCTGCAGGCCCTTTCGGTATGGCGCACTCAGGAGGATTCGAACCTCCGACCGCTCGGTTCGTAGCCGAGTACTCTATCCAGCTGAGCTATGAGTGCGTGTCGGTGCTTTTTCCGGCCACCTGCCGGTAACGCTTGTTTTACCGTGAAAGACCGCAACTGTCGATCCTTCGCTCGCCGAGCCCCTGACGAGAGGAACCCTTCGAAATATGGCGCACTCAGGAGGATTCGAACCTCCGACCGCTCGGTTCGTAGCCGAGTACTCTATCCAGCTGAGCTATGAGTGCGTCGTGGGGGCGCATTATAGATTGTGGATTTTATCCGTCAAGCGATTTTTTCAATCAAATCAGTAACTTAGTTACCAAGATGGCTTTCGCCGCCTGAATCAACCTCTAACACTTGAATGGCGGAGAGGGGGGGATTCGAACCCCCGACACCCTTTTGAGGTGTACTCCCTTAGCAGGGGAGCGCCTTCGGCCACTCGGCCACCTCTCCGCAACACGGGGCGCATGATACCCATCTTTACCCCGTTTGCAAAGGGAAAATTAGATAAAAATTAATGGTTTGGCTCTTGATCTTTCTCTTTCTGGATGCGCTGGTAAATTTCCTCCCGGTGTACGGCGACTTCCTTCGGCGCGTTGACGCCGATGCGCACCTGGTTCCCTTTGACACCCAGTACCGTCACGGTGACGTCGTCACCTACCATCAGGGTCTCTCCGACCCGACGAGTCAGAATCAGCATTCCTTTCTCCTCACGCGAATATTTCAGGACAACAGTCTGCAAAAAAGAAATGGCGGCGGATCCGCAGAAATCAAGAGCGCGATCCTTCACCCAGTATTGACCAGTCCCGCCGGAATGAAAGTTCCTGCCAAACGGTCAAAAACGACAAAAGGCGCGGGGTTGCCGCGCCTTTCGCCTGTCAGCGTCACTCACCCTGTCGCGCCGGCGCGTCGAGCTCGAACGCCGTGTGCAGGGCACGTACCGCCAGTTCCAGGTACTTCTCTTCGATCACCACGGAAACCTTGATTTCCGAGGTGGAGATCATCTGGATGTTGATGCTTTCCTTGGCCAGCGCTTCGAACATGCGGCTGGCCACGCCGGCGTGCGAACGCATGCCGACGCCGACGATGGAAACCTTGGCGATGTTGGTGTCGCCGATGGCTTCGCGCGCGCCGATGTTGGCGGCGGTCTGCTTGAGGATTTCCAGGGCGTTCAGGTAATCGTTGCGATGCACCGTGAAGGTGAAGTCGGTGGTGTTATCGTGCGCCACGTTCTGCACGATCATGTCGACTTCCACATTGGCGGCACTGATCGGCCCGAGGATCTTGAAGGCCACGCCGGGGGTATCGGGTACGCCACGGATGGTCAGCTTGGCTTCGTCGCGGTTGAAGGCGATGCCGGAGATGATCGGCTGTTCCATGGATTCCTCTTCATCATCGATAGTAATGAGGGTGCCCGGACCCTCCTGGAAGCTGTGCAGCACGCGCAGCGGAACGTTGTACTTGCCGGCGAACTCGACCGCCCGGATCTGCAGCACCTTGGAACCGAGGCTGGCCATTTCCAGCATTTCCTCGAAGGTGATCTTGTCCAGCCGACGGGCCTGCGGCACTACGCGCGGATCGGTGGTGTAGACGCCGTCGACGTCGGTGTAGATCTGGCATTCGTCGGCCTTCAACGCCGCCGCCAGGGCCACCCCGGTGGTATCGGAACCGCCGCGGCCCAGCGTGGTGATGTTGCCGTTGCCGTCGACGCCCTGGAAACCGGCGACCACCACTACCCTGCCGGCCTTGAGGTCGGCGCGGATGTGGGTGTCGTCGATGTGCAGGATGCGCGCCTTGGTGTGCGCGCTGTCGGTGAGGATACGCACCTGGTTGCCGGTATAGGAGACCGCCGGCACGCCGCGCTTGATCAGGGCCATGCTGAGCAGGGCGATGGTCACCTGCTCTCCGGTCGAGACCATGACGTCCAGTTCGCGCGGAACCGGCTGCTCCATGATCTGGTTGGCCAGGCCGATCAGACGGTTGGTCTCCCCGCTCATGGCGGATACCACCACGACGACGTCATCGCCCGCTTCGCGGAATTTCTTCACCTTCTCGGCCACCTGCTCGATACGCTCGACGGTGCCGACGGAGGTCCCTCCAAACTTCTGTACGATCAAAGCCATTTCAAACCGCCTGATTCCGTGAAGGGCGCCCTTTTGAACCTGCCACATTCTTTCGCTACCCGGACTGGCGGGGCGCACCGCCGGCCGGGCATCAAGGGGCGCTGGCCGCCCGGCCCCGCGTCGCTCTGGCGCGGGGCCGGCATGGCATCAGAGCCCTTGCTCGACGAAGCGCTGGGCCAGGGCCAGGGCCTCGTCCAATTTCGCTGCATCGGTGCCGCCGCCCTGGGCCATATCCGGGCGTCCGCCACCTTTGCCACCAACTGCCGCCGCGGCTTGCTTCATAAGCTCGCCGGCCTTCAGTTGGCCGGTCAGGTCCTGGGTCACGCCTGCGACCAGTACGACCTTCCCGTCCAGCTCGCCGCCGAGCAGGATCACTGCGCGGCCGAGCTTGTTCTTCAACTGGTCGACCAGCGCCAGCAGCGCCTTGCCGTCCAGACCATCGAGGCGCGCGGCGAGTACCTTCGCGCCCTTGATTTCCACCGCCGCCGCCGAAAGATCGTCGCCGGCCGCGCTGGCAGCCTTGGCCTTGAGCTGTTCCAGCTCCTTCTCCAGCGAACGGTTGCGCTCCAGCAGGGCGCCGAGCTTGTCCAGCAGGTTGTCGCGACTGCCCTTGACCAGGCTGGCGGCTTCCTTGAGCTGCTCCTCGGCACCGTTCAGGTAGGCCAGCGCCGCCGCGCCGGTGACCGCCTCGATACGGCGTACGCCGGCAGCCACGCCACCCTCGCTGGTGATCTTGAACAGGCCGATGTCGCCGGTGCGGGATACGTGGGTGCCACCGCACAGCTCGACGGAGAAATCGCCGCCCATGCTCAGTACGCGCACCTGGTCGCCGTACTTCTCGCCGAACAGCGCCATGGCGCCCTTGGCCTTGGCGGTGTCGATATCGGTTTCCTCGGTCTCGACCTCGGTGTTGCGACGGATTTCGGCGTTGACGATATCCTCCAGGGCCTTCAGTTGTTCCGCCTTGATCGCCTCGAAGTGGCTGAAGTCGAAACGCAGGCGCTGGCTGTCCACCAGCGAGCCCTTCTGTTGTACGTGGTCGCCCAGTACCTGGCGCAGCGCGGCATGCAGCAGGTGGGTCGCGGAGTGGTTGAGCGCGGTGGCCTGGCGTACCGAGGCGTCGACCTCGGCCTTGACCGCGCCGCCGACGCTCAGGTTGCCCCGGGCGACCACGCCATGGTGCAGGTGCGCGCCGCCAGCCTTGGTGGTATCGCGCACGTCGAAGCGCACGCCAGCCGCCTCGAGGTAGCCACTGTCGCCGACCTGGCCGCCGGACTCGGCGTAGAACGGCGTCTGGTCGAGGACCACGACGCCCTCCTCGCCCTCCTCCAGGCGCTCGACGGCCTGGCCGTCCCTGAACAGCGCGACGATCTGCCCGGCGCCGGAGACGCCCTGATAGCCGAGGAAGCGGGTCTCGCCGTCGACCTTGACCAGGCTGTTGTAGTCCATGCCGAAGGCGCTGGAAGCGCGGGCGCGCTCGCGCTGGGCCTCCATCTCGCGCTCGAAGCCGTCCTCGTCGATGGTCAGCTCGCGCTCGCGGGCGATGTCATTGGTCAGGTCGACCGGGAAGCCATAGGTGTCGTACAGCTTGAACACCACGTTGCCGGGAATCACGCTGCCCTGCAGTTCGGCGAGGTCCTGTTCGAGGATCTTCAGGCCTTGCTCCAGGGTCTTGGCGAACTGTTCTTCCTCGGTCTTCAGCACGCGCTCGATGTGTGCCTGCTGTTGCTTCAGCTCGGGGAAGGCATCGCCCATCTCGGCGACCAGCGCTGCGACGATCTTGTGGAAGAAGGTGCCCCTGGCGCCCAGCTTGTTGCCGTGGCGGCAGGCGCGGCGGATGATCCGCCGCAAGACGTAGCCGCGACCTTCGTTGGACGGCAGCACGCCGTCGGCGATCAGGAAGCTGCAGGAACGGATGTGGTCGGCTACCACCTTCAGCGACGGCGCGTCGTCGTTGGCGCAGCCGATGGCCTCGGCGGAGGCTTTCAGCAGGTTCTGGAACAGGTCGATCTCATAGTTCGAGTGCACGTGCTGGAGTACCGCGCTGACGCGCTCCAGGCCCATGCCGGTGTCCACGCTCGGCGCCGGCAGCGGGTGCATGACGCCGTCCGCGGTGCGGTTGAACTGCATGAACACGTTGTTCCAGATCTCGATGTAGCGGTCGCCGTCCTCTTCCGGCGAACCGGGCGGGCCGCCCCAGATCTCCGGCCCATGGTCGAAGAAGATCTCGGTGCAGGGACCGCAGGGTCCGGTATCGCCCATCGCCCAGAAGTTGTCGGACGCATAGGGCGCGCCCTTGTTGTCGCCGATCCGCACCATACGCTCGGCGGGCACGCCAACTTCCTTGGTCCAGATGTCGTAGGCCTCGTCGTCGGTGGCGTAGACGGTGACCCAGAGCTTTTCCTTGGGCAGGTTCAGCCATTTCTCGCCGGTGAGGAACTCCCAGGCGTAATGGATGGCGTCGCGCTTGAAATAGTCGCCGAAGCTGAAGTTACCCAGCATTTCGAAGAAGGTGTGGTGCCGCGCGGTGTAGCCGACGTTTTCCAGGTCGTTGTGCTTGCCGCCGGCGCGCACGCATTTCTGGCTGGTGGTCGCACGGGTGTAGGCGCGCTTTTCCAGGCCGAGGAAGCAGTCCTTGAACTGGTTCATGCCCGCGTTGGTGAACAGCAGGGTCGGATCGTTCGCCGGGATCAGCGAACTGGAAGCGACACGGGTGTGTCCCTTCTCTTCGAAGAAGCGGAGGAAGGCTTCACGGATTTCAGCGCTTTTCATAGGTTCTTCCACGGAAAATTGGCGGCCACGAATCGCCGGCAAAGGGCCGCATTATATCGGCCCTTGGGCAAGGTTGTAGTGTATTTGCGCGATAGTTATTGCCTATTGCCGACCTTTTCGCTTATGAGCGACGAAAGGCCGCGAAGGCATCCAGTACTTGTCCTATGGACTCGGCGGAAACGTCCAGGTGGGTGACCAGGCGCAAACGCGCCGCCGCGCTGATCCGCACCCCGCGCTCGGCGAGGAAGTCGCGCAGCGCGACCGCCCGCTCGCCGACATCGACGTAGACCATGTTGGTCTGCACCGGCTCCACCGCATAGCCCAGTTCGCGCAGCCCGTCGCCCAGGCGCGCGGCGTTGGCGTGGTCGTCGGCCAGGCGTGCCACCTGGTGGTCGAGGGCGTACAGTCCGGCAGCCGCCAACAGGCCGGCCTGGCGCATCCCGCCGCCGACCATCTTGCGCCAGCGGCGGGCCTTGCCGATCAGTTCGACGCTGCCGCAAAGCACCGAGCCCACCGGCGCACCGAGGCCCTTGGACAGGCACACCGACACCGAGTCGAAGTGTCGGGTGATCTCGCTGGCGTCTACGCCCAGCTTCACCGCCGCGTTGTACAGGCGCGCGCCATCCAGGTGCAGGGCCAGGCCACGCGCGCGAGTGAAGGCGCGCGCCGCGGCCAGGTAGTCGAGCGGCAGCACCTTGCCCTGCATGGTGTTTTCCAGGGCCAGCAGGCGGGTCCTGGCGAAGTGGAAATCGTCGGCCTTGATCGCCGCCGCGACCTTGTCCAGGTGGAGCGATCCGTCGGCCTCGCCGTCGATCGGCTGCGGCTGGATCGAGCCCAGCACCGCGGCACCGCCGCCCTCGTATTTGTAGGTATGCGCCTGCTGGCCGACGATGTATTCGTCGCCGCGCTCGCAGTGGGCCATCAATCCGAGCAGGTTGCTCATGGTCCCGGTCGGTACGAAGAGCGCCGCGGCGAAGCCCAGGCGCGCCGCCAGTTCGGCCTCCAGGCGGTTGACCGTGGGGTCCTCGCCATAGACGTCGTCGCCCAGTTCGGCCGCGGCCATGGCTTCGCGCATGCCGGCGGTGGGCTGGGTGACGGTGTCGCTGCGCAGGTCGATGACAGGCACGGAGGGCTCCTCGGTTCGGCGGAAAAGCCCGATCCTACGGCGCTCTACCGACAGACACAAGGGAAGTCGGGAAATCTTCCCGGCCGCAACGGAAACGGAGCGCCGAAGCGCTCCGTCATGATCGAGAGGGAAGGCCGATACGCCTCAGAGCTTGGCCGGCACCACCAGGATTCCGGCACGCAGGCCGTTCTTCACCCGTGGATTGGGGAAGATGATGCGCGCGCCGACCTCGTCCACCACCCAGCGCGTGCCGCCGATATCCTCGGCCAGCAGGTAGCCCGGCGAGAGTTCGGTGAAGTTGGCCACGTCGTCGTCGAGGTGCAGGCGGAAGTGGTCGCTGTGCTTGATCACCTCGCGCGACACGCTGAACAGCTTGAGGCCGTCGAGCCGGGAGCCGTCCGGCTGTTCCTCGCTGCCGTCGATCAGCAGCTCCAGGCTCCGCTCCAGGCGCTCCAGGTTGACCTCCTGGTTCTCTCCGAACGGACGTGCCTTGCCCAGTTCCAGGGTAAAGGCCTCGGCGCCGAGCTGGCCGTAGGTGTAGGCGCTGAAGGTGATGCCCGGCTTGTTCTGCAACAGCACCGCCTCGATGCCGGCGTCGCGCAGGCGGGCCAGTTCGCTGCGGGAATGCTGGCGGCCCTCGGCCCAGGGGTAGAGGGCGAACTGCTCGATCTTCGAGCCGCGGATCGCGGTATGCAGGTCGTAGTGCAGGTGGACTCGCTCGGTCTTGCTGAAGAACACCTGGGCCAGGCGCTCCAGCTCGGCGGCACGGAAGGCCTCGTTGCCACTGCCCTCCTCGTGGCGACCGTTGAACAGGCGGTTCATGTCCTGTTCGACGTAGCGCTCGCCGCGGCGGATGGCTTCGGGGTTGCCGAACAGGAAGAGGACCCTGGCGGCAGGCTTGAGGGTGCCAGCGGCGACCTTGCGGATCAGCCGTTCGAGCAGTTCGATGGGCGCGGTCTCGTTGCCGTGGATACCGGCCGAGAGCAACAGGTCGACGCCGTTATCGCGGGCGCCGATCGGCGTGACTTCCAGCGCGCCCTCGGCCAGCCAGTGCAGGCGGGTGCCGTCGGCGGTGAGCTGGATCTTCTCGGTCGGCTCGCGGCCGGCCAGGGTCAAGTCGAGCAGTTTGCCGAGGGCGAGCATGGGATGTCCTCAGTCAGTGGGTGTGGTCGCAGCCGCAGTCGGGGCCGTGCTCGTGGTCGTCGCCCTCTTCGATCGGCTCCATCTCCAGTTGCAGGCTGACCAGGTTGGTCGCCATCGGCCGCAGCAGCAGGTTGGTGTATTCGGTATCGCCGTCTTCGACGTCGACGCCGATCAGCAACTGGCCGTTGCCGGCTTGCTGGACCCACACTTCCTTGCCCTGCCAGACCACGGCGAAACGGGTGCAGGAAGTTTCCAGCTGGGTGCCGTCGGTATCTTCGAGGATCAGTTGCAGGCTATCGGACATGGTGGCGAGGCTCTCAATCGAGTTGGAAGGAATAAACCGAGCCCAGTTTAAGGATCTGCGTCAGTTCATCCAATGCCGTCCGGCACTCCAGCAGCAGTTGGGGGTCGGCCAGGTCGGTCTCGCTCAGGCGGTCGCGGTAGTGCCGGTCGACCCAGGCTACCAGCGTGTCGTACAGGCCGGCGCTCATGATCACCCCCGGATTCACCGCCGCCAGCTCCCGTTCCTGCAGCGCCACGCGCAAGCGCAGGCAAGCCGGACCGCCGCCGTTCTGCATGCTCTGCTTGAGGTCGAAGACCTTCACTTCGCGGATCGGACCGTCGTCGCCGGTGAGCTGGTCCAGGTAGTTCCAGACCCGCGGGTTGTTCCGACACTCCTCCGGTACCACCAGCAGCATCGAACCGTCGGCCTTCGACAGCAGTTGGCTGTTGAACAGGTAGGACTTCACCGCGTCCTCCACCGCGACCTGGTCGCGCGGCACGCAGATGGCGCGGAAGCGGCCGCCGCGGCGGCCCAGCTTGTCGTGCAGTTCGGCAAGGACCTTCTCGGTATCGAGGAAGGCGTCCTCGTGATGGAACAGCACCTCGCCATTGCCCACCGAGATCACATCGTTGTGGAACACGCCCTGGTCGATCACCGCCGGGTTCTGTTGAGCGTAGACCACTCCGGCCTCGCTCAGCCCGTGCAGACGCGCGACGGCCTGGCAGGCTTCCAGGGTCTGGCGCGCCGGATAGCGTTGCGGCGCCGGGAAGCGACTGTCGAAGGCGCTGCGACCGAAGACGAAGAACTCCACGCCGGCATCGCCATAGTCCTTGCAGAAGCGCGTGTGGTTGGCCGCGCCTTCGTCGCCGAACTGGCTCACTGCCGGCAACGCCGCGTGATGGGCGAAATGCCGCTCGTCGTTGAACATCGCCGCCAGCACGCGGCTGGTGGTGGGATGCTCGATGGATCGGTGGAACTTGCAGTTCAGGTTGGCCGCGGTGAAATGCACGCGGCCATCGGCGGTGTCGGCACTCGGGCTGACCGTGGCGGCATTGGCGGTCCACATGCTCGAAGCCGAGCTGCAGGCGGCGAGGAGAGGCATCGCTTCCTTCGCCGCGCGGCGGATCACCTCCTCGTCGCTGCCGGAGAAGCCCAGGCTACGCAGCGCAGCGGTATCCGGGCGGGCTTGCGGAGCGAGTACCCCCTGCTTGAAACCCATCTCCATCAGCGCCTTCATCTTCGCCAGGCCCTGCTTCGCCGCTTCCTTCGGGTTGGACACCGCCTGGCTGTTGCTTTGCGAAGCGACATTGCCGTAGGACAGGCCGCCGTAGTTGTGGGTCGGGCCGACCAGGCCGTCGAAATTCACTTCATGGGCATTCATAGGCTGATCCCGGGAGTCAGGGTGGCAGGAAGGGACACGCTGGGGCTTTCCAGCGAGGCGACCGGATAGGCGCAGTAATCGGCGGCGTAGTAGGCGCTCGGCCGGTGGTTGCCGGACGCGCCGATACCGCCGAACGGCGCGCTGCTGGCGGCGCCGGTGAGCTGCTTGTTCCAGTTGACGATGCCGGCGCGGCTTTCCACGAGGAACTGCTCGAAACGCTCGCGGGAATCCGACAGCAACCCGGCGGCCAGGCCGTACTGGGTGGCGTTGGCTTCACGGATCGCCGCAGCGAAATCGGAGTAGCGGATCACTTGCAACAGCGGCCCGAAGAACTCTTCGTCCGGTCGCTCGGCCACCGCGCTGACGTCGAGGATGCCCGGGGTCAGCAGGGCGGCGCCGTCGATCGGCTGGGTCATCGCCAGCAGCGGCTGTGCGCCCTTGCCGATCAAATGCTCCTGGGCCTTGAGCAGGTGCTCGGCGGCGCTCAGCGAAATCACCGCGCCCATGAACGGCGCCGGCTGTTCGTCGAAGCGACCGACCCGCAGGGTAGCGCTGACCGCCACCAGGCGCGCCAGCAGTGCGTCGCCCCAGGCGCCCTGCGGCACCAGCAGGCGGCGGGCGCAGGTGCAACGCTGGCCTGCGGAGATGAAGGCGGACTGGATGATGGTGTAGACGGCGGCGTCGAGGTCGGCGACCTCCTCCACCACCAGCGGGTTGTTGCCGCCCATCTCCAGCGCCAGGATTTTCTGCGGCTGGCCGCCAAACTGGCTGTGCAGCAGGTTGCCGGTGCGACTGGACCCGGTGAAGAACAGACCGTCGAGCCCACGGTGGGCGGCCAGCGCGACGCCGGTTTCGCGACCGCCCTGGACCAGGTTGAGCACGCCGGCCGGCAGGCCGGCCTGGATCCAGGCCTTGAGCGTCAGCTCGGCGACCTTCGGGGTCAGCTCGCTGGGCTTGAACACCACGCAGTTACCGGCCAGCAGCGCCGGGACGATATGCCCGTTGGGCAGGTGGCCGGGGAAATTGTAGGGACCGAATACCGCCACCACGCCATGCGGCTTGTGCCGTAGCACGGCGGTAGCGTCGGCCAGCGGACCGGATTTCTCGCCAGTGCGCTCGCGGAACGCCTGCACCGAGATCGCCACCTTGTTGACCATGCTGGTCACTTCGGTGGCCGACTCCCACAGCGGCTTGCCGGTTTCCTCGCCGATCACTCGGGCCAGCTCGTCGGCGCGGGACTTGAGGGTCGCAGCGAAGCGCTCGAGCAACTCGATGCGCTGCTCCAGCGGGCGCCGCGCCCAGGCCGGGAAGGCCTCGCGGGCGGCGCGCACGGCAGCGTCGACCTGGGTGGCGTCAGCGCCGCGCCCGGACCAGACCACGCCCTGGCCAACCGGGTCGAGGGACTCCAGGGTCTCGCCCTGGCCCGCCAGCCACTGGCCGGCAATGTAATGGGTACTCATCATCGACTCCTCGGGCGCCCTCGCCGGGACGCCTCCATCAGGCTTTCAACCGCGCTTCTGCGCCGACAGCGGCACCGCGCGTACCGAGGCGCCGGCCGACAGGCGCAGGCGCTTGGCAGTCAGCGGATCGACCACCAGGGTGCCGGCGGCGGCCCGCGCCGGCGCGGCGGTGATGCGACAGTCTTCGCGCTTGCGGTTGTGGATCAGGTAGGGCTCGGCGTCGTCGCCGGGAGTGCCCACCGCCAGCACCAGGCTCTGGCTCTCGGCGATGGCGCGGATCTTGTCGGTCTCGGCCTCGATCGCCGGGCCGGCGTCGAAGATGTCGACGTAGCCCTGGTAGCTGAAGCCCTCGGCCTTGAGCATGGCCAGCGCCGGCTCGGTGTTCGGATGGACGCGGCCGATCACCCCGCGCGCCTCCTCGGAGAGGAAGCAGGTATAGAGCGGGAACTTCGGCATCAGCTCGGCGATGAAGGCCTTGTTGCCGACCCCGGTGAGGTAGTCGGCCTGGGAGAATTCCATCTTGAAGAAGTGCCGGCCGAGGCTTTCCCAGAATGGCGAACGCCCCTCCTCGTCGGACATGCCGCGCATCTCGGCGATCAGCTTGTCGCCGAACAGGTGGCGGAATTCGGCGATGAACAGGAAGCGCGCGCGCGACAGCAGCTTGCCGTTGAGGCCGCTGCGGTGGTCGGCGTGGAGGAACAGCGAGCACAGCTCGGAATTGCCGGTCAGGTCGTTGGCCAGGAACAGCGTGGGGATCTCGCGATGGATGTTGAGTTCCTGCGAGGCGCTCACGGTGAGGCCGACCCGGTAGTTGTACCAGGGTTCGCGAAGCCCCACCGCTCCGGCGATGGCGGAGATGCCGACGACCTTGCCGGCGTCGTCCTCGAGGACGAACAGGTAGTCGGCGTCGCCGCGTTCGGCCTCGCCGCGGAAGGCCTTCTCGGCCCAGCTGACGCGATGCTGCAGGCGCTGCTCGTTGGCCGGCAGGGTGGTCAGGCCGGTGCCGGTGCTGCGCGCCAGCTCGATCAGGGCCGGCAGGTCGGCGCTGGTAACAGGACGTACGATCATGACTGGCTCCTTCAGACCGCTACCAGGCGCACGCTGGCGCCTTCGCCGACGCCCAGGGCCTCGGCGGCTTCAACACTCAGGGCCACCGGCTTGCCGGGCGCCCAGTCCAGGTCCAGCACGACCGCGCGGAAGTCCTGCAACTGGCCGTTGGTGACCAGGTATGGACGCCCGCTCTTCGGCGCCTCGCCGATCTTCACCGGAACCACCCGGCTCTGGGCGATCGAGCGAATCCCCGAGGTACGCGCGTGCAGGGTCGGGCCGCCATCGAAGATGTCGATGTAGTTGTCGGTCTCGAAGCCTTCGCGCATCAGGATATCGAAGGTGATCTGCGCTCGCGGGTGGACCTGGCCCATGGACTCCTGGGCGGCATCCGGCAACAGTGGCACATAGATCGGATAGTGCGGCATCAGTTCGGCGAGGAAGGTGCGGCTCTTCAGCCCGGAGAGCTTTTCCGCCTCGATGTAGTTCAGGTCGAAGAAGTTGCGCCCGACCGCGTTCCAGAACGGCGATTCGCCCTGCTCGTCGCTGTAGCCGACGATCTCCACCACCACCGCGTCGGCGAAGCGCTCCGGATGGCTGGCCATGAACAGCAGGCGACCGCGCGAGTTGAGTTCGGCGTAGACGCTCTGCACCAGGTCGCGCTGTACGTAGAAACTGGTCAGCAGACTGTTGCCGGTAAGGTCGTGGCACAGCGAGAGGACATGGATCTTGTTGTGGATCGACAGCGAGCGCGAGGCGTGCACGAAGGTTTCGTTGCGGAAGCTGTAGAACGGTTCCGAGAACCCGGCCGAGGCGACGATCGCCGAGCAGCCGACCAGCTCGCCGCTGGCGCTGTCCTCGAGGACGAAGAAATAGCTTTCCTCGCCGTTGTAGCTCACCTCCGCGGCGAACGAGGCCTCGGAAGCGAGGATCTTGTCGCGCAGGCGTTCGGCGTCATCCGGCAAGGACGTGACGCCTACCGGGCTGTCCGCCGCCAGACGCTGCACCTGTGGCAGGTCGGCCGCTTGGGCGGGGCGCATCACCAACATGGCGTCACTCCTTTCTCAGACAACGATGATTGCCGCATCCATGCGCGGGACCGCGGCACCTTCCTGTGCCACGGTTTCGAACGTCCAGCAGGGAAGATCCCGCGCCACGCACGGCGGCACGGTTCCCGGCTCCGGCGCGGGCCGCTCCGGGATGTCGCATCGGGTGCCCCGGCCTGCGCCGGGGCCCCGTGGGTTCGCTCAGCCGCGGACCAGCTTGGCCACGGCGCGCTCGAAGCGCTCCAGGCCTTCGTCGATCTCGGCGTCGTCGATCACCAGGCTCGGCGCGAAGCGCACCACGTCCGGGCTGGCCTGGAGCACCATGACCGCCTCTTTCTCGGCGGCGTTGAGCACATCCCTGGCCTTGCCCTTCCACTCGTCGGTCAGCGCCGCACCGATCAGCAGGCCCATGCCGCGGATCTCGTCGAAGATGCCGTACTCCTGGCCGATCTTCTGCAGGCGGGACTTGAAGCGCTCATGCTTGGCCTTCACGCCATCCAGCACTTCCGGGGTATTGATCACGTCCAGCGCCGCCTCGGCCACCGCCGAGGCCAGCGGGTTGCCGCCGTAGGTGGTGCCGTGGGTGCCGACCGAAAGGTGCTTGGCGATCTCGCCGGTGGTCAGCATCGCACCGATAGGGAAGCCGCCGCCCAGGCTCTTGGCACTGGAGAGGATGTCCGGGACCACGCCGTAGTGCATGTAGGCGAACAGCTCGCCGACCCGGCCCATGCCGCTCTGGACCTCGTCGAAGACCAGCAGCGCATTGTGCTCGTCGCACAGCTTGCGCGCCCCTTCCAGGTAGGCCTGCTGCGCCGGCAGCACGCCGCCCTCGCCCTGGATCGGTTCCAGCACCACGGCGCAGGTCTTGTCGGAGATCGCCGCCGTCAGCGCTTCCAGGTCGTTGTAGGGAACGTGGGTGATACCCTCGAACTTGGGCCCGAAGCCATCGGAATACTTCGGCTGGCCGCCGACGTTGACGGTGAACAGGGTGCGCCCGTGGAAGCTGTTGCTGGCGGCGATGATCTCGTACTTCTGCGGGCCGTAGACATCGTTGGCGTAGCGGCGAGCCAGCTTGAAGGCCGCCTCGTTGGCTTCGGCGCCGGAATTGGCGAGGAACACCCGCTCGGCGAAGGTGGCGTCCACCAGCTTGCGCGCCAGGCGCAGGGCCGGCTCGTTGGTGAAGACGTTGGAAACGTGCCAGATGCGCTGGGCCTGCTCGGTGAGCGCCTTGACCAGCGCCGGATGCGCGTGGCCCAGGGAGGTCACGGCGATGCCGCCGGCGAAATCGATCAGTTCGCGGCCGCTCTGGTCCCAGACGCGCGATCCCTCGCCTCGCACCGGAATGAAGGCGGCGGGGGCGTAGTTGGGGACCATATACCGGTCGAAATCGGCACGTTCTACCTGCGCATGGGGAGCGGACATCGGTGTTTCTCCTGCCTGAAGGCGGCTATCGATGAAAGGATTGTAGGGATTGGGACCGGGCCGGCATTGCCGCCATGCGACAACTTGTTATAGCGCCAACCCGGGAATTTCCGCGGCTTTCGGAAATGCGACAGAAAGCATCGGGAAGGCGCAGTGTAAACGCGCGATGCACTCGGGTGCATACTTCTTCTACGCCGCCCCGCGGGCGGGAACAGCAGGGAAACAAGCCATGCCCATCGAGGGAATCGACTACCGTCTCGTCTTCGCCTCCGACGTCAATCCGCGCGACGGCCTCGGCCTGGAGTGCTGGCGCGGCGAACAGCCGCTGTTCGAGGTATTTCGCGACGACGCCGGCCGGCGTTTCGTGGTCAACCTGTTCGCCAGCGACGTTCCGCTGGAACTGCTGGAGGCGATCATTCCGACGGCCCGTCGCGAACTCGGCGACTTCCCGAGGCGATCCGCCTCCCGGGGCGTCGCAAAGCCCGGCTGAAACCGCCGCGCCGTTGGCGATCAGCCGCGTTCGACGGGAGTGAAGGTCGTCTCGAAGGCGCTGCCGCCGCGCCGCTGGTTGCGGTCCTCGCGCGGAGTGACGCCGAAGAAGTTGCGGTAGGCGCTGGAGAAATGCGGCCCGGAAGAGAAACCGCAGGACAGGCCGATCTGGATGATCGACTTGCTGGTCTGCATCAGCATCTGACGCGCGCGGTTCAGGCGCAGCTCCAGGTAGTACTGGCTGGGTACGCGGTTCAGGTATTGCTTGAAGATCCGTTCCAACTGGCGCCGCGAAACACACACATGCTGGGCGATTTCGTCGGTGGTCAGTGGCTCCTCGATATTGGCTTCCATCAGCAGTACCGCCTGGGTCAGCTTCGGATGGCTGGAGCCGAGGCGATTCTTCAGCGGGATGCGCTGGCGCTCGTTGCCTTCGCGAATGCGCTCCACCACCAGCTCTTCCGAGACCGCGCCGGCCAGTTCAGCGCCATGGTCGCGGGACAGCAGCGCCAGCAGCAGGTCGAGTACCGCCATGCCGCCGCAGGCGGTCATGCGGTCGCGATCCCACTCGAACAGGTGATTGGTGGCGATGACCTTGGGGAAGCGCTCGGTGAAGTCATCGTGCCAACGCCAGTGCACCGCGGCGCGATAACCGTCGAGCAGGCCGAGCTGGGCCAGCGGGTAGATGCCGGCGGACAGTGCGCCGATCGCCGCTCCCGAACGCGCCAGTTGCTTGAGCGCCAGGCCCAGCGCTGGCGACACCGCCGCCGGCGCCTCGTCGGCGACCAGGAACAGCCGCGAGCATTGCTCCAGCCTGCCGTTCCAGGCCGTTCCCGGCAGGCGCCAGCCCTCCTCTTCGGCCGGCGCTTCGGCGAGCAGGAACAGCGGCTCGTAGAGCGCCTCGGGGTGCAACCGCCGGGCCGCCCGCAGGGCTTCCTCGGCAAGCGATAGCGTCAGCGCGCGGGTGGCGGGCCAGAGGAGGAAACCGATGCGTTGGGGTTGGGCAGTCATGGGAGCAGCTTAGCCGGCCTCTGCGATGAATGTTACTTGAGGCTGCCGGAGAGGAACTGCTTGAGGCGGTCCGACTGCGGGTTGGCGAGGACTTCCTTCGGGCAGCCGTGTTCCTCGACCAGGCCCTTGTGCAGGAACACCAACTGGTTCGACACCTCGCGGGCGAAACCCATCTCGTGGGTCACCACCACCATGGTGCGGCCTTCCTGCGCCAGGTCCTGCATGACCTTCAGCACTTCGCCCACCAGTTCGGGGTCGAGCGCCGAGGTCGGCTCGTCGAACAGCATCACTTCCGGCTCCACCGCCAGCGCCCGGGCGATCGCCACGCGCTGCTGCTCGCCGCCGCTCATGTGCGCCGGGTAGGCGTCCTTGCGGTGCGCCACGCCGACCTTGGCCAGGTAGTGCTCGGCCTTCTCGATGGCTTCCTTCTTCGACACGCCGAGCACATGCACGGGCGCCTCGATGACGTTCTCCAGGGCGCTCATGTGCGACCACAGGTTGAAATGCTGGAACACCATCGACAGGCGCGAGCGCATGCGCTGCAACTGGCGGGAGTCGGCGGCCTTCAGCGCGCCGTCGCGGCCAGGCACCAGCTTCAGCTCCTCGCCGTTGAGCAGGATCTTGCCGGCGTGCGGCTGTTCCAGCAGGTTTATGCAGCGCAGAAAGGTGCTCTTGCCGGAACCGCTCGAGCCGATGATGCTGATCACGTCGCCCGCTTTCGCCGCCAGCGAGACGCCCTTGAGCACCTCGTGGCTACCGTAGCGCTTGTGCAGGTCTTGGACTTCCAGTTTGTACATGTGTGTGTTCTCGGCTAATCAGTCGCTGAGCAAGCGTCCCTGACGGATCGGTTGACGACCGGCCACCTTGGCCAGCCAGAGTCCCGGCTGCGCGTAGCGCATCCGTTCGATGGCGAAAAGCACGCCGGAAACCCCGGCGCACACGGTGCTGGCACGGTCGGCCAGGGGATCGATGACCTGGAACAGCGGTTCGCCCGCCTCCACCCATTCGCCCGGCCGGCGCAGGAAACTCACCACGCCGGTATGCGGGGCGTGGACGTATTCGGTGCCCTCGAAGGGCAAGCCTTCGCAGCAGGCTTCGGGCGCCGCCGGCCATTCGCCCTCGACGAAGCCCTGCTCGGCGAGGAAGGCCAGGATCGCCGCGGCGTTGGCCTCGGCCTGCTGCACGGTGGTGTCGGCCTGGCCGCCGAGTTCGACGGTGGTCGCCAGGCAGGCCAGCGGCAGCTCGGCGCGCGGATACAGGCGCGACAGGCGCAGCCACGGCACCGAGCAGGCCTCGTCGAAGGAACCGCCGCCGGACTCCTCGGCGAGCAGCCCGACGGCGGCGCCCAGGCGTGCGGCCAGGGAGGCGAAGGCGGGCCATTGCTGCGGCAGGGTATAGAGATGGATGGCGGCCTCGAAGTCGCAATGCAGGTCGAGCACCAGGTCGGCGTCGCAGGCGTGGCGATACAGCAGGCGCTGCATGCCCTCCAGTTCCGAGGTCGCCGGCGGCAGGGCGTCCAGCGCCGCGCGCAGGGCCTGGCGGACCAGCGCGACATTGGCCGCCGGATCGCTGCCGAGACGCTCGCCGACGCTGTCGATCACCGCGTCCAGCAGGTCGGGGAAATCGCGATTGAAGTTGCGCCCGCTGCTCATTTCGAAGCGCCCCTGGTGCAGCGCCTGGATCATCTGCCCGAGACCGACCGGATTGGCCACCGGCACCAGCTCGACGGTGCCGCGCAGGCGGCCTTCCGCCTCCAGCAGGCGCAACCGCTGCTTCAGCTCCCAGGCGGTGCGCATGCCCGGCAACTCGTCGGCGTGCAGGCTGGACTGGATGTAGACCTTGCGCGCGCCGCAGCCGAAGCGGAACACGCTCAGGCGCTTCTCGCTTCCCAGGGTGCTCCACGGCAGCAGGTGGTCGATACGCTCCATGCGGTCCTCCGGATCAGGATTTGCGCGGCGCCAGGTAGGCCAGCCAGCGGCGCTCGGCAAGCTTGAACAGGCGCACCAGGATGAAGGTCAGGCACAGGTAGAACAGGCCAGCGGTGATGAACGCCTCGAACGGCAGGTAGTACTGCGAGTAGACGGTCCGCGCGGCGCCGGTGATGTCCACCAGGGTGACGATGGACGCCAGGCTGGTGGTCTGCAGCATCATGATCACTTCGTTGCTGTACTGCGGCAGGGCGCGCCGCAGTGCCGACGGCAGGAGGATGCGGCGGTACATCTTCAGGCGCGACATGCCCATCGCCTTGGCCGCCTCGATCTCGCCATGGGGCGTGGCCTTCAGGCTGCCGGCGAGGATCTCGGCGGTATAGGCGCTGGTGTTGATGGCGAACGCCAGGCAGGCGCAGAAGGAGGCGTTCGACAACCAGGGCCACAGCGCGCTCTCGCGCACCGCGTCGAACTGCGCCAGGCCGTAGTAGATCAGGAACAGCTGGACCAGCATCGGCGTGCCGCGGATCACGTAGGTATAGAGCCAGGCCGGGAAGTTCACCAGCGGCTGCTTGGAGACCCGCATCAGCGCTAGCGGCACCGCCAGCAGCAGGCCGATCAGCAGGGAGATCGAGAGCAGCTTGAGGGTGACCAGCAGGCCGTCGAAATAGAGCGGAAGGCTGTCCCAGATGACGGAGAAATCGAAGATCACGATAGGGCCCCTTGACTCACAGTTCCGCGGTTTTCACGCCGACCGAATAGCGGCGTTCGAGCAGGCGCAGCAATAGCAGCGACACGCTGGTCACCAGCAGGTACAGGCCGGCCACGGCGAGGTAGTAGGTGAACGGCTCGCGGGTCGCATCGGAGGCCTGCTTGGCCTTGAACATCATGTCCTGCAGGCCGACCACGGAAATCAGCGCGGTGGCCTTGACCAGCACCAGCCAGTTGTTGGTGAAGCCGGGGATCGCCAGGCGGATCATCTGCGGCACCTGGATGCGGAAGAACACCTGGCGGTGGCTCATGCCGTAGGCGTAGCCGGCCTCGCCCTGCCCCTTGGGAATCGCCATGAAGGCGCCGCGGAAGGTCTCCGAGAGATAGGCGCCGAAGATGAAGCCGAGGGTGCCGACGCCGGACACGAAGGGATTCAGGTCGATGTAGTCGTCGTAGCCGAGTTGCGGGGCGACCCAGTTCAGCAGGCCCTGGCCGCCGTAGAAGATCAGCAGGATCAGCACCAGGTCGGGGATGCCGCGCACTACCGTGGCGTACAGGTCGCCGCACCAGGCCAGCCAGCGCACCGGCGACAGGCGGAAGGCCGCGCCCAGCAGGCCGAGGACGATGGCCAGGAGCATGGAAAGCAGGGCCAGCTGGAGAGTCAGCCAGGCGCCATCGACGATGGTCGCACCGTAGCCAGTGATCATCAAAACGGTACCTCTATGCAGCTAATGCAGCGCTAAAGCAGTGGCGTCCAGTCAATAAAAAAGTGGCACAAACAGCGCGAGGCGTCGCGGACGTTTGTGCCACCTCTGACGGATAGCGTCAGTTCGAACCGTAGACGTCGAAGCTGAAGTACTTGTCCTGGATCTGCTTGTACTTGCCGTTGGCGCGCAGCGCGTCGATGGCCGCGTTGAACTTGCCGGCCAGCTCGCTATCGCCCTTGCGCACGGCGATGCCGACGCCTTCGCCGAAGTACTTGGCATCGGTCAGTTGCGGACCGACGAAGGCGTAGCCCTTGCCGGCATCGGTCTTGAGGAAGCCGTCCTCGAGGTTCACCGAATCGGCGACCACCGCGTCGAGGCGACCGGCCACCAGGTCCATGTTGGCTTCCTGCTGGGAGTTGTAGCGCACCACTTCGACGCCGGCCGGGGTCAGTTCGGCGGAGGCGTAGCGGTCGGCGGTACTGCCACGCAGCACGCCGGCCTTCTTGCCCTTCAGGTCGGCCTTGGGATCGTTGAGGCTGGCGCCTTCCTTCATCACGAAGCGCGCCGGAGTGTTGTAGTACTTGTTGGTGAAGTCGACCGAACGCTTGCGCTCGTCGGTGATGGTCATCGACGAGAGGATCGCATCGATCTTGCGCACCTTGAGTGCCGGGATCAGGCCGTCGAACTCCTGCTCGACCCACTTGCACTGCACCTTCATCTCTTCGCAGAGGGCATTGCCGATATCCACGTCGAAGCCTGCCAACTGGCCGTCCGGGGTCTTCAGCGAGAACGGCGGGTAGGCCGCCTCGATGCCGATGCGCACCGGCTTGTCGGCGGCGAAAGTGGGCAGGGAGAGCACGGACAGCGCCAGGGCGCCGAGAAGTGCGAGCTTCTTCATCTGGAACTCCTTCGAAGGGGATGGCATCGATTGGCAGGAGAAATAGAACCTTGCCCAGGCTGCCGACGGATATGCGTGATCACCGGCTCTTGCGCATGGCGCCTTCTCGTGGACAGGGCGCCAGCTGGGGTGAGCGGCATTCTAGCGACAGGCCGAAAGTGGTTATTTCTTCAATGCGACAACTAATTATAAAAGCACCGAAGAGGGCATTCGGCGATATTGACAGGCAGCGACATTTGTGCCCGGAAAGCGCGAAGTGTAATCAATGAGTAAAGCAAATCTCAAGCCATAAATTGCCAATTCCTTCTCCTTCAATGGCTTGGCCGCTACGACTCGCCTCGACTGCTACCCCGTGTCGCACCTTGGCTGTGCGTGGCGTTTCCTCTCGCCCCAATTATGCGCAGGCGCGCATCACCGAAGTGTTACCGCCGCCCCATTCCCGGCGCGAGCCCATTCGAAACGCCCTCCTCCTCGGCCCGCGCCAAATGAAAGACCCCGCGCGGCTCGCACCGCGCGGGGTCGTTTCGGATCAGGCGGAAGTCAGGCGGCCTGCATCGAGCGATGGGTCTCGATCAGGTGCTGGACCACGCCCGGGTCGGCAAGGGTGGAGATGTCGCCGAGGGTGTCGTACTCGGCCGCGGCGATCTTGCGCAGGATGCGCCGCATGATCTTGCCCGAACGGGTCTTCGGCAGTCCCGGCGCCCACTGGATCACATCCGGCGTGGCGATCGGACCGATCTCGCGGCGAACCCATTGCTTCAGCTCCTGGCGCAGCGCCTCGCTCGGCTCGACCCCGGAGTTGAGGGTGACGTAGACATAGATGCCCTGCCCCTTGATGTCGTGCTGCATGCCGACCACCGCCGCCTCGGCGACCTTCGGGTGGGCGACCATCGCGCTTTCCACCTCGGCGGTGCCCATGCGGTGGCCGGAGACGTTGAGCACGTCGTCGACCCGCCCGGTGATCCAGTAGTAGCCGTCCTCGTCGCGGCGCGCGCCGTCGCCGGTGAAGTACATGCCCTTGAAGGTCTTGAAGTAGGTGTCGACGAAGCGGTCATGGTCGCCGAACAGGGTCCGCGCCTGGCCCGGCCAGGAGTCGAGGATCACCAGGTTGCCCTCGGCGGCGCCCTCGATCAGGTTGCCGAGGTTGTCCACCAGCGCCGGTACCACGCCGAAGAACGGCTTGGCTGCAGAGCCCGGCTTCATCGCGTGGGCGCCCGGCAGCGGGGTCATCAGGCAGGCGCCGGTCTCGGTCTGCCACCAGGTGTCGACGATCGGGCAGCGCGACTGGCCGACGGTCTCGTAGTACCACTGCCAGGCTTCCGGGTTGATCGGCTCGCCCACCGAACCGAGCAGACGCAGGCTGGAACCGTCGGCACCGGCCACCGCCGCCTTGCCTTCGGCCATCATCGCGCGGATCGCGGTCGGCGCGGTGTAGAGGATGTTGACCTTGTGCTTGTCGATGATTTTCGCCACGCGGGTCACGTCGGGGTAGTTCGGCACGCCCTCGAACAGAATGGTGGTGGCGCCGTTGGCCAGCGGGCCATAGACGATGTAGGTGTGGCCGGTGACCCAGCCGATGTCGGCGGTGCACCAGTAGACTTCGCCCGGACGGTAGTCGAAGACCCGCTCGTGGGTCAGCGAGGCGTACACCAGGTAGCCGCCGGTGGTATGCAGCACGCCCTTCGGCTTGCCGGTGGAGCCGGAGGTGTAGAGGATGAACAGCGGGTCCTCGGCGCCCATTTCCTTGGGTGCGCAAGTGCTGCCGGCAACCTTCATCAGGTCGTCGTACCAGACGTCGCGGTGCTGGTTCCACTTGATCTCCGCACCGGTACGCTTGCAGACGATGATCTTCTGCACGCTGGAGGTTTCCGGGTTGGTCAGGGCGTCGTCGACATTGGCCTTCAGCGGAGTGCGCTTGCCGCCGCGCACGCCTTCGTCGGCGGTGATCACCACCTTCGACTTGCAATCGATGATGCGTCCGGCCAGGGCCTCGGGGGAGAAGCCGCCGAAGACCACCGAGTGGATCGCGCCGATGCGGGTGCAGGCGAGCATGGCGACCACGGCCTCGGGGATCATCGGCATGTAGATGGTCACTACGTCGCCGCGGTGCACGTCCTGCCCGCGCAGGGCGTTGGCGAACTTGCAGACCTGCTCGTGGAGCTGGCGGTAGGTGATTTCCTGGTGGTCGGCGGGATCGTCGCCTTCCCAGATGATCGCCACCTGGTCGCCGCGTTCGGCGAGGTGACGGTCGAGGCAGTTGTGCGACACGTTGAGGGTGCCGTCGGCGAACCACTTGATGTCCACGTGATGGTCGTCGAAGGAGGTCTGCTTGACCTTCTCGAACGGCTTGATCCAGTCGATCCGCTGGGCCTGCTCGCGCCAGAAGCCGTCGGGGTTGACGACGGACTGCTGGTACATCGTCTTGTAGGTGGCTTCGTCGGTGAAGGTCCGTGCCACCGCTTCCGGGTGCACGGGGTACAGGGATGCCGCAGACATGGCTTTAACCTCGGTACGTGAGTGTTGTTTTTGTTGTGCCCAGTTGTAGCGAGCGCACACCCCACGAACCATACGACCATGGTCTTACCACTGCGCGACAGCGCCGATGGTAGCTATAAGCCGCGCCGATCGTAGCCTTGCGCCGGGCGGCGGAGCGCGTCCCGCGCCCCGCCGCCGCGACCTCAGCTCATGCCCAGCAGGCCCGGCAGCCACAGCGAGATCAACGGCACGTAGGTCACCAGGATCAGGAACAGCAGCAGGATCATCAGCCACGGCAGCGCCGCGCGGATGGTCTCCCCCAGCGGCATGCCAGTGACCGCCGAGGTGACGAACAGGTTGAGGCCGACCGGCGGGTGTACCAGGCCGATCTCCATGTTCACCACCATGACGATACCCAGGTGGATCGGGTCGATGCCCAGCTTCATGGCTATGGGGAAGAAGATCGGCGCCAGGATCAGCACGATCGCCGAGGGCTCCATGAAGCTGCCGGCGACCAGCAGCACCACGTTGACCATCAGCAGGAAGCCGATCGGGGTCAGGCCTTCCTGCACCACCCATTCGGTGATCTGCTGGGGGATCTGCTCGGTGGTCAACACGTGGGCGAAGAGCATGGCATTGGCGATGATGAACATCAGCATGATGCTCAGCCGCCCCGACTCCAGCAGCACCTTGGGACAGTCGCGCAGGCGCATGTCCTTGTACACGAACAGCGCGACGAAGGCCGAATACACCGCCGCCACCGCCGCCGCCTCGGTGGGGGTGAACAGCCCGGAATAGATGCCGCCGAGGATGATCACCAGCAGCAACAGGCCCCAGCCTGCACGGCGTGCGGCGGCCAGCCACTCGCGGAAGCTGGCGCGCGGCTGCGCCGGCAGCTTCTTGACCCGCGCGACGATGTAGATCACCACCATCAGGATCACCCCGAGCAGCAGCCCCGGAACCACCCCGGCGACGAACAGCTTGCCCACCGAGGTCTCGGTGGCGGCGGCGTAGACCACCATTACGATCGATGGCGGGATGAGGATGCCCAGGGTCCCGGCATTGCAGATGATCCCCGCGCCGAAGGCGCGCGGATAGCCGGAGCGGACCATGCCGGCCACGGCGATCGAGCCGACCGCCGCCACTGTCGCCGGCGACGAACCGGACAGCGCGGCGAACAGCATGCAGGCAAGCACCGCAGCGATCGCCAGGCCGCCGCGGATATGCCCGACGCAGGCATTGGCGAAGTCGATCAGGCGCCGCGCCACGCCACCGGTGGTCATGAACGCGCCGGAGAGCAGGAAGAACGGGATCGCCAGCAGGGTGTAGGCCTCGGAGGTCTCGAACAGCTTGATCGCCAGCGAGCGCACCGAATCCGGGCTGAACAGCAGGATCGTCAGGGCGCCGGACAGCCCCAGGGAGATGGCGATGGGCACGCCGATGAACATGAACAGGAACAGCAGCAGGAACAGGATCAGCACGGTCATGGACGGTTCTCCCCGGCCTCTTCGCCGGCCAGTTTGGAGGCCTCGGCGGCCTCGTCGGCGAGGCCCAGCCCGAGCTGGCGACCGCGCAACAGGTTGACGAGGATTTCCAGGTAGCGCAGCAGCACCAGGCCGAAGCCGACCGGCACCACCACCGCGATGTAGGCCTGGAGGATGCCGAAGTGGTCGAGGTCCTCGGCGCCGATGCCGGCGACGAACAGGGTCTTCACCCAGTCGTAGCTGGCGACCATGAACAGCCCGGCGTAGCCCAGGCAGCAGAGGCAGGCGAGTATCCCGATCAGGCGCTGCAAGGGACGCGGCGCCAGGCGCACCAGGGCATCCACCCCGAGGTGGCCGGCGGTGCGTACGCCGTAGGCGATGCCGAGGAAGATCAGCCAGCCGAACAGCGCCTTGGTCAGCGCGTTGCTCCAGGACATATCCTGGGCTACCCCGAGGATCGCGTCGCCCATCGAGTACAGCGGAGCCCGCAGTGTCGGCAGGCGGTCGCCGAGGTCGTAGAACAGGGTGAAGACGTTGGTCATCACCACATAGAGGAAGGTCACCAGCGTCATCGCCGCCAGCAGGAAGGCGATAGCGCCCTCCTCGAAGCGGTTCCAGACGCGCACGAGTCGATTCATCGCAGCGTTCTCCACAATGCCCCGCCCGGCCGGGCGGGGCCGGACGGGTCAATCGGGACGGTTGGAAGCTTCGGCGGCCTGGAGCAGATCGGCACCGACATTGCCGCGGAATTTCTGCCATACCGGCTGCATCGCCTGGCGCCAGTCGGCGCGCTGCCGCGGGCTCAGGGTATGGATCTCGCTGGCGCCACTGGCGAGGATGCGCTGGCGGGCGTCGCGGTTGAGGCGCTCGGCCTCGAGGTTCACCTGCACGGTGACCTCGTCCATGATCCGCTGCAGTTCTTCGCGGATGTCCGCCGGAAGGCCATTCCAGAACTTCGCGTTGGTGATCACCATGTAGTCCACCAAGCCGTGGTTGGACTCGGTGAAATACTTCTGTACCTCGTTGACCTTCTGGCTCTCGTAGTTCGACCAGGTGTTCTCGGTGCCATTCACCACGCCGGTCTGCAAGCCCTGGTAGACCTCGGCGAAGGACATCTTCCGGGAGATCGCGCGGAGCTGGCGGAACTGCTCGTTGAGCACGTCGGACGCCTGCACGCGGAATTTCAGCCCGCGCGCGTCTTCCGGCTCCAGCAACGGGCGATTGGCGGAGAGCTGCTTCATCCCGTTGTGCCAGTAGGCCAGGCCGAGGATGCCCTTGCCCTGCATGCTGGTCAGCAAGGCGCGCCCCTGCGGGCTGCGCTGGAAGCGGTCGACCGCCTGGATGTCGTCGAAGAGGAACGGCAGGTCGAAGATCTGCACCTTGCGCGTGTACTGCTCGAACTTGGCCAGGGACGGCGCCAGCATCTGCACGTCGCCCAGCAGCAGCGCCTCCATTTCCTTGCCGTCGCCGAACAGCGACGAGTTGGGATAGACGTCTACCTCGACCCGGCCGCCCAGGCGCTGTTCGACGAGTTTCTTGAACAGCAGCGCGCCCTGGCCTTTGGGCGTGTTTTCCGCGACCACGTGGGAGAACTTGATGACGATCGGCTGCGCGGCATTCGCCAGGCAGGAGCCACCGATCGCCAGGGCGCACAACAGCGCCCGCACCATCGTCTTGAACATTTCGTGACCTCAGATTGTTGTTGTGCTTTCGAGGTATCGACGAGCCTGACGCAGCCGGCGCGTTCGGAGAATTCGCCATTGCTCAAGCCCGCGTTCGCGTCTGTCGAACGCGTTCAGCCACCCTCCCCGGCCCGCTCCAGCAGGCGTCGCGCGCGCCCCAGCACCGGCGCGTCGACCATCTCGCCGTCGACCACGAAGACGCCGGCACCGGAGGCGCCGGCCTCTGCCACCCGACGCGCCCACTCCAGTTCCGCGGGACTCGGCATCAATGTCTGGTGGATCGGCTCGACCTGGCTCGGATGGATGCACAGCAACCCGCCGAAGCCCATGTCGCGAGCGAAGCGCACTGCCTCGACCAGTCCGGCACGGTTCTGGATCGCCGGATAGACGCCGTCCAGCGGCGGCGCCAGGCCTGCCAGGCGCGATTGCAGGAGCAGTGCGTAACGGGCGTGACCGAGAATCTGTTCGGCTGCGTTGCTGCCGCTGTTGAGATCGAGGTCCAGGGCCAGGTCGAGGCTGCCGAAGGACAGCCGCTCGACCCCCGCGGCGGCGGCGATCTCGCCTAGCGCGGCAAGGCCGCGGGCACTCTCGACGATGGGCCAGACCGGCTTGCCGCTGGCCACGGCGGCGTGGCGCACCTGGGCGGCGCTCTCCACTTTCGGCAGGAGCAGGCCGATCACTCCGGCGTGGTCGCGGCACAGCGCCAGGTCGTCGGCATGCCCGGGATGCTCCGCCGCGTTGATCCGCACCAGCACCCGGGCTTCCGGCGTATCGACGAGGAAACGCCGGAGATTGGCCCGCGCCTCGACCTTCAGCCCCTCCTCCACCGCATCCTCGAGGTCGACGATGACCCGGTCGGCGCCGCTGGCAAGGGCCTTGGGGATCCGCTCCGGGCGGGTCGCCGGGACGAACAGCGCGCTGCGCACGATCTGTCGGTTCATGTCCGCCTCCTCATACCGTTCCGGTCGCGCGCAGGCGCTGGATATCGGCCGCGGTACAGCCCAGTTCGGCAAGCAGCGCGTCGCTGTCGCCGCCCAGCGCCGGCACCGCATCCATGCGCGGAACGAAGGCGCTGCTGCTGGCCGGCGGCAACAACGCCGGCAGGCGCCCGGCCGGGCTGTCGATGGAGGTCCAGCGTTGCCGCGCCTGTAACTGCGGGTGCGCCCAGACCCCGGCCATGTCGTTGACGTGGGCGTTGGCGATCTGCGCCTGTTCCAGGCGCGCCACCACCTCGGCGGCCGGCAAGGCGGCGAAGGCTTCGACGATCAGCGCACGCAGCTCTTCGCGGTTGGCCGAGCGCTTGAAGTTCGCCGAGAAGCGTTCGTCGTCGGCCAGCTCCGGGCGGCGCAGGACCTTGTCGCAGAAGGCCCGCCACTCGCGCTCGTTCTGCAGGCCGAGCATCACTGTGCCGCCGTCGCCGGCGGGGAATGGCCCATAGGGGTAGATGGTCGAGTGCGAAGCGCCGGCGCGCGGCGGAGGCGGCGCGTCCTGGTAGGCGTAGTACATCGGGTAGCCCATCCACTCCACCAGGCTCTCCAGCATCGACACGTCGATGCGGCTGCCCTCGCCGGTGCGCTCGCGCAGCAGCAGGGCCGAAAGGATGCTGCTGTAGGCGTACATGCCGGCGGCGATATCGGCGATCGAACAGCCGGCCTTGGCCATCTCGTTCGGCCCGGCGCCGCCGGTCACCGAAAGGAAGCCGCCCTCGCTCTGGATCAGCAGGTCGTAGGCCTTCTTCTTCTCGTAGGGACCGCCTTCGCCGTAGCCGGAGATATCGCAGACGATCAGTCGCGGGAAGCGCTCGCGCAACGCCTCGTAGGACAGGCCCAGGCGCGCGGCGGCGCCCGGCGCGAGGTTCTGCACCAGCACGTCGGCGCCGGCCAGCAGCTTCTCCAGCAACGGCAGCGCCTCGGCCTGCTTGAGGTCGAGGCTGAGGCTCTGCTTGGAACGATTGGTCCAGACGAAGTGCGACGACAGGCCGTTGACCCGCTCGTCGTAACCGCGGGCGAAATCGCCGACGCCGGGGCGTTCGATCTTGATCACCCGCGCGCCGAGATCGGCCAGTTGGCGGGTGCAGAAGGGCGCGGCGATGGCGTGCTCCAGGCTGACCACGGTGATGCCGTCAAGCGGGCGCGGCTGGTGGGATTGCGTCATGGGTCGGACTCCCTGCCCTCGTCCGTCGAAGACGAGGTGCGGCTGGTTCGGTTGATCAGATCAGGGGCGTTACGGAAGGCGCCTGACGCAGGCCCCAGGCGCGCTGGATAAGGATCTCCGCCTCGGCGCCGGTGGCCGCGCCGGAAAACGCCAGCAGGCGGCGGAACTTGTCGGCCAGCTCGTCGCGGCTGAGGGTATTGCCGGGATCGCCCTTGGGTTCGTCGATGGCGGCGGTATGGCGCCGCCCTTCGCGATCCAGTACTTCGACCCGCCCGAGCCAGCGCTGCGGATAGGCGGCGTCGACCTCCGGGTCCAGGCGCATCTCGACCCGCTCGCGGAACGCTGCGACCCGCGGGTCGCTCAGCGCATGCCGATGGAACTCGCCGAGGCCGGCCTTGCCGTACACGGCGATCAGGCCCAGCACGGTGCCCATGGAGAACTTCGCCTGGTGCACGGTCTGCGGCTCGACCACCCGGCCGAGCACGTCGATGGCGCCCTGGTGGACCCGCGCGGTGACCGCGGCGATCTGCGAGTGATCGAGCCCTTCGCGCTGCATCAGCGCCAGCAGCGCGTCGGCCGCGGGATGGGTATGGCGGCACGAGGCGTGGAACTTGAACGAGGTTTCCAGCAACGCCCAGCGGCTGCCGAGGCGATCCACCAGGCGCTCGGGGTCGGCGTCGCTGGACATCCCGGCGGCCATCCCCTGCTCGCCTTCGAGGATGTGTCGCGCGCCGCTCAGGCCGTCGGCGGTGAGATAGGCGGCGAGCAGCCCGTCGGCGGCGGCCTTGGCGGTATGCAACTGCTTGGAATCGGCGGCGTCGCGGAGGAACTCCCAGAGCCCGGCGGCCTGGGTTCCGGCGCTGCCGAACAGGTCGACGAAGCGCTCGCGGTCGAAGTCCATCAGCTTGCCCACCGCCACTGCCGCGGCGAGGGTGCCGACCGTGGCAGTGGTATGGAACACCCGGTAGTGGGAACGGCCGAGGAATTCGCCGATGCGGATGCCGGCCTCGTAGCCGGCCACCGCCGCGAGGATCAGCTCGGCGCCGCTGCGGCCGAGGTCCTGGGCCGCGGCCAGGGCAGCAGGGAAGACCACCGCCGCGGGGTGCAGCACCGAGCTGTTGTGCAGGTCGTCCTGCTCCACCACGTGGGAAGCCGCGCCGTTCACCAGGGCGGCGAAATACGGCGAGCTGCGCCGCCGGCTGGGCAGGATCTGCGCGCTACCATCGGCCGGGCCCATGCGTTCGGCGTAGCGCTCGAACAATGGGATCGGATGCTGGCCCTTGCCGGCCAGCGCCGAGCCGAGCCAGTCGAGGAACAATTCTTCCATCCGCGCCAACACCGCCGGCGGCAGGTCCTGGTAGCGCAGGCCGGCGAGAAAGCCGGCGAGTTGCTGGGTGTAGTCGGTCATGACCAACGCTCTCTTGTAGTTGTCCCGAGGCACACGGCCTACAGCGGGTTGCTCAGTTCGATCAGGTTCAGGTCGGGGTCGCGCAGGTACAGCGAGAGGATCGGCCCGCCGGCGCCGGTGCGCTGCACCGGGCCCTCGAGGATTTCCACGGCCTGCTGGCGCAGTTGCTCGGCCACCGCCTCGAGTGGCGTGGCGACGATGAAACAGAGGTCGGCGGACCCTGGCGTAGGTCGCTCGGCCTTGGGTTCGAATTCGCCCCCGGCCTGGTGCAGGTTGATCTTCTGCGCACCGAAGGCGAGGGCCTTGCGACCCGCGCCGAAGGTAACGGCGCGCATGCCCAGCACGCGGGTGTAGAAATCGATGCTGGCGTCGATGTCGCGGACGGTGAGCACCAGGTGGTCGAGATGGTCGATCTGCATGGGTGGCTCCCGCTTCAGAACGAGCGCGGCAGTTCGAGCAGGTGCTCGGCCACGTAGGACAGGATCAGGTTGGTGGAGATCGGCGCCACCTGGTACAGGCGGGTCTCGCGGAACTTGCGCTCGACGTCGTACTCGCAGGCGAAGCCGAAGCCGCCGTGGGTCTGCAGGCAGGCGTTGGCCGCCTCCCAGGAAGCTTTCGCCGCCAGGTACTTGGCCATGTTCGCGCTGGCCCCGGCGTTGAGCCCGGCGTCGTACTCCTGGCAGGCGCGCCAGCGCATCAGGTCGGCGGCCTCCACTTCGATGTGCGCCTCGGCGATGGGGAACTGCACGCCCTGGTTCTGCCCTATCGGCCGGCCGAAGACCACGCGGTCGCGGGCATAGTGGCTGGCCTTGTCGATGAACCAGCGGCCGTCGCCGATGCATTCGGCGGCGATCAGGGTGCGCTCGGCATTGAGGCCGTCGAGGATGTAGCGGAAGCCCTTGCCTTCCTCGCCGATCAGGCTATCGGCGGGGATCTCCAGGTTGTCGAAGAACAGCTCGTTGGTCTCGTGGTTGACCATGTTGGCGATCGGCTGCACGGTCAGGCCCTTGCCGATGGCCTCGCGCAGGTCGACGAGAAAGATCGACATGCCTTCGGACTTGCGCTTCACCTCGGCCAGCGGCGTGGTGCGCGCCAGCAGGATCATCAGGTCGGAGTGCTGGATCCGCGAGATCCACACCTTCTGCCCGTTGATCACATAGCGGTCGCCCTTGCGCACGGCGGTGGTCTTGATCTTGGTGGTATCGGTGCCGGTGGTCGGCTCGGTCACCCCCATCGATTGCAGGCGCAGCTCGCCGCTGGCCAGCTTCGGCAGGTAGAAGCGCTTCTGCGCCTCGCTGCCGTTACGCAGCAACGTGAACATGTTGTACATCTGCCCGTGCACGGTGCCGGAGTTGCCGCCGCAGCGGTTGACTTCCTCCAGGATCACCGAGGCCTCGGCCAGGCCCAGACCGGAACCGCCGTACTCCTCCGGGATCATCGCCGAGAGCCAGCCGGCGTCGGTCAGGGCCTTGACGAAGGCCTCGGGAAAACCGCGCTGCTCATCGATGCGGCGCCAGTAGGCGGCGTCGAATTCGGCGCAGAGGGCACGTACGCCCTCGCGGATCGCGTTCAGCTCTTCGCTGTTCGGATTCATCGGTGACTCCTCGATTCTTGTCGTTGGATGGGCGCTGGGGCCCTTTCAGTCGAATTCCACGTCGCCGCGCTGGGCCAGGCCGGCGCCATTGCCGACCCATACCTCGGCCTTGCCGGCAGCGAGCAGGCGGCCGCCGACCTCGAACGGTTCGGGACAGATCAGCGGGCGCAGGCCGCGATAGGCGAAGCGACGCAGGCGCGCCTGCGGATTGGCCCGGCAGAACGCGCGCAGGGCCAGGGTGGCGATCAGCGGACCGTGCACCACCAGGCCCGGATAGCCTTCGGCATCGGTGACATAGGGCCAGTCGTAGTGAATGCGGTGGCCGTTGAAAGTCACCGCCGAGTAGCGGAACAGCAACACCGGATCGGGCTCCAGCGCCTCGCGCCAGTCGCCCTCGGGCAAGGCCTCGGTACCGCCGAGCTTGGGCGGGGTCGGTTCGCGGTAGACGATGTCGTGCTCTTCGCTCAGCGCCAGTTGGCCGTCCTGGCGGTAGTCGTGGCGCAGGGTGACGAACAGCAGCGCGCCGCTGCGACCGTGCTTCTCCTCGACCCGGAGGATGGTCGAGGTGCGGCTGGCCTCGCCGCCGACCCGCAGCGGCTGGTGGAACTCCAGGCGCCCGCCGGCCCACATGCGGTTGCGATCGTCCGCCGGCGGCAGGAAACCGCCGCGCGCCGGGTGGCCGTCGACGCCGAGGCCGGCGGCCTCCACCGGGTCCTGGAAGAACGCCCAGTGCCAGAGCGGCGGCAGCGCTTCGCCGTGGGCCGGGGTCGGCTCGCCGAAGGTGGCGGCGATGCGCTTGACCAGGTTGCGGCTCAATTGATCGTGGGTTTCTTCCTGGCGACCGATCCAGGGGGCGAAAGCGGACTCACTCATGCGTGGCTTCCCATGACCTAGGGGGTGATGGGAGGAGAATGATAGGATGCTAGCGTTTTGAGAATTTGCAATTACGCAATGGCGCGTTCGGATTTGCCGAACGCCATGGAGTGCCCATGCATTTCGATCTCGCCGACCTGCGCCTGTTCATCCATATCGCCGAGTCGCCCAGCCTGACCCAGGGCGCGCGCCGCGCCTTCCTTTCCCCGGCCGCCGCCAGCGCGCGGGTCAAGGCGCTCGAAGGCCAGCTTGGCAGCCGCCTGCTGTATCGCGACAGCCGCGGCGTCGAACTGACCCCGGCGGGCCAGCGCCTGCTACAGCACGCGCGGCTGATCATGCGCCAGGTGGAATACCTGAAGAGCGAGTTCACCGAGTACGGCAGCGACGCCGCCGGGCATATCCGCATCTTCGCCAATACCACCGCGGTCACCGAATTCCTTCCGGAAATCCTCGCCGGCTTCCTCGCCGCTCGTCCCGGGGTCACCGTCGACCTGCAGGAACGCCTCAGCCGCGACATTGTCCGCGGCGTGCTGGACGGCTCCACCGACCTCGGCATCATCGCCGGGCCGGTGGCGGCCAGTGGCCTGCAGGTCCTGCATTTCAGCACCGACCGCCTGGTGATGGCGGTGCCCCAGGGCCATCCGCTGGCCGGACAGGCCAGGGTACGCCTGCGCGACACCCTGCAGTTCCAGCATATCGGCCTGCCCGAGGGCACCACCCTGCACGCCTTTCTGTACGAACGGGTGGAGCAGATGGGCGAGCAGCTATCGCTGCGCATCCAGGTCTCCAGCTTCGAGGCGATCTGCCGGATGATCGAGGGCGGCGTCGGCATCGGCGTGATCCCGCAGTCCGCCGCGCGCCGCCACAGCCGGACGATGAAGCTGGCGACCATCGAACTCGACGAGCCCTGGGCGATCCGCGAGCGCAGCCTGCTGGTACGCGACCTGGAAGCACTGCCGAGTTGCCTGCGGGCGTTGATCGAGGAGTTGCAGAGGGTGGGAGACAGCCTGTAGGGCGGATAACGCCCCTGGCGTTGTCCGCGGGGCTCCGGAGAATCGGCGGACAACCGCCAGGCGGTTATCCGCCCTACGACTCCCGACAAGCCGGGGTGCGATCGTCGCGAAGGGCGCCGCCCACCACTCCCGCTCAGTTCGCCAACCCACCGCTCTCCGCCAGGCTGCGCTCGTCCGCGGCGAGCATCGCCGGCATGTGCTCGCGGAGGAACTCGACCCAGGTGCGGATCTTCGCATCCAGGTACTGCCGCGAGGGGTAGAGGGCGTAGACGTTGAGATGGAACAGGCTATAGCGCGGCAACACCCGCACCAGGCTGCCGTCCTTCAGGCCGTTGACCGCCGCGTACACCGGCAGCGCGCCGATACCCATGCCGGAGACCACCGCCTCGGTCATGGCGTCGGCGGTGTTGACCTGGAAATGCGTCTGGTTGATGCAGGCCAGTTCCTGGCCGTCGGGACCGTCGAACAGCCAGCGGTCCAGCGACATCACCGAGTTCACCAGGCGCAGGCAACGGTGCGCGGACAGCTCCGCCGGCAGCTTGGGGAAGCCGTGCGCGGCAATGTAGCCCGGCGAGGCGCAGAGGATGCTGTAGGTCTGGCCGATGCACTTGGAGACGAAACCGGAGTCCGGCAGCTCGGGGGCGATCACCACGGAAATGTCGTAGCCCTCGTCGAGAATGTCGGTGATCCGGTTGGCCAGGGTCAGGTCGAAGCCAACCTCCGGGTAGGTCTCGCAATATTGCGAGATGGCCTTGATCAGGTAGTGCTGGCCGATGCCGGTCATCGCGTGGACCTTCAGCGTGCCCGACGGCCGCGCATGGGCGTCGCCCGCCTCGGCCTCGGCCTCCTCGATGTAGGCGAGTATCTGCTGGGCGCGCATCAGGTAGCGCTGCCCGGCTTCGGTCAGCGCGATGCGCCGGGTGGTGCGATGCAGCAGGCGGGTCTGCAGGTGGGCCTCCAGCTTGGCCACCGCACGGGAGACATAGGCGGTCGTCAGGTCCAGGCGCTGGGCGGCGGCAGTGAAACTGCCGGTCTCCGCGACGCTGACGAACGCGCGCATATTGAACAGGATATCCATCACGGCCCTCTAGGCTCTGACGCTTATGGCGCGTCTCTTTTCCACGCAACCCGGAGGACACCCCAAGGCGGCGCAGATTCTGTCACGAGTCAACCCACCTATTATTGCCTTTTGTGACAAAAATTTTTCACCTATCCGAGCTCTTATCCGCAAGCGCGGGCGCTCCTAGAATTCCCAGCCGTTTCGGCCTCCCCTCGCCGTCGTTCAGGATTCGCAGCAGTGCCCCGCGCCACCCGGAAAGGTCTCCCCCTGGTTCCACCGGCTCCCCTCGCGTTCTTTCCCAGCCCCGACGAATTGCGCCGCGCCCTGCTCGAATGGGCGCGTAGCGACGGCGTCGCCTGGGTCTTCGTGTTCAAGGCCCTGCTCACCGCCAGCCTCGCCCTGTGGCTGGCCTATCGCCTGGAACTGCCGCAGCCGAGCACGGTGCTGGTGACGGTCTTCATCGTCATGCAGACGCAGAGCGGGCAGGTCCTGGCCAAGAGCTTCTACCGCATCGTCGGAACCCTGATCGGCCTCAGCGTGATGGTCACTCTGATCGCCCTGTTCGCCCAGGAGCGCGTGCTGTTCCTCGCCTGCCTGGCGCTCTGGGTCGGCCTGTGCACCGCCGGCGCCGCGCGCTACCGCGATTTCCGCGGCTACGCCTGCGTACTCGCCGGCTACACCGCGACCATGATCGGGATTCCAGCCACCGCGCACCCGGAAGGCGCCTTCATGGCGGCGCTGTGGCGGGTCCTGGAAATATCCCTGGGCATCCTCTGCACCGGTACCGTCAGCGCCATCTTCCTGCCGCAGACCAGCGGCGCCGCCCTGCGCAACACACTCTACGGGCGCTTCCGCGACTTCGCCGGGTTCGCCGCCGAAGGCCTGCAGGGCAGCCTCGACGGCGAGCGCTTCGGCGAGCTCAGCGCGCGCTTCGTCGCCCAGTCCGTGGGCCTGGAAAACCTGCGCAGCGCCACTACTTTCGAAGATCCGCACATGCGCCTGCGCAGCGGCCGGCTGATTCGCCTGAACAACGAATTCATGGTCATGACCAGTCGCTTCCACGGCCTCCACCGCCTGCTCGAACGCCTGCGCGGGCGCGGGGCGCAGAATGTCCTGGAGGTCCTGGCGCCCTGCCTGGCGGAGCTTGCCGGGCTGCTCGCGCCGATTCGCGAACGGACGCCCACCGACGCCGACGCCGCGCGCCTGGCCGAACGCATCGAGGCCTACAAGCCGGAACTGATGCAGAACATCCGCCAGGCCCGCCAGCGCCTGGTGGAGCAGCGCCCCGGCGAGAACGACCTGCTGGATTTCAACACCGCTGCCGAACTGGCCTTCCGTTTCACCGACGACCTGCACAACTACGCCCTGACCCACGCTTCCCTGGCCGAACACCACCATGCCCGCGAGCAATGGAAGGAAAGCTTCGTCGCCCGCGCCAACCCGGTCGCCGCGCTGGTCGCCGGAGCGCGCAGCGCGCTGATGATCGGCCTGCTCGGCACGTTCTGGATCCAGACCTCCTGGCCCCACGGCGGCACCTTCGCCCTCACCGCGGTACTGATCTCGGCGCTCTCCTCGACCTCGCCGAATCCCGGCCGGTTGTCGCTGCAACTCACCCTCGGGACCCTCGCCGGGGCCTGCACCGGGCTGTTCGTGCTGCTCTACCTGCTACCCCACGTGGACGGTTTCCCGATGCTGCTCTGCTGCCTGCTGCCGGTCTTCGCGGTCGGCGCCCTGCTGCTCTGGCGGCCGCAGTGGAACGGCTACGGCGTCGGCCTACTGGTGTGGTTCTGCTTCGCCTCGCTGCCGGCCAACATGGCGCGCTACGACGCCCTGGCCTTCTTCAACGAATACCTGGCACTACTCTTGTCGATGGTCCTCGCCACGGTCGCCGCCATGGTGATCCTGCCGCCGAACCGGCCGTGGATGTGGAAGCGCCTGGAGCACGACCTGCGCGAGCGGGTGGTGTTCGCCATCAGCGGCAAGAGCAAGGGCCTGGTCTCCGGTTTCGAAAGCGGCACCCGCGACCTGCTGAACCAGGCCTACACCTTCTCCGCCGGCCGCCCGGACGTGCAACGCCGGTTGCTGGGCTGGATGTTCCTGGTGCTGGAGGTCGGCCAGGCGATCATCGAGCTGCGCCTCGAACAGCAACGCCTGCCCCAGGAGCCCTGCTACGCCGAACGCACCGCCTGGCGCCGGGCGATCCGCCTGATGGGCCGGGCGCTGATCCGGCTGTTCCTGCAACCCGGGCCGAGCAACCGCCAGCGCGCCCTGCACGCGGTGAACCAGGCGATCATGGCGGTACGGGCGGCGCCGGAGCCGCGCGCACCGCAGTTCGATACCTCGCCGCTGCGACGGGTGCTCAGCTACCTGCACTTCATTCGCAGCGCCCTGCTCGACCCGCAATCGCCCCTGGGCCAGGAAAGAAACCCGTGAGCCGGTCGCAAAGCCGCGGCGCAGAAGGCCACAGGGATATTGTTACCGATCCGTACAAGGTTCTTGTCTTGACTGAGTCTATATGTCGCAGCCTATCCCAACTTACAATAAACCCAACAGCCGAAGTTAACTCCCGTTGAACTTCGACTCCGCAACTTGATTGCAGACTTACTTACCCAGCCTTGTTTATCGAGTTGCCCCGGTGACCTGTCCGCCTGTCTTCCGACGGCAGATCGTACCCACTCAGAAACTACTCAGGTAAATAGTAATGAAGGCTTTCGCCCTGATGGCCCTGTTCGCCTGCTCGCCGCTGGTGATGGCGGCTGGCGCCCAGGATCAACCTGCCAGCCAGCAGGAAAACGCTGTTGAAGAATATGCCTATGGCATGCAACTGGATGTGGCTCGCGTTATATCTTCAACCGACACTTCCAATGCCTGCGGCATCGTTCCCGCACGCATGACCTACGAAGATTCGAACGGCCAGAAACATACCGTCGAATATCAGGTCTGGGGCAACGGCTGCACTGGCGGCTAAACTCTGCTCGACCTCCGGGTCGACCTCCGAAGGATCGCGCCACGAGGGGCAGCTCGCCCATCCGGCGCGATCATTGTGTACTCGGCGGCGACAATCCCGCCCCTCGGCGAACATCCTGGCCGTCTTCCCCACGCCTCATCGTGCTGCCGCCCTTTCACAAGGGCCGACGCCTCCACCGTTTCTTTCCCAGCCTGCAACAAACCGGCAAGCATGCCGCTCAGCCCTCGCCTTGCCCCACGCCATGCTGGCGCAGCTTGTTCGCCGCCGTGGTATGCGAAACGCCGAGGCGCTTGCCCAACTGGCGGCTGCTCGGATGTTCGCGGAACAGGCGCTCCAGCACCGCCTTCTCGAAGCGCCCGACGATGGCGTCGAGGTCTCCTTCCAGGGAAAAATCCCCCAGCGGCTGCGGCGCGCCGTAGTCCGGCAGGCGGATGTGCTCGGCCTTGACCGTTCCCCCTTCGCACAGCGAAACCGCCTGGAACAGCACGTTTTCCAATTGCCGCACGTTGCCCGGCCAGTGGTAGCGTTCGAGACGTTCCAGCGCCTGCGCGGAAAGCTTCGGCAGGCCGCAGCCGATCTGCCGGCTGGCCTGGTCGAGGAAATGCTCGGCGAGCGGCGCCAGGCCATCCAGGCACTCGCGCAGCGGCGGGATGTGCAGCGAGAGCACATTGAGACGGTGATAGAGGTCCTGGCGGAATTCGCCCTTGGCGCAGAGTTCGGACAGGTCTACCTGGGTGGCGCAGATCACCCGCACGTCCAGGTACACCTCCTCGTCGCTGCCGACCCGGCGGAAACAGCCGTCCTGCAGGAAGCGCAACAGCTTGGCCTGCAGGCGCGGGCTCATCTCGCCGACGCCGTCGAGGAACAGCGTGCCGCCGGCGGTAAGCTCCAGCAGGCCGAGCTTGCCCTCCGGGCGGGCGCCCTCGAAGGCTCCCGGACCATAGCCGAACAGCTCGGTCTCGGCCATGGATTCCGGCAGGCCGGCGCAGTTCAACGCCATGAACGGCGACTGCCCGCGCGGGCTGGCCAGGTGGCAGGCGCGCGCCAGCAGCTCCTTGCCGGTGCCGGTCTCGCCCTCGATCAGCAGCGGCGCGTCCAGCGGCGCCATGCGCCGCGCCTCGCGGACCACCGCGGCCATTACCCGCGAACTCTGGAAGATACTGTCGAAGCCACGCAGCTCCTGCTTGCGCACATGGTAGATGCGCTCGCCGACGCGATCCGCGCGATGCAGGGTCAGCACCGCTCCAGCCAGCGCCTCGCTCTCGTCGTGCTCGGATTGCAGCGGCGCGATGTCGGCGAGGAACACGTCGCCCTTCACCTTCACCCGCAGCCCGTTGATCCGCGCCTTGTTGGCGCGCACCAGTTCGGGCAGGTCGAGGTCCTCCACATAGCGCGACAGCGGAATCCCCGGCACCTCGTCGACGCGCACGCCGAGCAACTGCGCGGCGGCACGGTTGGCGGCGACGATCTGCCCGCCCATGTCCACCGAGAGCACCGGGAAGTCCAGGGCGGCGAGCAGCGCGTTGAGTTCCAGGTGCCGGCGCTCGCTGGGCATCAGGCCGACGCGCTTGACCCCGAAGACCCCCGGCACCGCCTCCAGCTTGGGCCGCAACGACTGCAACTGGAGGTTGATCATGTTCGGACAGAGCAGGTAGATGGCGTTGCCCTGGTCGCCGCCGACTTCGCCGCGATTGACGTTGATGCCGTAGTCGACCAGCAGGTTGAGGATGTCGCGGAGGATGCCTACACGGTTCTGGCAGTGCACTTTGATACGCATGGCGTGGCCCGGTGTTGTCGTTCTGATGGGCTCGCGGCCGGTTTTTTAACTCCCGGCCGGAAATTTCCGTCAAGAATATGTGACAGTTAGACTCACCAGCAACAATGCCTGACCCAATGAACAGGCGACCCAGGCCAATTCGTAAGGAAAACTTTACGAAAACGCCGATTCCTCCCCGTTGCCCGGTCCCTATCCGGGGCTGCACGGACCGTCCCGACGCGGTATCGATAAGGCAACGACAACAACAAAGACCCCGCGGCCACAAGCCGCTCATGGAGTCCGTATGAAAACGACGCAGTACGTGGCCCGCCAGCCCGACGACAACGGTTTCATCCACTATCCGGAAACCGAGCACCAGGTCTGGAATACCCTGATCACCCGGCAACTGAAGGTGATCGAAGGCCGCGCCTGTCAGGAATACCTCGACGGCATCGAACAGCTCGGCCTGCCCCACGACCGAATCCCCCAGCTCGACGAGATCAACAGGGTTCTCCAGGCCACCACCGGCTGGCGCGTGGCGCGGGTTCCGGCGCTGATTCCGTTCCAGACCTTCTTCGAACTGCTGGCCAGCCAGCAATTCCCCGTCGCCACCTTCATCCGCACCCCGGAAGAACTGGACTACCTGCAGGAGCCGGACATCTTCCACGAGATCTTCGGCCACTGCCCACTGCTGACCAACCCCTGGTTCGCCGAGTTCACCCATACCTACGGCAAGCTCGGCCTCAAGGCGAGCAAGGAGGAACGCGTGTTCCTCGCCCGCCTGTACTGGATGACCATCGAGTTCGGCCTGGTCGAGACCGACCAGGGCAAGCGCATCTACGGCGGCGGCATCCTCTCCTCGCCGAAGGAGACCGTCTACAGCCTCTCCGACGAGCCGCTGCACCAGGCCTTCAATCCGCTGGAGGCGATGCGCACGCCCTACCGCATCGACATCCTGCAACCGCTCTATTTCGTCCTGCCCGACCTCAAGCGCCTGTTCCAACTGGCCCAGGAAGACATCATGGCGCTGGTCCACGAGGCCATGCGCCTGGGCCTGCACGCGCCGCTGTTCCCGCCCAAGCAGGCGGCCTGACGAGAAACGCCGCCGCCGCGGCTGACCCCGCGGCGGCCTTGTACTATGGTGGACGGGCACGGCCCGTCCGCCGCTCCCACATGCGACAACCAAGGACTCCCACCATGACCGCACTCACCCAAGCCCATTGCGAAGCCTGCCGCGCCGACGCCCCGCACGTCAGCGACGAAGAACTGCCCGTGCTGCTGCGGCAGATCCCGGATTGGAACATCGAAGTCCGCGACGGCATCATGCAGCTAGAGAAGGTCTACCTGTTCAAGAACTTCAAGCATGCCCTGGCCTTCACCAATGCCGTCGGCGAGATATCCGAGGCCGAAGGCCACCATCCGGGCCTGCTGACCGAGTGGGGCAAAGTCACCGTGACCTGGTGGAGCCACTCGATCAAGGGCCTGCACCGCAACGATTTCATCATGGCGGCGCGCACCGATGAGGTAGCGAAAACCGCCGAGGGGCGCAAATGAGTCATTTCGCCAAGGTCGCCCGCGTACCGGGCGACCCGATCCTGGGCCTGCTCGACGCCTACCGCAACGATCCGCGCGCGGACAAGCTGGACCTCGGCGTCGGTGTCTACAAGGATGCCCAGGGCCTGACCCCGATCCTGCGCTCGGTGAAACTCGCCGAGCAGCGCCTGGTCGAGCAGGAAACCACCAAGAGCTACGTCGGCGGCCACGGCGATGCGCTGTTCGCCGCGCGCCTGGCGGAACTGGCGCTCGGCGCCGCCTCGCCGCTGTTGCTGGAGCAACGCGCCGACGCCACCCAGACGCCCGGCGGCACCGGCGCCTTGCGCCTGGCCGGCGACTTCATCGCCCATTGCCTGCCCGGCCGCGGCATCTGGCTGAGCGACCCGACCTGGCCGATCCACGAGACCCTGTTCGCCGCCGCCGGCCTGAAGGTTTCCCACTACCCCTACGTCAGCGCCGACAACCGCCTGGATGTCGAGGCGATGCTTGCTGGCCTGGAGCGCATTCCCCAGGGAGACGTGGTGCTGCTGCATGCCTGCTGCCACAACCCGACCGGTTTCGACCTGAGCCACGACGACTGGCGCAGGGTGCTCGACGTGGTGCGTCGCCGCGAGCTGCTGCCGCTGATCGACTTCGCCTACCAGGGCTTCGGCGACGGTCTCGAGGAAGACGCCTGGGCGGTACGCCTGTTCGCCGGCGAACTGCCGGAGGTGCTGGTCACCAGTTCCTGCTCGAAGAACTTCGGCCTGTACCGCGACCGCGTCGGTGCGCTGATCGTCTGCGCGCAGAACGCCGAGAAGCTCACCGACCTGCGTAGCCAACTGGCCTTCCTCGCCCGCAACCTCTGGTCGACCCCGCCGGCGCATGGCGCCGAGGTGGTCGCGGCGATCCTCGGCGACAGCGAGTTGAAGGGACTCTGGCAGGAAGAGGTCGAAGGCATGCGCTCGCGCATCGCCAGCCTGCGCATCGGCCTGGTCGAAGCCCTGGCGCCGCACGGCCTGGCCGAGCGCTTCGCCCATGTCGGCGCGCAACGCGGGATGTTTTCCTATACCGGACTGAGCCCGCAGCAGGTCGCTCGGCTGCGCGACGAGCACGCCGTTTACCTGGTCTCCAGCGGCCGGGCCAACGTCGCCGGTCTCGACGCGCGCCGCCTCGACCGCCTGGCGCAAGCCATCGCCCAGGTCTGCGCGGACTGAACCCTCACGGTTACCCTGAGCCGGCTGTGATGGCCGGCTTTTTTTCGCCCCAGCGAATGCCGCGCACTCCCGCCGAGGCGGCGGATAACCGCGTTGCGGTTATTCGCCCTACCGCACCACGACCTTGTGGGCGTAGGGCGAATACCGCCACAGGCGTTATCCGCCGAACCTCTCCGAACCGGGCCAACCATAAGTCAGCACTTTCAAAGCCCTACGTGCTTTTCCTACAAAAGAGCATAAAATGCTCAATTATGGGCACCAGTTCACACTGCGCCCCACGGCCCCACTTTCTCGTCTTAGTGAGCAACGCACGTGAGAAACCGTCTCCTGTCACTGGTCACCCTGTTCCTGTCCCTCAGCGTTGCCACCGCGGTATCCGCCTCCCCGCCGCCCAAGGCCGGGCTGCCGCTGCAACAGGAGCTGGCGTCGGGCAGCGCGCTGGTTACCGACCAGAACACCGGCAAGGTACTCTACTCGCGCAACCCCGACCTGGTGGTGCCGATCGCCTCGATCACCAAGCTGATGACCGCCATGGTCGTGCTCGACTCGAAACTGCCGCTGGACGAGGTACTGCCGATCGCCATCAGCGAGACCAGCGAAATGCGCGGGGTGTTTTCCCGGGTGCGGGTCGGCAGCCAGATCAGCCGCCGGGACATGCTCCTGCTCGCCCTGATGTCCTCGGAGAACCGCGCCGCCGCCAGCCTCGCGCAGAACTATCCGGGCGGCAAGAACGCCTTCGTCAAGGCGATGAACGCCAAGGCCCACGCCCTGGGAATGAAGAACACCCGCTACGTCGAGCCGACCGGGCTGTCGCTGCACAACGTCTCCACCGCTCGCGACCTCACCCGCCTGCTGGTGGCCAGCCGGCAATATCCGCTGCTCAGTCAGTGGAGCACCACTCCGGAGAAGACCGTGGCCTTCCGCCACCCCAACTACACCCTGGGCTTCCGCAACACCAACCACCTGATCAACAACAAGACCTGGAACATCCAGTTGACCAAGACCGGCTTCACCAACGAGGCAGGCCACTGCCTGGTGATGCGCACCACGATCAACCGCAATCCGGTCAACCTGGTGGTGCTGGACGCCTTCGGCAAGTACACCCACTTCGCCGACGCCACGCGCCTGCGACGCTGGCTGGAAACCGGCCAGGTCACTGCGATCCCGGCCGCGGCCAAGGCCTATCGCCTGCAACGCGACCGCGAGCGCGGCCTCGGCCAGCCGGTGGCCCAGGCCGTACGCTGATCCGTCGCGAAGACCGGCCGGCTCAGAAATCCACCTTGCCGCGCCCGGCCTTCACCGCGCCGCGCTTGGCCTTGCCGTCCAGCCGGCGCTTCTGCGAGCCGCGCGTAGGCTTGGTCGGGCGCCGCGCCTTCTGCACCTTGGCCACGCTGCGGATCAACTCCGCCAGGCGCTCCAGGGCATCCTCGCGGTTCTGCTCCTGGGTCCGGTACTGCTGGGCCTTGATCACCACCACGCCGTCGCCGCTGATGCGCTGGTCGTTCAGTGCCAGCAGACGCTCCTTGTAGAACGGCGGCAACGACGAGGCCTGGATGTCGAAGCGCAGGTGCACCGCGCTGGAGACCTTGTTGACGTTCTGCCCGCCGGCGCCCTGGGCGCGAATGGCATTCAGCTCGATCTCATGGTCGGGCAGGTGGACGGCATTGGAGATGATCAGCATGGGGCGGCACGGTGGACCAACGGGCTGCCAGCATAACCCCTTTGCCGAGCGGAAAAGCAGGCCAAAAGAAACCCGGCCGCGGCCGGGTTCCTTCATTTCGGCTAAGGCGCCAGGTCGAACTCAACGCTCCTTGCAGGCGACCCCGTCGGTGGGCTCGCCGCCCTTCCAGTCGCCGTAGAGGGTGGCTTCCTCGCCCTTGGTCCACCAGATGTACTGGCCGGCGGCGTACTTGGCGCCGGAGGCGGAAATCACATTGCTGAAGACCAGCGTCGAGTTGTCGCTGACCGGCACCACGGCGAGGCTGTTGTCGCCCTTGTTCAGGTACTGCACGGTGAACTTGCGACCGTTCTCGCACTTGTAGTCGACGCTGCGGGTATCCAGCTTGGCATCCCCCGGCAGGGCCAGGTAATCGACCTGGGCGGTCTGCTTGTCGTCGTCGCTGCCGCCGCAGGCGACCAGGACCACGGGAACGGCAGCCAGAAGCAGCCAGAGCGCTTTTTTCATGGAAATCCCTCTAACGAGAAAAAATGGCGCTGCCACTGTAGGAATTCGGCACCTGCCGCGTCAACGACAGGCGCCCCTAGAAAAAGTCTTGTGGGCCGCCGGGACACGCAAAGGAGCGCTCCCCTCTCCTCTGCGCGCCGGCGCCCCATCGATCACTCGGTGACCGGCTTCACCCGCAGGCCCGGCATCGGCCGCGGGGCTCCCTTGAGTCGGTAGCAGGCCCACATCACCAGCAGCCAGACCGGGATGGCATAGACCGAGACCTGGATGCCGGGGATCAGCAACATGACGCCGAGGATGAACACCACGAAGGCCATGCACAGGTAGTTGCCGTACGGATACCAGAACGCGCGGAAGTGCGTGCGGGTGCCCTGGCGGTCCATCTGCGCGCGGAACTTCAGGTGCGCCATGCTGATCATCGCCCAGTTGATCACCAGCGCCGCCACCACCAGCGACATCAGCAGCTCCAGCGCCTGGTGCGGGATCACATAGTTCACCACCACCGCGAGGAAGGTCACCAGCGCCGATACCACCAGGGCGCGTACCGGTACGCCGCGCTTGTCGACCCTGGCCAGCGCGCGCGGGGCATCGCCCTGCTCGGCCAGGCCGAGAAGCATGCGGCCGTTGCAATAGGTGCCGCTGTTGTACACCGACAGTGCGGCGGTGAGCACCACGAAGTTCAGCAGGTGCGCGGCGGTGCCGCTGCCGATCATCGAGAAGATCTGCACGAACGGGCTGCCGCTGTAGGCATCGCCGGAAGCGTTGAGGGTCTGCAGCAGGCTGTCCCAGGGCGTCAGCGAGAGCAGCACGACCAGGGCGCCGATGTAGAAGATCAGGATGCGATAGATCACCTGGTTGATCGCCTTCGGGATCACCGTCCTCGGCTTGTCCGCCTCGGCCGCGGTGAAGCCGAGCATTTCCAGGCCACCGAAGGAGAACATGATGATCGCCATGGCCATCACCAGGCCGCTCACTCCGTTGGGGAAGAAACCGCCGTGTGCCCAGAGGTTGCTCACCGAAGCCTGCGGACCGCCGCTGCCGCTGAACAGCAGGTAGCAGCCGAGCAGGATCATGCCGATGATCGCCACCACCTTGATGATCGCGAACCAGAACTCGGCTTCGCCGAAGGCCTTGACGTTGGCCAGGTTGATCGCGTTGACGACGACGAAGAACAACGCCGCCGTGGCCCAGGTCGGCACCTCCGGCCACCAGTAGTGGATGTACTTGCCGACCGCGGTCAGTTCCGACATCCCGACCAGGATATACAGCACCCAGCAGTTCCAGCCGGAGAGGAAGCCGGCGAAGCCGCCCCAGTACTTGTGCGCGAAGTGGCTGAAGGAGCCGGCGACCGGCTCCTCGACGATCATCTCGCCGAGCTGGCGCATGATCATGAAAGCGATGAAGCCGGCGATGGCGTAGCCGAGGATCATCGACGGGCCTGCCGACTTGAGCACCCCGGCCGAGCCGAGGAACAGGCCGGTGCCGATGGCGCCGCCGAGGGCGATCAACTGGATGTGACGATTCTTCAGGCCGCGCTTGAGCTCGCCCGAATGCGGATGTTGGCCGTCCATTGAGTTATCTCACGCAAGTGGAAATTTATTGTTGTCGGAGGCGAAACGGGGCCGTGCGGCTCAGGCGGCAGGCGCACGGCGGGCGCCATGCGGGGCGCGTGGCGGCGGGCGGTCGGCTGGGTGGAGGAAGGACTCACGGATCATGCGTCACCTGTTTGTTGTTGTACGTGACGTGAATGGGCCGCCAGGCTCGTGGCTCGGCGGTGCGGGCAAGGCTGGCGCGATCGACGCCGCTGGAACGGAAACGCGGAGCGCAAGGAAAACCGCCAGCCCCGGAAGAGGCTGGCGGCAGCGGGATCAGATCACGCCGCGGCGAATCTGGTCTTCCTCGATGGACTCGAACAGGGCCTTGAAATTGCCCTCGCCGAAGCCCTGGTTGCCCTTGCGCTGGATGATCTCGAAGAAGATCGGGCCGATCACCGTGTCGGTGAAGATCTGCAGCAGGATGCCGTCGTCGCCCGGGGCGCCGTCGATCAGCAGGTTCAGTTCGCGCAGTTGCTCGAGCGGCTCGCCATGCCCGGCGACGCGGGTGTCGACCTTCTCGTAGTAGGTGTCCGGGGTCGACATGAACTTCACGCCGTTGTCGCGCAGCTTGCGCACGGTGGCATAGATGTCGTCGGTGGTCAGGGCGATGTGCTGGATGCCTTCGCCATGGTATTCGCGGATGAATTCCTCGATCTGCGAGGTATCGTCGGCCGACTCGTTGATCGGGATGCGGATCTTCCCGCAAGGTGCGGTCATGGCGCGGGAGAACAGGCCGGTGAGCTTGCCTTCGATGTCGAAGTAGCGAATCTCGCGGAAGTTGGCGATGCGCTCGTAGAAACCGGACCAGACGTCCATCTGGCCGCGCTTGACGTTGTGGGTCAGGTGGTCGATGTAGGTCAGGCCGACCGAGTTGTCGTTGGCGCTGCGGCCTTCGATGAACTCGAAGTCGACGTCATAGATGCTGCGGTCGCCGTAGCGGTCGACAAGATACAGCAGCGAACCGCCGATGCCTTCCAGGGAAGGGATGTTCAGCTCGCCGAAGTTGGCGTGGCTGCCCACCAGCTTGGCGCCCTGGGATTCGGCGTAGGCGGCGGCCTGGGAAGCGTTCTTCACCCGGAAGGCCATGGCGCAGGCGCTCGGGCCGTGCTTGAGGGCGAATTCATGGACATGCCCGGTTGGGCTGCCGTTGAGCACGATGTTGATATCGTTCTGCTGGAACAGGAAAACTTCCTTGGAACGATGCTTGGCGGTTTCGGTGAAGCCCATCATGTTGAACAGCTGGCGCAGCTGCTCGATGCCCTTGGCGTCGGGGGCGGTGAACTCGACGAATTCGAATCCGTCGGTACCGATGGGATTGTGCTGTTCGATCTTGGCCACGGCGTTCATCCGGCCTCCTCGTTGTTCTTGTTGAATGGACCGCCGCCGGTCCAGGCGGCCGACGACATGGGAGATGCCTTCATCTCACCCCGTGGCGGCGCGGCGGACAAGCCGTCGGCAGGGCCCGGCACAGGGCCTGGCGCAGGGTTTCTGGCAACTATTCCTTACGCGCCGGCGGCATGCATGGCGAACGCCCGGTCTTCGTAAAGTTATCTTTACAGTGCGGTGCGAAAAGCTGCCAGCAGCACTGTCACGGCTGCGCTGAAAGCCGGCGCTGCATGATCGGCGTCAAGCGGTTAACCTGCGTCTTTCCTCCGCGACGGCATTCCCATGGCACGACCCGCCCCACCCGACCTGAGCGACAGCCGCCGGCCCCTGCGCGGCGTTGCCCGCAGCTATCCTGCCGGGCACCGCGTCGATGCCCACGAGCACGCCTGGGGCCAGGTGCTCTATGCGGTGTCCGGGATGATGTGGCTGGAGACGCCCGACGAGGCCCTGCCGGTCCCGCCGCAACGGGCGGTCTGGTTGCCTCCGGGCCTGCGCCATGCGGTGCGGGTCGCCTCCGAGTTGCAGATGCGCAACATCTACCTGAGCCCGGAACTCTCCCGCGGCCTGGAGGACCGCACCCTGGTGCTGGTGGTCGGCCCGCTGCTGCGCGAGCTGATCGTCAGCCTGGTGGAGCAGGAACGGCAGAGCGACCCCGACTACTATCGGGCGCTGGCCGATCTCGCCGTGCTCGAACTCGGCCGCGCGCGCCGTTCCAGCCTCCGCGTACCGCTGCCGGACGCCTCCGACAGGCGCCTGCTCGCGCTGTGCCAGGCGGTGATGGCCAATCCCTCCCTGGACATCGGCCTGGAGCGCCTGGCTGAAGACGCCGGGGCCAGCGTGCGGACCCTCTCGCGCCTGTTCCAGCGCAGCCTGGGCATGGGCTTTGCCGACTGGCGGCGGCAGGTGCAGCTGGCGACCGCCGCCGCCGCACTGATCGATGGCCGTCCGGTGGCAGGCATCGCCCATGCCCTGGGATATACGCCGAGCGCCTTCAGCGACATGTTCCGCCGCGAGCTGGGCGTCTCTCCCACCGAGTACAGGGCCGAGCATCACCAGCCGTTCCAGCCTTGACCGGTATTCGATAGCTATTGGCCGATAGATGTTTTTTCGGCCAACTAGACTGGCACCATCGTTCACCGTCCCTGTCAGCCGCCATGAACTACCTGATCTCCCTCGGCATCGGCCTGCTGGTCGGCGCGCTCTACGCCGTCCTCGACTTCCGCTCGCCGGCGCCCCCCGCCATCGCCCTGGTCGGCCTGCTTGGCATGCAGCTCGGCGAACAGCTTTTCCCCCTTGGCCGCGACCTGCTGCAGCAGTGGCTGCACTGATCGCCGCGACGACACGGAGCCCCCGATGAAAGCACTGCAATTCGACCGTACCGGCGACCTCGCCGCCCTCGAGCTGGTGGACATGCCCGACCCGCTTCCCGCCGCCGATGAGGTGCGGGTGGAAATCCGCGCCGCCGGGCTGAATCCGAGCGACGTGAAGAACGTCCTCGGCCGCTTCCCCTATACCACCCTGCCCCGGGTACCGGGCCGCGACTTCGCCGGGGTGGTGGTGGAGGGACCGAAGGCTCTGCTCGGCCAGGCGGTCTGGGGCACCGGGCGGGAGCCGGGATTCTTCCGCGACGGTAGCCACGCGCAGTTCCTGACCCTGCCGGCCGCCGGCGTCGCGCTCAAGCCGGAAAGCCTGAGCTTCGCCCAGGCCGCCAGTTGCGGGGTGCCCTACAGCACCGCCTGGGACGCCCTGCAACGCAGCCAGGTCAAGGCCGGCACCCGGCTCCTGGTAATCGGCGCCAACGGCGCGGTCGGCAAGGCCGCGCTGGCGCTGGCCAAGGCCCTGGGGGCCGAAGCGATCGGCGCGGTGCGGCGCGAGGAGCAACGCCAGGCGCTGGAAACGCAGGGCATCGCCGCGCTGCTGCTGGGCGAGCCGGCCGAACTGGCGGCACAGGTGGAAGGGATCTTCCCCGGCGGGGCCGAGGTGATCTTCGATACGACCGGTTTCTGGCTCGAGGCGGCGGTCCCGGCGCTGGCCGCCTTCGGTCGCCTGGCGATCATCGCCGCACCGGCCGACGGCCATGTGCGCCTACCCGCATTGAACCTGTACCGCCGCGGTGGCTCGGTGGTGGGGATCAACTCGCTGCTCTATGGCGTGGAAGCCTGCGCAGGCTTCCTCGACGCCTTCGGCAAGCTGTTCGACCAAGGCCGCCTGCCGCTGCCGGACGGGCTGCGGGAAGTCCCGCTGGAGCAGGGCGTTGAGCAGTACCGGGCGGTGAACGAAGGCACCTGCGAGAAGATCATCCTGGTGCCTTGAGGACCAGCGGAATCCCGGCGGAACATGCCGGGATTCCGCTGTGCGCAAGGCTACTCCGCGCCGACCGCGAGCTTGCGGGCGCTGCGCGCCTCCTCCAGCTGCATGCAGCGCTCGAGGAACAGGTACATATAGTCGTAGCTCTTGCAGATCGCGTCGCGCAGTTGCCGGCGCAGCTCGGCGCTGGGATTGGTGCCGGCCAGGGTGCAGATGATCTCCAGCGCCTCCCAGGGGTGGGCATCGTCGTACTGGGCGTGGAGCTTGAGCCACTTCATGGCGCGCTTGCGGCCTTCCTTGGGGAAGGCGTTTTCGTAGACGCCGTTCGAACAGACCAGCGCCGACCACTCGCCGGTGACGCCTTCGATGGCGTAGTTGGTGGCGGCCATGGCCACCGCCAGTGAGTCGCTGGCGCAGGTGTGCCAGCACCAGTGGCTGAGCGCGTGCAGTTCGGCCGGCACGTCTTGCGCCTGGATCTCGGCCAGGCTCACGCCGTGGGCCTCGGCCCAGTGCAGCCAGTAGTCGGCGTGGTTGAGTTCGACCCGAATGTTGCGCATCAGCCAGCGGCGCGCCATGTCTTCGCCGGGATGGCGGGCGAAACGGGTCTTCAGCAGGTTCTGCGACATGTACAAGGGGAACTGCTCGACCACCGGCCAGCCGCCGATCAGGTACAGGCGCATCAGCGCCGGGCTCAGCTCGGCGTCGCGCATGCGCCGGTACAGCTCGTGACCGGAAACCCGGTCCTTGCTCGCCTGGCAGTCGACGATCAGTTGCTGCGCCCACTGCGGATAGCTTCCCGCCTCCTGCAAGGGGCCCGTACGGTCAAAGAACTCGCTCACACCCGTCTCCCTTCTCTTCTTGTCGGCAACGGCCTCATAGCAGCGAAACTACTCTTTCTTCGCTCCGCGGTCACCTACCGGAGGTTCTGTCCGAGGCTCGGCCACAGGCCCTGGGCATCCAGCCCTGCGCCCGGAGGCTGGCGACTGAACGGCAGGGGCGCGCCGATGGCCAGGCCCTGGGCATAGTCGATGCCGATCTCGCGCAGCGCCTCCATCACTTCGACGGTCTCGACGAACTCGGCGATGGTGCGTTTGCCCATCACGTGGCCGATATGGTTGATCACCTGGACCATGGCGCGATCGATGGGATCCTCGAGCATGTCCTTGACGAAGCTGCCATCGATCTTCAGGTAATCCACCGGCAGGTGCTTGAGGTAGATGAAGGACGACATGCCGGCGCAGAAATCGTCCAGGGAGAAACGACAACCGGTGTCCTTGAGCTCGTTGATGAAGCGGATGGCGCTGGCCAGGTTGGCAACCGCCACGGTTTCGGTGACCTCGAAGCAGATCGTCTGCGGCGGAATGCGGTAACGGGCGAACAGCTCGGTGAGGAACTGCAGGAACGACTCGTCGCCGATGGTCGCGCCGGAGAGGTTGATGGCGCAGGTGCCGATCGGCTCGGCGCGAGGGTCCTGGGCGCGCTCGACAAGGGTGCGGAAGGCATTCTCCACCACCCAGCGATCGATCAGCGTCATCAGGCCGTAGCGCTCGGCGGCGGGTATGAAGCTCAGCGGCGGCACCAGGCGCCCGCCCTCGTCGCGCAGGCGCAGCAGCAGTTCGACGTGCAAGCCCTCCTCCGCACCTTCGCCCAGCGGCACGATGGGCTGGGCATAGAGACTGAAGCGGTCTTCCTCCAGCGCCAGGTGGATGCGCTGGACCCAGGTCATCTCGCCAAAGCGCATCGATAGTTCGACGTCGTCCTGATGGAACACCTGGACCCGGTTGCGGCCCTTTTCCTTGGCCATGTAGCAGGCCATATCGGCGGAGCGCAGCGCCTCCTCGAGGGTCGAGATACCCGGCAGCAGGTGCACCAGGCCAACGCTGACGGTGCAGTTGAACGGCTGCCCGCTCCAGGTGAAGTGCAGGTCCTGGATGGTCTTGCGCAGATGGTCGGCGATCTCCACGGCTTTTTCCGCCGGACAGTTCTCCAGCAGGATGCCGAACTCGTCGCCGCCCAGCCGCGCCAGCGTGTCGCCCTCGCGCAAGCCTTGCTGCAGCAGGGTACAGACCTGGCGCAGCAGTTCGTCGCCGGCGGCGTGGCCGCAGGTGTCGTTGACCAGCTTGAACTGGTCCAGGTCGAGGAACATCAGGGCGTGCCGCCCGCTGTTGCGCTCCAGGCGTTCCAGCGCTATCTGCAGGCGATACTCGAACTCGCGGCGGTTGGTCAGCCCGGTCAACGCATCGTGGGTCGCCTGCCAGGACAGGCGCGCCATGTACTGGCGCTCGCGGGTCATGTCGTGAAGCACCAGGACCACCCCGGTGATCTCGCCGCCACGGTGGATCGGCGCGCCCACCAGGGTCACCGGCACGCTGCTGCCGTCGTGACGCAGAACCAGCTTGGAATGCTCGCGACCGCCGTCGATCTCGCCGCTGAGGATCTGCTCGATCAGCAGCATGCCCTCCTCCCGCGAGCTTTCGTCGACGATCCGGAACAGCGACGCCAGGGGCAGGCCGCGGGCCTTGTCCAGCGTCCAGTTGGTCATCTGCTCGGCGGCCGGGTTGAGGTAGGAAATGCCCCCCTGGGTATCGGCGGTAATCACTCCGTCGCCGATCGAGGCCAGGGTGATCTGGGCCCGTTCGCGCTCGGCATCGAGGGCGTTCTCCACTTCCTGGCGCTGCGTCAGTTGCTGCCGGGTCCGCAGGAACGCCAGGAGGATGAGCACGCTGGCGGTGGTCAGGTTGGCCACCAGCAGCAGCCTGAGCAAGGCCCGCGAGCCCTCGCCGAGGGCGTCGCTGAAGGCCTTGGCCGCCGGCGTGACCTTCTCGTTGATCGCGTGGATCTCGGTCTTCCACTGTTGCACCTGCTCGGCGCTGGCCTGCCCGGCGCCGATGCCCGCGCGCATCTTGCCGGCGACGTCGATCAGTTCCATGACGTACTTGTCGCCCACCAGCCACAGCTCGATGGCGCGCTCGAAGTAACTGAAGTCGTGGAAGTTGCGGTACAGCCAGATGATCGCGGTAACGTCGTCGGCATGGTTGCCGCCCTTGAGGATGCCCTGGCGGGCCGCCTCGATGTCCGGGTCGGGCTGGTCCAGGGCAAGGCGCATCTCGCGGTCGCCGAGGGGGATCGCGATGGCCTCCTCGTAGCGGCGGAAGTCTTCGTCGGCGCGTGAGTCGGCATAGAGGGTGAGGTAGTAGATGGCATCCTTCTGGCCCTTCGACCAGAGGCTTTCGCCGCCGACATAGCTGCGCACCGCGGAGAGGACGTAGAGACTGCCGCCCGCCAGCATGGCCTGCAGCAGCACCACGACGATGAAGGGCCATACCAGGCCGAGCAGGCGGGGCTTGTCGAGAGTCCGGTTCTGCCTCATTCCATCTACCATTCAAACTGGCGCTAAGCGATCGGGCGCCGTCTCCGTCGCCCCTGACTGCATCACCTGTCGGCCGCTCAAGATCCCGTCGCAGAACTCCCGAGGCCTTGCCTGCCGGCAGCCACGACGCTGGAGGAGGCGGACACCTGGCAAACAGTAGGAGTCTAGTGGCTGTTTGCCGAACCTGCCCTGCACCTGGCGGAACAGACAGCGTTTTTTATTGCCGCAGCCAATAAAAACCGGATGTCTTATATGGAATATACGAGAAAAACCGCCAGGCGACAGCCTGGCGCCTCACATCTGTTGCAGATGTCCGTAGAGCCGGGCGTAGAGGCCGCCTTCGGCGATCAGTTGCTGGTGATCGCCGTCTTCGGCGATATGCCCGCCATCGAAGACCAGGACCCGGTCGGCCTGCTTCACCGCCGACAGCCGATGGGCCACGATCAATGTGGTGCGGCCTTCGAGGAAGTCCCCGAGCGCCTGGTGCAGGGCATACTCGGTAGCGGCGTCGAGGGCCGAGGTGGCCTCGTCGAGGATCACCACCTTGGGCTCGGCGAGGATCATCCGGGCGATCGCCAGGCGCTGCCGCTGACCGCCCGACAGGCGCACCCCGGAACGCCCGACCACGGTGTCCAGCCCCTGCGGCAGGCGCCGCACGCCGTCGGCCAACTGGGCGATCTGCAAAGCCCGCCAGCAGGCCTGGTCACTGCGTTCGCGGCCCATGGTCAGGTTGGCCCGCACGCTGTCGTTGAACAGCGCCGGATGCTGGAGGACCACCGCGACATGTTCGCGCACGCAGTCCAGGCCGATTTCCTCCAGGGGCACCCCGCCGTAGCGGATGCTGCCGCGCTGCGCACTGTAGAGGCCGAGCAGCAGTTGCACCAGCGTGCTCTTGCCGCCGCCGCTGGCGCCGACCAGGGCAACCTTCTCGCCGGCGCCGATGTTCAGGTCCAACTGCTCCAGGACCTTGTCCTCGCCGTAGGCGAAATCCAGCCCGCGCACCTCGATGCCAACGGTCGTGCGGCCGGCGAACGGATCGCGCAGCGGCGGGTAGCGCGGCTCGTCGGCCCGCGCCAGCAACTCGTTGATCCGCTGCAACGCGCCGCCAGCGGCGTAGTAGGCGTATTGCAGGCCGAGCAGCTGTTCGACCGGACCGATCATGAACCAGAGGTAGCTGAACACCGCGAGCATCTGGCCGATCGACAGGTCCGAGAGCAGCACGGTGAGCATCGCCGCGGCGCGGAACACGTCGATGCCGAACTGGAACAGCAGGCCGCTGGCGCGCCCGGCGGCGTCGCTCTTCCATTGCGAGGCCACGGCGTAGTCGCGGACCTCCTGGGCGCGGTGGCCGAGGCGGCCGAGGAAATAGCCCTGGCGATTGCCGGCGCGGACTTCCTGGATCGCCTCGAGGGTCTCGGTGAGCGCCTGGGTGAAGCGCGCGGTGCTGTCGTTCTCGAGCTTCTTGAGATGCTTGACGCGCTTGCCCAGCTGCACCGTGGACCAGATCACCAGCGGGTTGAACAGCAGGATCAGCAAGGCCAGCTGCCAGTGCATCCAGACCAGGATCGCGGCGGTGCCGAGCAGCGTCAGCAAGGCGACCAGGAAGCGGCTGAGGGTTTCCCCGACGAACTTGTCCAGGGTATCCAGGTCGGTGACCAGGTGGGCGCTGATCGACCCGCCGCCGAGGGTTTCGTATTCGCCCAGGGCGATATGCCGGAGGCGCTCGATCAGACGCAGGCGGATGCGGTAGACGATGTCCTTGGACAGCCGCGCGAACAGCTTCGCCTGGAGCACGTTGAATACCAGCGCCGCCCCCCGCAACAGAAGGGTCGCCGCCAACATCAGGCCGATGTAGCCGAACGCCACCTGCCAGTCGGCGGGCAACAGGCGGTCCATGAAACGCAGCGCGCCGTCACCCTTGCCGAGCAGCACTTCGTCCACCAGCAGCGGCAGCAGCAAGGGAATCGGCACGGTGCAGAGGGTGGCCAGCACCGCCACCAGGTTGGCGAACAACAGGGCTTTCTTGTGGCGCAGTGCGAGTCGACGAATCTCCGCCCAGCTCAGGCGGTCTCCGCGCTCACTCATGCCGGCCCCGTTCCAGCCAGCGGCCGAGCAAGGGTGAAAGTTCGGCAAGCGGCTGGTAGCCGTTGGTGAGCAACGCCAGTTGGCCGTTGCGTTCGGCCAGCAGGGTCGGGAACCCGGCGATGCCGAGGTCCTGGACCCAGGCGAAATCGGCGGCGGTGGCGTCACGCGCCTCGCCGCTGTCGAAGGCCGCGGCGAACTCGATGCGCGGAAGCCCCACCGCTTCCGCCAGGCCGGCGAGCACCGCCGCCTGGGTGACATCGCGACCCTCGGCGTAGAACGCCCGCTGGATCGCCCTTACCAGCGGCCAGGCGCTTTCCTCGTCGAGGCTGCGCGCCGCCACCAGGGCCCGGCAGGCCGGCTCGGTGTCATAGACGAAGCCTTCGGGCAACGCGTCGTCGAAGCGGAACGGCTGGCCGGTGGTCTGCTGCACGGTCTGCCAGTGGCCGAGGATGTAGCCGCGGGTATTCGGGTCGAGCGCCGCGCCGTGGCCGGCGCGCAGGCCACCGGCTACCAGGTGGAAAGCGACGCCGTCGGCGGCCGCCTGCCGGGACAGCGCCTCGGCGACCGGGGCGAAGCCCCAGCACCAGGAGCACATGGGGTCCATCACGTACAGCAGGCGGGCCTTGGCCAAGGTTCAGTTCTCCAGCGTGGACTGGCGCGGATCGCGACCGAGCGGGTGCGGCTGGTTGCGCTGCCGCGCCAGTTCGATCTGTTTCTGCCGCTCGCGGGCGCCGGCGCGGGTCTTCTCGCTCAGCGAGTCCCAGCAGTGCGGACAGCTGATGCCGGGCACGTAGTGCTCGGACTGGCGGTCCTCCAGCGAAACCGGGTTGCGGCAGGCGTGGCACTGATCGTACTCGCCCTCGCTAAGATCGTGGCGCACGGTCACGCGGTTGTCGAATACGAAGCAGTCGCCGCGCCACAGGCTCTGTTCCTGCGGCACCTCTTCGAGGTACTTGAGGATGCCGCCCTTGAGGTGGAAGACCTCCTCGAAACCGGCGCCGAGCATGTAGCTGGAAGCCTTCTCGCAGCGGATGCCGCCGGTGCAGAACATCGCCACCTTCTTGTGCCGCGCCGGGTCGTAGTGGGCCTTGATGTACTCGGGGAACTCGCGGAACGACCTGGTCTTCGGATCGACCGCGCCCTCGAAGGTGCCGATCGCCACCTCGTAGTCGTTGCGGGTATCGATCAGCAGGACTTCCGGATCGCTGATCAGGGCATTCCAGTCCTTCGCCTCGACATACTGGCCGACCTGCTTGTTCGGATCGACGCCAGGCACGCCGAGGGTGACGATTTCCTTCTTCAGCTTGACCTTGGTGCGGTAGAAGGGCTGTTCGTCGCAGTAGGATTCCTTGTGCTCGATATCGGCCAGCCGGGGATCGCTGCGCAGCCAGGCGAACAGCGCATCGATGCCTTCGCGGCTACCGGAGACGGTGCCGTTGATGCCTTCCTCGGCCAGCAGCAAGGTGCCTTTCACACCGTTGTCGAGCAGGGTTTGCAGCAGGGGTTCACGCAGCGCCACGTAATCGTCGAGAGTCACGAACTTGTACAGCGCCGCCACGACGATGGATGTCATGGGGATATAGCCTCCAGGTGGTCGCCCGCGTAAAGGGCGGACCGGAACGAAAAGCGCCACCCGCTGGCGCCATGGAAACGACAACGCCGGCGGAAGGCCGGCGCTGGGTGCGTAGTCTAGCGCAGCAGGGGCAGGCTCTGCACCCCGCCGCGACGGACGCCGTCTCAGGGTATGTCGTGCTTGCTCCCGCCGCGGCAGGTCGGCGAGGCCGGCACCGCAGCCTGGCTCCACTCCTCAGGGGTGAAGGTATGCAGCGCCAGGGCGTGGAACTCGCCCATCAACCCACCGAGGGTGGCATATACCTTCTGGTGCCGCTTCACCGCGTTCAACCCGGCGAACTGCGGGCTGACCAGCACCACCTTGAAGTGGGTCTCCAGCCCGCGGCTGTGCATGTGGCTCTCGTCGAGCACCTCGACGTGTTGCGGATCGAGGGGCTGCAGGGCGGTCTGGATACGGTCACGCATGCTCATCGCGAATCACGACTCACTTTTTCTTCTGGGCCGGCGCGGCGACGCCGAGTTCCTTGTCCATGTCGGCCATCAGCTTGTTCACCGGCTCGACGGCGCCTTGCAGCTTGGCCTGGGTCAGTTGGGCGGATTCGGCGGTCAGGCGCGGCATCTTCTCCAGCACCTTCTTGCCCAGCGGCGACTGGTAGAAGGCATTCAGGTCCTTCAGCTCGGACTCGGTGAAGTTGGTGGTGTAAAGCTTGATCAGCTCGGGCTTGATCTTGTCCCAGCCGATGGCGCGGTCCAGTTCGGCATTGGCCTTGGCCTGGTAACGCTCGAGAACCGCCTTCTTGCTCTCCGGCGCCTTGGCCTGGGCGAAGCGCTGGGCCAGCATCTGCTGCACCTGGGCATAGACCGGGACCGTCAGCTTGTCGGCATGGACCAGCTTGAGGAATTGCTCGGCCTGGCTGGCGGAATCGGCCATGGCCATGGAGCTGAGGCTGAGCAGCACGGCGCTGCCGATGAGGCGAAGACGGGTCATGGAAAATCCTTGAGGTTGGGTAGATGTGTCCGTGGGACCCGACATTCTGCGCCTAAGTTCGAAATCCGCTCAAGCGCGGCGCCGAATATCGGGAGAATCCTATCCGGCGCCCGCCCGCTCCATGCCGTCTACTATCAGTTCTGTAGTGGGTACTTGCCGCCTTCCTTCCGCAGCCGGCATGCTTGCGTCAGCCTGTCACATGGATGTGTTAGATGAACGGAACCGCCGCCGATACCCTCGCCGTATCGCCCCCGCCCCTGCGCAACCTCTGCGACGGCCACGGCCGGCTCGATCCCCGGGCGGTCGGCTGGTCCGCCCGGCCGCGGGTGCTCTGCCACATCCCCGGCCACTTCGGCCGGCGCAAGCGCTGGAACCACTGGTGCATCGTCAGCCCCGGCTGGATGCTCTCGCTGACCATCGCCGACCTCGACTACCTGACCTACGGCGCCGCCTATTTCCTCGACCTGGACAGCGGCCAGGCGGTAGCGCACACGCAGATCCGCTTCTTCGGCCTCGGCTGCCAGTTACCCGACGAGCCGCAGGCCAGCCATGCCTTCGAGCATCCCCGCCTGCAATTGCGCTTCGACGAACAGCCCGGGCGCCTGCGCGTCACCGGCCAGGCCCCGGACCTCGGTGGCCTGCCGCTGGAGCTGGCGCTGGAAGTGCGACGACCGTCGCACCTGGAGTCGGTGAACCTGGTGGTGCCGATGGGCGAACACACCTTCCATGCCTGCAGCCGCCAGCTCGGCCTGCCGATCAGCGGCTGCCTGCAGCTCGGCCGCCGACGCTACGACTGCCAGGCGGGCCAGAGCTTCGCCGCGCTGGACTTCGGCCGCGGTGTCTGGCCGCTGCATACCTACTGGACCCGCGCCGCCTTCGCCGCCCCCGGCGGCATCGCCGGCAACTTCGGCACCGGCTGGACCGAAGCCAGCGACCTGCGCGAGAACGCCCTGTGGTTCGGCGGCAAGCTCAGCCGCGTGCTCGACGACGTGCACATCCGCGAGCCTCGCGACCCGCTGGCCGAATGGCGCCTGGACAGCGCCTGCGGTCGCGTCGAGCTGCTCTTCCGTCCCGAACAGCTGCACCAGGCGCGGCCCAGCGTCGGCCTGTTCTATGCCAATACCCGCCAGTGGTTCGGCCGTTTCAACGGCACCCTGCGCCACGACGACGGCGACTGCGTGCCGGTGGACGGCGCCCTCGGCTGGATCGGTTCGACCCGCGCGCGCTGGTGAGGCCGGCGGCGGGCAATCTATTTCCGACCCGCAGCGCGGCGAAAAATGCCCACGAGGAAGCGACGGCAGCGGAACCCAAGGCGGGAGCGAAGGCCTAAACTGCCGGATACGCACCCTGGAGAACACTCATGAGCCGGACCGAAACCGATAGCCTGGGCACCATCGAGGTGCCCGACGACGCCTACTGGGGCGCCCAGACCCAGCGTTCGCTGGAGAACTTCGCCATCGGCGGCCAGCGCATGCCGCTCGCCGTGATCCACGCCCTGGCGCTGATCAAGAAAGCCGCCGCGCGGGTCAACGACCACCTCGGCGAACTGCCGCCGGAAGTCGCCCGGCTGATCGAACAGGCCGCCGACGAAGTCCTCGCAGGCCGCCACGACGAACACTTCCCGCTGGTGGTCTGGCAGACCGGCAGCGGCACCCAGACCAACATGAACGTCAACGAGGTGATCGCTGGCCGCGCCAACGAACTGGCCGGCAATCCGCGTGGCGGCAAGTCGCCGGTGCATCCCAACGACCACGTCAACCGCGCGCAGAGTTCCAACGACAGCTTCCCCACCGCCATGCACATCGCCGCCGCCAAGGCCGTGCACGAACAATTGCTGCCGGCCATCGCCGAGCTTTCCGGCGGTCTCGCCGAACAGTCGGCGCGGCACGCCAGCCTGGTCAAGACCGGGCGCACCCACCTGATGGACGCCACGCCGATCACCTTCGGCCAGGAACTCTCGGCCTTCGTCGCCCAGCTCGACTACGCCGAGCGCGCCATCCGCGCGGCGCTGCCGGCGGTCTACCAGTTGGCCCAGGGCGGCACCGCGGTGGGCACCGGGCTCAACGCGCCGAAGGGCTTCGCCGACGCCATCGCCGCGGAAATCGCCGCCGAATCGGGCCTGCCCTTCGTCGCCGCGCCGAACAAGTTCGCCGCCCTGGCCGGCCACGAGCCGCTGGTCATCCTCTCCGGCGCCCTGAAGAGCCTGGCGGTGGCCCTGATGAAGATCGCCAACGACCTGCGCCTGCTCGGTTCCGGCCCACGCGCCGGCTTCGCCGAGGTGAAGCTGCCGGCCAACGAGCCGGGCAGCTCGATCATGCCCGGCAAGGTCAACCCGACCCAGTGCGAGGCGCTGTCGATGCTGGCCTGCCAGGTCATGGGCAACGACAGCACGATTTCCTTCGCCGCCAGCCAGGGCCATCTGCAACTCAACGTGTTCAAGCCGGTGATCGTCTACAACCTGCTGGAGTCCATCCGCCTGCTCGCCGACGGCTGCCGCAACTTCAACAAGCATTGCGTCGCCGGCCTGGAGCCGGACGCCCAGCGCATGGCCGACCTGCTGGAGCGCGGCCTGATGCTGGTCACCGCACTGAACCCGCACATCGGCTACGACAAGGCCGCCGAAATCGCCAAGAAGGCCTACGCCGAAGGCACCACCCTGCGCGCCGCGGCGCTGCAGCTGGGCTACCTGGACGAAGCGCAGTTCGACGAATGGGTACGGCCGGAGCAGATGCTGGAGGCCGGCCACCATGGTTGAAACCGCCAAGACCGGCGCCACCCCGCTGGAAGGCGACGGCAAGCGCATCCTGCTGATCGTCGGCTCGCCCAAGCGCAAGAGCTTCTGCCACCTGCTCGCCGAATGCTACGCCCAGGGCGCGCGCAGCAAGGATCACGTGGTGCGCGAACTGAAGCTGGGCGAGCTGGCCTTCGACCCGATCCTCCACGAAGGCTACGAACAGAGCCAGGTGCTCGAACCCGACCTGCTGGAAGCGCAGCGGCAGATCCACTGGGCCGAGCACCTGGTGTTCGTCTACCCGGTCTGGTGGGGCGGCCTGCCGGCGTTGCTGCAGGGCTTCTTCGACCGCGTCCTGCAGCCGGGCTTCGCCTTCCGCTACCGCGGCACCCAGGACAAGGACTGGGAGCAACTGCTGGGCGGGCGCAGCGCCGACCTGCTGGTCTGCCACGACCAGCCGCTGTCGCGGCTGCGCTTCCTCAAGGGCCCGCCGGCGCACCGGCAGATGGTGCGCAGCGTGCTCGGCGCCTGTGGCATCGCCACCCGCCGCCTGGAAGAGTTCGCGCCGATGCGCAGTTCCAGCGAGGAACAGCGCCAGGGCTGGCTGCGTCGCGCCGAACAGCTCGGCAGCCAGGTCTAGTTCCCTTCCCGCCCGGCTGCGGCCGGGCGCGGACACTGATCGTTCTGACAGGTCCGCCACCTTCCCGCCGGCTTCCCTTCCCCGCCCCCATGGCGGCCCTTTGCCTGCCTCTACCGGCTCACAGTGCGGGTGCCGACCGCTTTGCATTCCGCGACATCCATCAGGAATGGGTAGCGAATCTGACCGGCCCGTCACATTTGGTAGGGACCTCAAACCGGCACCGAGGGCTAGGATCAGCCCGCTTCGAAATGAATCCGGTTCTGGAAAAAAGGACTTGTCATGAAACACTACTCAGCCACCCTGGCACTCCTGCCACTCACCCTCGCCCTGTTCCTGCCCCAGGCAGCCCATGCCCACGGCTCGATGGAAACGCCGCCCAGTCGGGTCTACGGCTGCTTCCTCGAAGGTCCGGAGAATCCCAAGTCGGCCGCCTGCAAGGCCGCCGTCGCCGCCGGCGGCACCCAGGCACTGTACGACTGGAATGGCGTCAACCAGGGCAACGCCAACGGCAACCACCAGGCGGTGGTCCCCGACGGCCAGCTCTGCGGCGCCGGCAAGGCACTGTTCAAGGGCCTGAACCTGGCTCGCAGCGACTGGCCCAGCACTGCCATCGCGCCGGACGCCAGCGGCAACTTCCAGTTCGTCTACAAGGCCAGCGCGCCGCACGCGACCCGCTACTTCGACTTCTACATCACCAAGGACGGCTACAACCCCGAGAAGCCGCTGGCCTGGAGCGACCTGGAACCCGCGCCGTTCTGCTCGATCACCAGCGTCAAGCTGGAGAACGGCACCTACCGGATGAACTGCCCGCTGCCCCAGGGCAAGACCGGCAAGCATGTGATCTATAACGTCTGGCAGCGCTCGGACAGCCCGGAAGCCTTCTACGCCTGCATCGACGTGAGCTTCAGCGGCGCCGTCGCCAACCCCTGGCAAGCGCTGGGCAACCTGCGCGCGCAGCAGGACCTGCCAGCCGGTGCTACCGTCACCCTGCGTCTGTTCGATGCCCAGGGCCGCGACGCCCAGCGTCACAGCCTGACCCTGGCCCAGGGCGCCAACGGTGCCAAGCAATGGCCGCTGGCGCTGGCGCAGAAGGTCAACCAGGACTCCACCCTGGTCAACATCGGCGTGCTGGATGCCTACGGGGCGGTCAGCCCGGTGGCCAGCTCGCAGGACAACCAGGTCTACGTGCGCCAGGCCGGCTACCGCTTCCAGATCGACATCGAACTGCCGGTCGAGGGCGGCGGCGAGCAACCGGGCGGCGACGGCAAGGTCGACTTCGACTATCCGCAAGGCCTGCAGCAATACGACGCCGGGACCGTAGTGCGCGGTGCCGATGGCAAGCGCTACCAGTGCAAGCCCTACCCGAACTCCGGCTGGTGCAAGGGCTGGGACCTCTACTACGCCCCGGGCAAGGGCATGGCCTGGCAGGACGCCTGGACCCTGCTGTAACGCCCTCGACTGCCGCCCGCTCCGGGCGGCAGTCGTTTTCGCCGCCAGGCACCCGCCGCGAGACGGCGAATCCGCGCAACGGTACAGTCCCCCGGCGAAACCCTGGCTACGTGTGCCTGTTCAATCTGCCGTGCGCTCCCTAGGCTGGTCCGACCACCAGCACGGGGAAACCACGCATGCCTTTTTCTCTCGCCGCCCTCCAACAGGCCGCCGCCATCGTCCACCAGAGCCTGCCGCCGACGCCGCAGATACGCTGGCCGCTGCTATGCGAGGCACTGGGTTGCGAAGTGTGGATGAAGCACGAGAACCACCTGCCGGTGGGGGCCTTCAAACTGCGCGGCGGCCTGGTGTATTTCCACCACCTGGCGCACCAGGGCGAGCGGCCGGCCGCCGTGATCAGCGCGACCCGCGGCAACCACGGCCAGTCGGTGGCCTTCTCGGCGAGCCGCTACGGCATCCAGCCGATCATCGTCGTGCCGCACGGCAACAGCCGCGAGAAGAACGCGGCGATGCGCAGCCTTGGCGCGGAGCTGATCGAGCACGGCGAGGACTTCCAGGCCTCCCGCGAATACGCCGCCGAGCGCGCCCGGCGCGAAGGCCTGCACCTGATTCCGGCGTTCCATCCCTGGCTGGTGGCCGGGGTCGCCAGCTACAGCCTGGAGTTGTTCGCCGCGCTGGCCGACCTTGACGAAGTCTACGTGCCGATCGGTATGGGTTCGGGCATCTGCGGCCTGATCGCCGCGCGCGACGCGCTGGGCCTGAAGACCCGCATCGTCGGCGTAGTGTCCGCCCATGCGCCGGCCTACGCCCTGTCGTTCGAGGCCGGCACGGCGATCAGCCACCCGGTCGACACCCGCCTGGCCGACGGCATGGCGTGCAGTACGCCGGACCCGAGCGCGCTGGAAATGATCCTGGCCGGCGCCGATCGCCTGGTGCGGGTCAGCGACAGGGAGATCGGCGCGGCCATGCGCCTGTGCTTCACCAGCACCCACAACGTCGCCGAGGGCGCCGGGGTGGCGGCGCTGGCCGCCGCCTGGCAGGAGCGCGAGCGCCTGAAGGGGCTGAAGGTAGGCCTGATCCTCAGCGGAGCGAACGTCGACCGCGAGGTATTCGCCGAGCAACTGGCCGCCGGCGACTGAGCCGGCGCCGCTAGGCCAGCCCCGCGAGGAGCAGCAGCCACCAGGCGAGCACCAGCAACTGCACGAAGAAGCCGGCAAAACGCAGCCAGACGAACAGCGCGGAGGTGCTGACCAGGTGCATCAGCGACTGGAACAGCCGGGCGCCGAGCACCAGTGGCGCCAACGGGTCGGTCAGGCTGCTCTGCCCGCTGGCGATCGCGTAGAGCAGCGCGCCGGCCAGCAGCGGCAGGTTCTCCACGCAGTTGGCATGGACTCGCACCAGCCGCTGGCCGAAACCGCCAGGCGTGTTGCTGCCATCGGCGGCGAAGGCGTTCACCGCCATCCGCCCGCCGAGTACCAGCAGGCCGCGCTGGCTGACCAGCAGGAAGACCAGCAACAGGGTCCAGGCGATCAGGCCGAGCAGGCAGATCGCGCTAGGGCTGAGAAACATGGATGACGCTCCTTCTATTGTGTTGTCGTGGGAAGGATGAAGCGTCTGGATTCTAGGCCGGCTAGAGCAATTGCTCTATTCGCAGTCCGCCGTCCTTAAGTCGTGTTCTGCCGGCACGCCGCTCGGCCCCGATGTACGCCGTCGGCGGATGCGTAACCGGACGACCCACTGCCCGCGGCCTTCCGAACGGACAAAGAAAAGCCCCGCCGAAGCGGGGCCTTCCTTGCACGCAGCACTCAGGGCTGTCTTCTCATCAGAGCGAATCGAGATAGCGCTCCACATCCAGCGCGGCCATGCAGCCGGCGCCGGCCGAGGTGATCGCCTGGCGGTAGACGTGGTCGGCCACGTCGCCGGCGGCGAACACACCCGGTACGTTGGTCGCGGTGGCGTTGCCTTCGCGCCCGCCGTTGACCACCAGGTAGCCGTCCTTCAGGGCCAGTTGCCCTTCGAACAGCGAGGTATTGGGAGTATGGCCGATGGCGACGAACATGCCATCCACGGCGATCTCCTCGCTGCCACCATCGCGGGTCTTCAGGCGCACGCCGGTGACGCCCATCGTGTCGCCAAGCACCTCATCGACCTCGGCGTTGAGCTTGAGCACTATCTTGCCTTCGGCGACCCGCGCCTGCAGCTTGTCCTGGAGAATCTTCTCGGCGCGGAAGGTTTCGCGACGATGCACCAGGGTCACCCGGCTGGCGATGTTGGCCAGGTACAGGGCCTCTTCGACAGCGGTATTGCCGCCGCCGATCACCGCCACTTCGCGGTTGCGGTAGAAGAAACCGTCGCAGGTGGCGCAGGCCGACACGCCCTTGCCCATGAACGCCTGCTCCGACGGCAACCCCAGGTAGCGCGCGCTGGCACCGGTGGCGACGATCAGTGCGTCGCAGGTGTAGGTGCCATTGTCGCCGCGCAGGGTGAACGGCTTGCCGGCCAGGTCCACGGCATGAATGTGGTCGAAGACGATCTCGGTCTCGAAGCGCTCGGCGTGCTCCTGCATCCGCTGCATCAGTGCCGGGCCGGTCAGGCCGTGGGGATCGCCCGGCCAGTTGTCGACCTCGGTGGTGGTGGTCAACTGGCCGCCGGCCTGCATGCCGGTGATCAGCAGCGGCTTGAGGTTGGCGCGCGCGGCGTAGACAGCCGCGCTGTAACCGGCGGGACCGGAACCGAGGATGATCACTCGGGCGTGGCGGAGGGTATCGGGCATCTCGTCGGACTCCTGCCGACATCAGCGTCGGCGCGAATAAAAACGGGGCCACCAAAGCACATGGGGAAGGCTTGGAAGGAGCGGTCGCCCCGGGAAAAGGTCGGCCGGGCACACTTCGCGCCCGGCATCGGGATCACAGTGCCTCGGCGTTCTCGGCCAGGTACGAGGCCACGCCCTCGGCGCTCGCCTTCATGCCTTTCTGGCCCTTGCGCCAGCCGGCCGGGCAGACCTCGCCGTGTTCCTCGGTGAACTGCAGGGCCTCGACCAGGCGCACCATCTCGTCCACCTCACGCCCCAGCGGCAGGTTGTTCACCACTTGGTGCTGGACCACCCCGGCGCGGTCGATCAGGAACGAAGCACGCAAGGCCACGCCGTCCTCGTGCTCGATGCCGTAGGCGCGGGTGATCTCGTGCTTGACGTCGGCGACCATGGTGAACTCGACCGCACCGATGCCGCCCTTCTCCACCGGCGTGCTGCGCCAGGCGTGATGGGTGAACTGCGAGTCGATGGAGACACCGACCACCTCGACGCCCAGCTCGCGGAACTTATCCATGCGGTTGTTGTGGGCGATGATTTCCGAGGGGCAGACGAAAGTGAAGTCGAGCGGCCAGAAGAACAGTACGACGTACTTGCCGCGCAGGCTGGAAAGCTGGAAGGCATCGACGATGGAACCGTCGCCGAGGACCGCGGCGGCAGTGAAATCGGGGGCTTGCTTGTTGACCAGTACGCTCATCGCGAGGCTCCTAGAAGGTTGGGTTGCGCCCGGCGACGCCAGGCTCCCGGAAGAATATGCAGCGCAGGTTACCCAGCCACGACGATGCATTGAAATGTCGAATTTCAATTCGCACGATAGAGTCAGCCTATGCTCTCAACCTGCGGCTAGACTCATGCTGTCGCCCATTACCCGTCCTCACCGCATGCCCCTACGCACACGCCTGCTCTGGCTATTCCTGCCGTTGCTGGCCGCCAGTCTCGGCGGTATCTGGCTCTTGTCGGAAAGCATCCTGCTGAGCCGTTTCGACCGAGAGGACCAGCAACGCCTGCAAGAGGGCGCCACCGTCCTGCACAACCGGCTGGACTTCGAGTTGAAGCGCCATCTGGACATCGTTCGCACCTACGCCTGGTGGGATGCCAGCTACGACTTCATCCAGCGCCCCAACGAGACCTTCGAACAGGAAAACCTCGACCACGAGATGCTCGACGACCTGGGATTCGACTTCGTCCTGTTCCTCGACGACCGGGGTCACCTGCAACTGAAGCAGTGGTCCCCGCCCGCGCCCGACCAGCGCGTGCTCTTCGGCGCCCCCTCGGCGAGCGACCAGGCCCTGCTCGAGGCACTGCAGCAACGCGCCATCCGCCTCGGCGCGCTGGACTTTCGCGGACGCACCGACCACAGCCTGAGCGAGCTGCTGCTGGTCGACAACCTGCCGACCCTGCTGGTCAGCGTGCCTATCAGCAACAACCAGGGTAGCGCGCCGGCGAAGGGCGCGATCCTCGCCGGCTACTTCCTCGACCGGGAACGCCTGGCCAACCTCCGCGAACAGATGCAGGCCGACCTGCAACCGATGCCCAACATCGCCACCGACTCCACCTGGAAGCCGCTGCGCAGCCGCAGCGGCAGTACCCACAACCAGGCCCTGCTCAGCCCACGGCGGTTCATCGGCGAACATGTCCAGCAGGTCTCGGTGCAGTACCTGAGTTCCAGCGGCGAGCCGCAGCTGCGCTTCGACATCACCAAGAAACGCCTGCTCTACATCCAGGGCGAGAAGGCCATCAACTTCTTCCTCGGCGCCTCCCTGCTGGTCGCGCTGGGCGCTTTCCTGGTCGGCTACCTGGCCCTGGAGCTGTGGGTCCTGCGCCGGGTCCAACGGCTCAACCGGGAGGTCGCCGAAGTCGGACGCAACGCCCACTCGATACGCCTGAGCGACTTCGGCAACGACGAGCTGGGACAACTGGCGGGCGAGATGAACCAGATGCTCGAGCGCCTGGAACACAGCGAGGCGCGCGACCGGGCGATCCTCCAGTCGATGCGCGACGGCTACTTCGAAATGGACGTCGACGGCGTGATCCTCACCGTCAACCCCGCGCTCTGCCAACTGCTCGGCCAGACGCGCGAAACGCTGATCGGCCATCCCTACTACGAACTGCTCGGCGAAGACGACCTGGCGCGTGCCCGCCAACCCTTCCAGCGCGCCATGCAGAGCGGCGCAGGCAAGACCTTCGCCATCCCCCTGCAGCGCGCCGACGGCAGCCTCGGCTACTTCGAGGCCACGGTTTCGCTGATCCACGACCTGCAGGGCGAACTACGGGGCTACCGCGGCATCGTCCGCGACGTCAGCGACCAGATCGCCTACCAGCAGCAATTGCTGGAAATGGCCTACCGCGACCCGCTGACCGGCCTGGGCAACCGCAAGGCCTTCGACGAACAGCTCGGCCAGGCGTTGCTTCGCGCCGGCTCCGGCGGAAGCGAACTGGCGCTGCTGTACCTGGACCTGGACCGCTTCAAGGAGGTCAACGACCGCTTCGGCCACGACATCGGCGATGCCCTCCTCAGGACCGTCGCTGAACGGGTACGCAGCACCCTGCGGCAGCCGGACAAGGCCTACCGCCTGGGCGGCGACGAATTCGCCGTGCTCCTCGAGGACAGCCAGGAAAACAATCCGCAGCGCCTCGCAGAACGCCTGCTGGCGGCGCTGGTCCAACCGATCGCGCTGAATGGCGAACGCATCGACTTCGTCACCCCGAGCATCGGCATCGCTCTCTACCCGCGGCATGCCGGCGATGCCGAAGGACTGGTCCGTGCCGCCGACAGCGCCATGTACGAGGCCAAGCGCCAGCGCAACCACTATTGCCTGTACCAGGCGCCAGCCTGAAATGCGCGGTCAAACAGGCTCTGTCGCGGGCTTTCGCCAGTCTGCTAAGGTTTCAGCCCGCATCCCATCGGAGAACCATTCCCTATGCCAGCCCTGAGCGGCCCGCAATACCTCGGCGAAGGCCTGAAGCTGATCATGCGTCCCGGCCTGCGCCTGTTCGTGCTGATCCCCCTGACCCTCAACCTGCTGGTGTTCGCCCTGCTGATCGGCTTCGCGATGCAGCAGTTCAGCCACTGGGTCGACCTGCTGATGCCCAGCCTGCCCGACTGGCTGAGCTTCCTGCAGTACATCGTCTGGCCGTTGTTCGTCCTGCTGGTGCTGGTGATCGTGTTCTTCACCTTCACCATGGTCGCCAACATCATCTCCGCGCCGTTCAACGGCTTCCTCTCGGAAAAGGTCGAGGTGGTGGTTCGCGGCCGCGACGACTTCCCGCCATTCAGCTGGGCCGAACTGCTGGCGATGATCCCGCGCACCATGGGTCGCGAGATGCGCAAGCTCGCCTACTTCCTGCCGCGCGCGCTGGTGCTGCTGGTGCTGAGCTTCGTGCCCGGGGTCAACCTGATCGCCACGCCGCTGTGGATCCTCTTCGGCATCTGGATGATGGCGGTGCAGTACATCGACTATCCGGCGGACAACCACAAGCTCGGCTGGAACGAGATGCTCGCCTGGCTGCGCAGCAAGCGCTGGGCGTGCATGGGTTTCGGCGGGGTGACCTACCTGGCGCTGCTGATCCCGCTGGTCAACCTGGTCATGATGCCCGCCGCCGTCGCCGGCGCCACCCTGTTCTGGGTCCGCGAGGAAGGCGAGAAGGCGCTGGTGAAATAAGCATGCGCCCGGTGTCCGCTGTCGGCATTGTCAGGCGGGCGTCAGCGCCCTGACAGCCGGCGTCGGGCACACTACGAATGCCCTCGGGAGCGTCGGCGCAGGCCGCAGCCGAGACCTGCGCCAGCCCTTGCAGACCGGCTCGACGCTGCCGAACCGACTGGCCGCCGGTGCCTCCCCACGCAGGCGGCCTTTTTTTACCCGCCTGCCTTGCCGTCCATGCAGGATGGCCGGCGCTCACCCCCTTCCTGTCCGCTACGCCCCCCTCGACTCCACCACCCTGGCACTACAGTGGCAACCAGGCGAAGCAGGCTCCGGCCCGCTTTCGATGACCACCGTCCCCAGCCCGCCCAGCGGCGGAAAACAAGAAGAGGGTCGCCATGTCACGTTCCGCATTCACCGCGCTCTTGCTGTCCTGCGTCCTGCTGGCGCTCTCCATGCCTGCCAGGGCCGACGACCTGCCCTACCGCTTCGGCCTGGGCAAGGCGGACATCACCGGCGAAGCCGCCGAAGTCGGCATGATGGGTTACTCCTCCCTCGAACAGAAGACCGCCGGCATCCACATGCGCCAGTGGGCGCGTGCCTTCGTGATCGAGGAAGCGGCCAGCGGACGTCGCCTGGTCTACGTCAACACCGACCTGGGGATGACCTTCCAGGCCGTGCACCTGAAGGTCCTGGCCCGGCTCAAGGCGAAGTACCCCGGTGTCTACGACGAGAACAACGTGATGCTCGCCGCCACCCACACCCACTCCGGTCCGGGCGGCTTCTCCCACTACGCGATGTACAACCTGTCGGTGCTCGGCTTCCAGGAAAAGACCTTCAACGCCATCGTCGACGGCATCGTCCGCTCCATCGAGCGGGCCCAGGCCAGGTTGCAGCCCGGCCGCCTGTTCTACGGCAGCGGCGAGCTGCGCAACGCCAGCCGCAACCGTTCGCTGCTGTCGCACCTGAAGAATCCGGACATCGCCGGCTACGAGGATGGCATCGACCCGCAGATGAGCGTGCTCAGCTTCGTCGACGCCAACGGCGAGCTGGCCGGCGCGATCAGTTGGTTCCCGGTGCACAGCACCTCGATGACCAACGCCAATCACCTGATCTCCCCGGACAACAAGGGCTACGCCTCCTATCACTGGGAGCACGACGTCAGCCGCAAGAGCGGTTTCGTCGCCGCCTTCGCCCAGACCAATGCCGGCAACCTGTCGCCCAACCTGAACCTGAAGCCCGGCTCCGGTCCCTTCGACAACGAGTTCGACAACACCCGCGAGATCGGTCTGCGCCAATTCGCCAAGGCCTACGAGATCGCCGGCCAGGCCCAGGAGGAAGTGCTCGGCGAACTGGATTCGCGCTTCCGTTTCGTCGACTTCACCCGCCTGCCGATCCGCCCGGAGTTCACCGACGGCCAGCCGCGCCAGTTGTGCACCGCGGCCATCGGCACCAGCCTGGCCGCCGGTAGCACCGAAGACGGTCCAGGCCCGCTGGGGCTGGAGGAAGGCAACAATCCGTTCCTCTCGGCCCTTGGCGGGTTGCTCACCGGCGTGCCGCCGCAGGAACTGGTGCAATGCCAGGCGGAAAAGACCATCCTCGCCGACACCGGCAACAAGAAACCCTACCCCTGGACGCCGACGGTGCTGCCGATCCAGATGTTCCGCATCGGCCAGTTGGAACTGCTCGGCGCCCCCGCCGAGTTCACCGTGATGGCCGGGGTGCGGATCCGCCGCGCGGTGCAGGCGGCCAGCGAAGCGGCCGGTATCCGCCATGTGGTCTTCAATGGCTACGCGAATGCCTATGCCAGCTACGTCACCACCCGCGAGGAATACGCCGCCCAGGAATACGAAGGCGGCTCGACCCTCTACGGCCCCTGGACCCAGGCCGCCTACCAGCAGTTGTTCGTCGACATGGCGGTGGCGCTGCGCGAACGCCTGCCGGTGGAAACCTCGGCGATAGCGCCGGACCTGTCCTGCTGCCAGATGAACTTCCAGACCGGAGTAGTGGCCGATGATCCCTATATCGGCAAGTCCTTCGGCGACGTGTTGCAACAACCCAGGGAAAGTTATCGCATCGGCGACAAGGTGACCGTCGCTTTCGTGACCGGACATCCGAAGAATGACTTGCGCACCGAGAAGACTTTCCTGGAAGTGGTGAATATCGGCAAGGATGGCAAACAGACGCCCGTGACCGTTGCCACCGATAATGACTGGGATACCCAATACCGCTGGGAGAGAGTGGGTATATCTGCCTCGAAAGCGACTATCAGCTGGTCCATTCCACCAGGGACCGAGCCCGGCCATTACTACATCAGGCACTATGGCAACGCGAAGAACTTCTGGACCCAGAAGATCAGCGAAATCGGCGGCTCGACCCGCTCCTTCGAGGTGCTCGGCACCACTCCCTAGCGGGCTCCAGCCAAGGTTTCGAGATTCGCCAGCCAACTTTATGACGCATGAAAGTCGTCAAATAAAATGTGATTTAAAACACATGAACAAGTGACCTTTCATTCAGCCGACAAGGGCATGGAACTCTATTTCCGTGCCCTTTGTTTTTATCCCGAAAAACTTCTCAAGTTGTCGCTCAAGGTCATATCGAAGTCGCTTTCGGGATCAACCGATAAATTATCGCCATGAAACCATCGGCTCGCTGTATTCCCTGCCGGAAAAACAGCGAAGACGATTAATCATCTCGAAACAAGAAGTACGCAGATTGATGGAAATCAAAAAACCACCCGGGAAATAAAACGATGACCGAAAACTGGAAATTCCGCCGTCGAACCTTTCTCAAGCACGGCGCCCAGGCCGCTACCCTGGCCGGCCTTTCCGGGCTGTTCCCGGAGACGCTCCGGCGCGCCCTGGCCGTCGAGCCGGACATCCGCACCGGGACCATCCAGGACGTCCAGCACGTGGTCATCCTGATGCAGGAGAACCGCAGCTTCGATCACTACTTCGGCCACCTCAACGGCGTCCGCGGCTTCAACGACCCTCGCGCGCTCAAGCGCCAGGACGGCAAGCCGGTCTGGTACCAGAACTACAAGTACGAGTTCTCCCCCTATCACTGGGATACCAAGGTCACCAGCGCCCAGTGGGTGAGTTCGCAGAACCATGAATGGTCGGCCTTCCACGCGATCTGGAACCAGGGCCGCAACGACAAGTGGATGGCGGTGCAGTACCCCGAAGCCATGGGCTACTTCAAGCGCGGCGACATTCCCTACTACTACGCCCTGGCCGACGCCTTCACCCTGTGCGAGGCCTACCACCAGTCGATGATGGGCCCGACCAATCCGAACCGCCTCTACCACATGAGCGGACGCGCCGCCCCCAGCGGCGACGGCAACGACGTACACATCGGCAACGACATGGGCGACGGCACCATCGGCGCCAGCGGCACGGTGGACTGGACCACCTATCCCGAGCGGCTAAGCGCCGCTGGCGTGGACTGGCGGGTCTACCAGGAAGGCGGCTACCGCTCCTCGTCACTCTGGTACCTGTACGTCGACGCCTACTGGAAATACCGGCTCCAAGAGCAGAACAACTACGACTGCAACGCCCTCGCCTGGTTCAGGAACTTCAAGAACGCTCCGCGCGATTCGGACCTCTGGCAGCGCGCCATGCTCGCCCGCGGCGTCGACCAGTTGCGCAAGGATGTGCAGGAGAACACGCTGCCGCAGGTGTCGTGGATCGTCGCGCCCTACTGCTACTGCGAGCATCCCTGGTGGGGCCCCTCGTTCGGCGAGTACTACGTGACCCGGGTGCTCGAGGCGCTGACCAGCAACCCCGAGGTCTGGGCCAGGACCGTGTTCATCCTCAACTACGACGAGGGCGACGGCTTCTATGACCACGCCAGCGCCCCGGTGCCGCCGTGGAAGGATGGCGTCGGCCTTTCCACGGTCAGCACCGCCGGCGAGATCGAGGCATCCAGCGGGCTGCCCATCGGGCTCGGCCACCGCGTCCCGCTGATCGCCATCTCGCCCTGGTCGAAGGGCGGCAAGGTCAGCGCCGAAGTGTTCGACCATACCTCGGTGCTGCGCTTCCTCGAACGCCGCTTCGGCGTCGTCGAGGAAAACATCTCGCCCTGGCGGCGTGCCGTCTGCGGCGACCTGACTTCGCTGTTCGACTTCCAGGGCGCAGGCGATACCCAGGTCGCCCCCGACCTGACCAACGTCCCGCAGAGCGACGCGCGCAAGGAGGACGCCTACTGGCAGCAGTTCTACCGGCCCAGTCCCAAGTACTGGTCCTACGAGCCCAAGAGCCTGCCCGGCCAGGAAAAGGGCCAGCGCCCTACCCTCGCGGTGCCCTACCAGTTGCACGCCACGCTGGCCCTCGACATCGCCGCCGGCAAGCTGCGCCTGACCCTGGGCAACGACGGCATGAGCCTGCCGGGCAATCCGCAGGGACACTCCGCTGCGGTATTCCAGGTGCAGCCGCGGGAAGTCGGCAATCCGCGCTTCTATACCGTGACCAGCTATCCGGTGGTCCAGGAAAGCGGAGAGGAACTGGGCCGGACCCTCAACGACGAACTCGACGACCTGCTCGACGCCAACGGCCGCTACGCCTTCGAGGTGCACGGCCCCAACGGCTTCTTCCGCGAGTTCCACGGCAACCTGCATCTCGCCGCGCAGATGGCGCGGCCCGAGGTATCGGTCACCTATCAACGCAACGGCAACCTGCAGTTGAACATCCGCAATCTCGGCCGCCTGCCGTGCAGCGTGACGGTGACGCCGAACCCGGCCTATACCCGGGAGGGCAGCCGTCGCTATGAACTCGAACCGAACCAGGCGATCAGTGAAGTGTGGCTGTTACGCAGCAGCCAGGGCTGGTACGACCTCAGCGTGACCGCCAGCAATACGGAAGCCAACTATCTCCGCCGCCTGGCCGGACACGTCGAGACCGGCAAGCCGAGCAGGAGCGATCCATTGCTCGACATCGCAGCGACCTGAAGCGAGGAGTCCATCGCATGAGACCTACCCTGACCTGGACCTTGCTGGCCCTGCTGCTCTGCGGCACGGCCATCGGCGCCGTCCTGTTGTTTTACCCATCGGAGCCGGCGCCCGTCGCGCCCTTCGCGTCTCCCCCGCAGGCCACACCGGCGGCAAAACCTTCCATTCCTTCCCGAGCCCCCGAGATGAATACAGCCACCGCTCCCGACAATCTGGAACAGCAACTCGGCGAGTTCGGCCGCAACGCCAGGCAGATGTCCGAGATCGAACGCAAGCAGGCCGCCGAAGGCCTGATCGAACAGCTCAAGCGCGAGGTGGCGGTCGGCGCCGATCCGCGCCAGACCTTCGAGGAGATCCAGCGTCTGACGCCCTATGTGGAGGCCGATGCCAGGCGCCGCGAGGCGCTCGACTTCGAGATCTGGATGGCGCTCAAGGACAACGCCTCCGTCCAGCAGCAAGCGCCGACGCCTGGCGAGGAAGAGCAACTGCGCGAATACGCGCAAGAGTCGGACAAGGTGATCGCCGAGGTGCTCGCCAGCGTCGACGACGAGGAGCAGCGTCACGCCGCCATCGACGAACGCCTCAAGGCCCTGCGCAAGCAGATCTTCGGCGAGGAGAACCCACGCCTGCTGCAACGCTGAAATCCACGGCGCCCCGACAGGGGCGCCGTCACGCAAGCGTCACCAAAACTTCACATCCGCTACACGGCGTCGGTCGACACTGACGTCATGAGCAGACCTCTAAGCATCGCCCTGATCAGCGAAACCTACCCACCGGAAGTCAACGGCGTCGCCAATACCCTGGGTCGCCTGCATGCCGGTCTCCAGCAGCTTGGCCATCGGGTCCAGGTGGTGCGCCCGCGCCAGCCCGGCGACGACGGCCGGCGCAGCGACGCCGAGCTGGTGCTGACCCGCGGCTGGCCGTTGCCCGGCTACCCCGGCCTGCAATGGGGCATGTCGAGCCTGCACAAGCTGCTGCGCTGCTGGAAGCGCCAGCGCCCGGACGTGCTCTACATCGCCACCGAAGGCCCGCTCGGCTTCTCTGCCCTGCGCGCCGCGCGGCGCCTGGGCATCCCGGCAGTCAGCGGCTTCCACACAAACTTCCAGCAGTACAGCGAGCACTACGGCTTCGGTCCGCTGACCCGGCTGGTCACCGGCTACCTGCGCTGGTTCCACAACCGCACGCAGATGACCCTGGTGCCCAGCGGCAGCCAGCGCATGGAATTGCAGCGGCGCGGTTTCGAACGTCTCAACCTGCTCTCCCGCGGGGTCGACAGCCAACTCTTCCATCCCTCCCGGCGCGATCCCGAACTACGCCGGCGCTGGGGCCTGGGCGAACAGGACATCGCCGTGCTGCACGTCGGCCGGCTGGCGGCAGAGAAGAACCTCGGCCTGCTCGGCGGCACCTTCCGCGCGCTCTGCGCCGCCCATCCGCAGCTGAAGCTGCGCCTGGTACTGGTGGGCGACGGGCCGGAGCGCAGGCACCTCGAACGGGACCTGCCCGAAGCGCTGTTCTGCGGCGTCCAGCGCGGCGAAACCCTGGCCGCCCACTACGCCTCGGGCGACCTGTTCCTCTTCCCAAGCCTGTCGGAGACCTTCGGCAACGTGGTCCTCGAAGCCCAGGCCGCCGGCCTCGCGGTGGTCGCCTTCGACCAGGCCGCCGCCGGCCAGCACATCCGCCATGGGCACAACGGCGTGCTCGCCGCGCCGGGCGACAAGAGCGGCTTCGTCGAAATCGCCAGTTGGCTGCTGGACGACCAGGAACGCCTGCGCCGGGTCCGTCTCAACGCCCGCCAACACGCCAGCCGGCAAGGTTGGGACAGTATCGTCGAGCACTTCCAGAACTACCTGGAAGACGCCTGCGCCAGTCCGCTGGTCCAGCCCGCTCGGTCGAAGCCCGAGCGACCGCCGGCAGAGGATGGCGGGGCCTTGCCTCGCAGCCGCGAGTAGCTCTCAGGCAAAGGCTTTCGACGTGGCGATGAAGCCCAGGCTCATGGCCCCGGCGCCCAGGTTGATGCCGCCGGTAGGGCTGAGCATGCCCAGGTGCAAGTGGATGTCGCGCTCGCGGCAGGCGTTCTCCAGCGCGGCGAAGCCCGGCAGGTCGCGCAGCGCGGTCGGATCGCCGGCATAGCTGAGACCCAGTTGCGGTGCCAGCAGCTCACCCGCCTGTACCCGCGCCAGGGCATAGCCGAACAGCTTCTCCGCCGACTTCTCGAAGCTCGGCGAGAGCGCCACCGGTTTTTCCTCGCCATCGGCCAGGCTGAACACCGGCTTGACGTCGAGCAGCGAGCCCAACCCCAGCGCTGCGCCCTTGACCCGGTCGACGAAACCGCTGCGATCACCCTTCTGGAAGCCGCGCCGGCGCAAGTGGCCCAGGTCATCGGCGACCAGGTAGGTGCAGGTCTGCTGGCTGAGCTGTTCGAGGCGCGTACGCAGCGCGTTGGGGTGGCTGCCCTGCGCCAGCAGGCGCGTGCCCTCGGCCGCCAGGCAGGCGATGCCGGCGAAAACCGAGTGGCTGTCGAGTACGCGCAGGGTGAAGGGACCGGCGATGCCGGCCGCGTGGCGGCGCTCGTGGTAGTGCTGTAGCAGGCCGAAGGAGGCCTGGGTGGCGTGCTCGAAGATCGGACTGCGCAGGCTGTCGACGGTGAGGCAGACCACGTAGTCGAAGTCGGTCACCAGTTCGTCGAGGAACCATTGTTGCAACTCGGCGGCGGAGAGCGGCTGGCTGCCGTCCTTGCTACCGACCTTGGGCAGGTGGTCGCGGTAGAAGCTCAGGGTGGTGTCGGGGTCGCGTCGATCGATGAGCCGCTGCTCGCCCAGGCGGATCCCGATCGGCATCACGCGGATGCCGTGGGCGGCGAGGAATTCGGGCGGCAGGTCGCAGGTCGCGTCGACCACCAGGCCGATACGCATGGATTCGCTCCTCTGGCCGTTTCTCGGCCTATTGTTGTGTTGGCGGTCATACAATGCCGGTTTCGGACTTTGAAGTCAGCCGGTCGCAGGGCGGGTTTTCGGAAAAAATCACGGCCATGAAAAATCCCACCCCGAGGGGTGGGATTTCCTTGCCGGCGCAGCGCCGGACCGGTGTGTCGCGGACGCGCCTTCAGACCAGGCTGGCCAGGGCCTCGCGGCTGAACGGCTTGATGTCGCCGATGCGCCCCTCGCGGACCTTCACCGCCCACTCCGGATCCACCAGCAGCGCGCGGCCCACCGCGACCAGGTCGAACTCGCCCTTGTCCAGGCGCTCCACCAGGCCGTCGATGCTCGCCGGCTGCGCCACCTCGTCGGTTTTGCCGAAGAATTGCAGGAACTCGCTGCCGTCCAGGCCGACGTTACCCACGGTAATGGTCGGCTTGCCGGTCAGCTCGCGGGTCCAGCCGGCCAGGTTGAGTTCCGAGCCTTCGAACTCGGGAATCCAGAAGCGGCGGGTCGAGCAGTGGAAGATATCGACGCCGGCCTCCACCAGCGGCGCGAGGAACTCGCGCAGGCCCTCCGGGGTTTCCACCAGGCGCGCGGAATAGTCCTGCTGCTTCCATTGGGAGAAGCGGAAGATGATCGGGAAATCCGCGCCGACCGCCGCGCGCACCGCCCGCACCAGCTCGACGGCGAAGCGCGAGCGATTGGCCAGGCTGCCGCCGTACTCGTCGTCCCGCTGGTTGCTGCCTTCCCAGAAGAACTGGTCGATCAGGTAGCCGTGGGCGCCGTGGATCTCCACCCCGTCCATGCCGATCGCCTGGGCGTCGCGGGCGGCCTGGGCGAAGGCGGCGATGACTTCCTGGATGTCGGCCTTGCTCATGCCGTGGACCAGCACCTTGCCGTCCTTGGCCTTCTCCATCGGGCCGTAGCCGGGCACGCTGGCGTCCGGCTCCACGCCCAGGCGCCGAACGCTGCCGACGTGCCAGAGCTGCGGAACGATGCGCCCGCCCTCGGCATGCACTGCATCGACCACCTGCTTCCAGCCGGCCAGGGCGTCCTCGCCATAGAAGCGCGGCACGTTCGGATAACCGTTGGCGGCCTTGTGGCCGACCGTGGTGCCTTCGCTGACGATCAGGCCGACGCCGGCGGCGGCGCGCCGGCGGTAGTACTCGACGACCTTGGCGTTGGGTACGCCGCCCGGGGAAAAGTTGCGGGTCATCGGCGCCATCACCACACGGGTGGGCAGCTCCAGGGCGCCGAGACGGAACGGTTGGAACAGGGCTTCTACGGGGGCACTCATGGACGGACTCCTGAGGGGGAATGGGAGGTTCGGGCAGGTATCAGGCGCGGAGCAGCAGCTCCAGGCGCGACATGAAAGCATTCAACGGAGCGAGGCCGGCGCCGACCTTGAAGCGCGCCAGGGCGCCCTGCCAGGCGAAGCCGATGAAGCCGGCCAGGCTCGCGCAGTCCTCGTCGGCGGCCAGTTCGCCGGCCTCGCGCGCCTGCTCCAGGCAGTCCTGGAGGATTTGCGCGGAAGCCTGCAGGATCGACTCGACCTTGGCCGCGATCGGCGGCGACAGCTCGGCCATCTCGAAGCTCAGGCTGCCGATGAAGCAGTGGTATTCGGGCTTTTCCTGGCGGGCGAAGTGCTCCAGCAGCTCGCCGTAGTAGCGCACCACCCGCTCGCGCGGGCTGAAGCGGCTGTCGCCGAGGGCCTGGGCGTAGCGCGCCAGGCGCGGCGCGTAGACGTGCTCCAGGGCCTGCTGGGCGAAGGCTTCCTTGCTGTCGAAGTAGTGATAGAAGGAGCCCTTGGGGATGCGCGCGGCCTGGACGATCTCCAGTACCCCGGTGCCGTGGTAGCCACGCCGGGTCATGACCTCGGAGCCCTTGGCCAGGATCAGTTCGCGCTTGTCGAGTCGGTTGCTAGTCATGGAACGAGAGAATATGACCGGTCGTCTCGTCCGCCCAGCATTATCAACGGCGGTGATCAGGCGTTACAGGCAGGGACTTATCGCGTTGCGTCATGAACCGGCGCAAGACAGGAAAGGAAGCGGCGGGACGCGAACGCGTCCCGCGGGGGAGATCAACCCAGGGCCTTCTCGATGGCTTGCACCAGGGCCGGGTCGTCCGGCGCCGTGCGCGGGCTGAAACGCGCCAGCACGCGACCGTCGGGACCGAGGAGGAATTTCTCGAAGTTCCAGGTGATGTCGCCGGGAAACTCCGCGCCCTCGCCCGCCAGCAGGCGATAGAGCGGATGCCGCGCGCTGCCGTTGACCTCGACCTTGGCGCTCATCGGGAAGCTGACGCCATAGTTCAGGCTACAGAAGGACTGGATATCCGCCTCGCTGCCCGGTTCCTGCCCGGCGAACTGGTTGCAGGGCACGCCGAGCACCGCGAAACCGCGCTCGCGGTAGGTCTGGTAGAGATTCTCCAGGCCGGCGTACTGGGGTGTCAGGCCGCATTTGGAGGCGACATTGACCACCAGCAGCACCTTGCCCTTGAACGGGGAAAGCGGCAGGTCCTGTCCATCCAACCCCTGCAGGGTGAGATCGTGAAAGGCACTCATGACGTACTCCTTGCGCATTCAGCGACACAACGTGCCAAGCCCCGCACCGGGCAAGAACCCTGGCTGCGGCGCATCCCCAGGGACGGGGTAAAGAGCCCAGGCATGGCGCATGACGCGAAAGGCGCCCACAGGCGCCTTTCGCTATACCAGCTTAGCAGTTCCGCCGGCGGACGGCCCAGGCCGTCAATCGGCGAATGAACGCCGATCAGTGGTGGTGACCGCCTTCGCCATGGATGTGGCCGTGGGCGATTTCCTCGGCGTTGGCCTCGCGCACGTCGACTACCTTGACCTTGAAGTTCAGGCGCTGGCCGGCCAGCGGATGGTTGCCGTCGACGGTCACGTCGTCGCCGTCGATGTCGCGGATGGTGACGATCTGCATGCCGCCGTCCGGAGCCGAGGCGTGGAACTGCATGCCGACTTCCAGTTCGTCGACGCCTTCGAACATCTCGCGGGTCAGGGTCGCGACCAGTTCGGCGCTGTATTCGCCATAGGCGTCTTCCGGCTCGATGGCGACGCTCAGTTCGTCACCGACGTTCTTGCCTTCCAGGGCCTTCTCCAGGCCGACGATGATGTTGCCGGCACCGTGCAGGTAGACCAGCGGCGCGCCACCAGCGGAACTGTCGATGACATCCCCGGCGTCGTTGGTCAGGGTATAGTCGATGGAAACCGCCTTGTTGGCCGCGATCTGCATGGTTCGAAACCTTTTCGATAAAGAAGATGAATGCGTAAGTGTACGCATCAATAGCCCCGAAAGCGACCGCGCCCCTGATGAACGGGGCGCGCGAGCGCCGTCGCGGGTGATTGATTTTCATCAGGACGAGGAAGGCCATTGGGTGGCAGTCTTGTCCTGTGGCCATACTCAACACCTGCGCCACCAACCGCCCTGGCAATCGCGCGCCTGGGTCCTTGACGAAAACGAGCGGCACAGACAGCTCGGCCGCGAATTTCGCTGCGGCTGGTGTGCCCGGGAAGAAGAAGAGCAGACCAAGGAGCAGTGATGCCCTCACGCAACATACTGGTGATCAACTGCGGCAGTTCGTCGATCAAGTTCGCCCTGGTCAACGAGGCCCACTCCCTGTTTCCCCTGCACGGCCTCGCCGAGCGCCTGGGCAGCCGCGATGCGGTGCTGCGCTGGAAGCGCGGCGGCGACAGCGACAGCCTGATGATTCCCAACGCCGACCACCGCGCCGCCCTCGCCCAGTTGCTGCCGATGGTGCAGAACGCCGCGGGCGGCAAGCTCCACGGCATCGGCCACCGGGTGGTGCATGGCGGCGAGCTGTTCACCCATGCCACGCGCATCGACGACCGGGTGGTCGAGGCGATCCGGGCCACCGCGCCGCTGGCGCCGCTGCACAACCCGGCCAACCTGCAAGGCATCGAGGCAGCGATGACGCTGTTTCCCAAGCTGCCCCACGTCGCCGTGTTCGACACCGCCTTCCACCAGAGCCTGCCGGAGCACGCCTACCGCTACGCCCTCCCGGAAGCCCTCTACCGCGAGCATGGCGTACGCCGCTACGGCTTCCACGGCACCAGCCACCGCTACGTCAGCCACCGCGCCGCGGAAATGGCCGGGTTGGCGGTCGGCGACAGCAGTTGGCTCAGCGCCCACCTCGGCAACGGCAGTTCGACCTGCGCCATCGTCAACGGCCAGAGCCTCGACACCAGCATGGGCCTGACCCCGCTGGAAGGCCTGGTAATGGGCACCCGCAGCGGCGACGTCGACCCCAACCTGCACAGCCACCTGGCGCGGACCCTGGGCTGGAGCCTGGAGCGCATCGACTCGATGCTGAACAACGAAAGTGGCCTGCTCGGCCTCTCCGACCTGTCCAACGACATGCGCACCCTGGAGCAGGAGCGCGAGCAGGGCCACCCCGGCGCGGCCCTGGCGATCGAGGTGTTCTGCTACCGCCTGGCCAAGTCCCTGGCGGCGATGAGCTGCGCCCTGCCGCAACTGGACGGGGTGATCTTCACCGGTGGCATCGGCGAGAACTCGCCGCTGGTGCGCGCCAAGACCGCCGCCCACCTGCGGCTGTTCGACCTGCGCCTCGACCAGGAGGCCAACGCCCGCTGCGTGCGCGGCGTCGCCGGGCCGATCCAGGCCGCGGGGCATCCGCGGGTACTGGTGATCCCGACCAACGAAGAGCGGCAGATCGCCCTCGACACGCTGGCCCTGCTCGACTGAACTGGATCGACGCCCCCGCCCAACCAGGCGGCGTGGCCAAACGCACGGCTTAAGGAGCCCAGATGCATACCTTCTTCATCGCCCCGACCGGTTTCGGCGTCGGCCTCACCTCGATCAGCCTCGGCCTGCTTCGCGCCCTGGAACGCGCCGGGCTGAAGGTTGGCTTCTTCAAACCCATCGCCCAACTGCATCCCGGCGACCTCGGCCCGGAGCGCTCCAGCGAACTGGTGGCGCGCACCCACGGCCTGGATACGCCGAAGCCGCTGCCGCTGGCCCAGGTCGAGCGCATGCTCGGCGACGGCCAACTGGACGAACTGCTCGAAGAGATCATCAGCCTCTACCAGCGCGCCGCCGCCGACAAGGACGTGGTGATCGTCGAAGGCATGGTACCGACCCGTCACGCCAGCTACGCCGCGCGGGTCAACTTCCACCTGGCGAAGAGTCTCGACGCCGAGGTGATCCTGGTCTCCGCGCCGGAAAACGAGACGCTCACCGAACTGACCGACCGTATCGAGATCCAGGCCCAGCTGTTCGGCGGCCCGCGCGACCCGAAGGTACTCGGGGTGATCCTCAACAAGGTCCGCGGCGAGGCCGACGCGGCCAACGCCGAGGACGGCGTGGCGGACTTCGCCCGGCGCCTCACCGAACACTCGCCGCTGCTGCGCGACGACTTCCGCCTGATCGGCTGCATTCCCTGGCAGGACGAACTCAACGCCGCGCGCACCCGCGACATCGCCGACCTGCTCAGCGCACGGGTGATCAACGCCGGCGACTACGAGCAGCGCCGGGTGCAGAAGATCGTGCTATGCGCCCGCGCCGTGCCCAACACCGTGCAACTGCTCAAGCCCGGCGTGCTGGTGGTGACCCCCGGCGACCGCGACGACATCATCCTCGCCGCCAGCCTGGCCGCGATGAACGGCGTACCCTTGGCCGGCCTGCTGCTGTGCAGCGACTTCCCGCCCGACCCGCGGATCATGGAACTCTGCCGCGGCGCCCTGCAGGGCGGCCTGCCGGTGCTGTCGGTGGCCACCGGCTCCTACGACACCGCGACCAACCTGAACCGGATGAACAAGGAAATCCCGGTGGACGACCGCGAGCGCGCCGAGCGGGTCACCGAGTTCGTCGCCGGGCACATCGATTTCGAATGGCTCAAGCAGCGCTGCGGCACGCCGCGCGAGCTGCGCCTGTCACCACCGGCGTTCCGCTACCAGGTAGTGCAACGCGCGCAGAAGGCCGGCAAGCGCATCGTCCTGCCCGAGGGCAGCGAGCCGCGCACCGTACAGGCGGCGGCGATCTGCCAGGCGCGCGGCATCGCCCGCTGCGTGCTGCTGGCCAAGCCGGAGGAGGTCCAGGCAGTGGCCCAGGCCCAGGGCATCGTGCTACCGGAAGGCCTGGAGATCATCGACCCTGACCTGGTGCGGCAGCGCTACGTCGAACCGATGGTCGAGCTGCGCAAGGGCAAGGGGCTGAACGCGCCGATGGCGGAGCAGCAACTGGAGGACAGCGTGGTCCTGGCGACCATGATGCTTGCCCTGGACGAGGTCGACGGCCTGGTCTCCGGCGCCATCCACACCACCGCCAGCACCATCCGCCCGGCGCTGCAACTGATCAAGACCGCGCCCGGCTACAACCTGGTGTCGTCAGTGTTTTTCATGTTGTTACCGGACCAGGTGCTGGTCTACGGCGATTGCGCGGTGAATCCCGATCCTTCGGCCAGTGACCTGGCCGAGATCGCCGTGCAGAGTGCCGCGTCGGCGCAGGCTTTCGGCATCCCGGCACGGGTCGCGATGATCAGCTACTCCACCGGCGACTCCGGTTCCGGGGTGGATGTCGACAAGGTTCGCGAGGCCACCCGCCTGGCGCGCGAGCAGCGCCCCGACCTGTTGATCGACGGACCCTTGCAGTATGATGCCGCCGCCATCGCCAGCGTCGGCCGCCAGAAGGCGCCGAACAGCCCGGTGGCCGGGCAGGCCACGGTGTTCATCTTCCCCGACCTGAACACCGGCAACACCACCTACAAGGCGGTGCAGCGCAGCGCCGATTGCGTCAGCGTCGGGCCGATGCTGCAAGGCCTGCGCAAACCGGTGAACGACCTGTCGCGCGGCGCGCTGGTGGAAGACATCGTCTACACCATCGCCCTCACCGCCATCCAGGCGGACGCCCAGGCCCCGGCCTGAAGGAACGCCGCTCAGTGGGCGGCACTGGCTTCGGCCAGGCACGAGGATGTGCCATGTGAACGGCGGGACCACGCCCCGCTCCACGCGCCCGGCCCTGGCCGGGCGCCTACGTACAAGGACTCCTTGATGCTGTCGTTTCTCCCCCATTTCCTGCGCGGCTCCCTGGCCGGCCTGCTGCTGGTGTCCAGCACCCTGTGCTGGGCCTGCCTGCTGTTCGGCATGACCCTGGTCAAGCTGCTCCTGCCGTTCGCCGCCGCCCAGCGCCTGTGCAGCAAGATCATGAGCCTGATCGCCGAAGGCTGGATCGCCTGCAACAAGGGCTGGATGAACCTGGTCCAGCGCACCCGCTGGAACGTCCAGGGCCTGGAGGGCCTGGAGTACCAACACTCCTACCTGGTCACCAGCAACCACCAGAGCTGGGTCGACATCCTCGTCCTGCAATACCAGTTGAACCGACGCATCCCGCTGCTGCGCTTCTTCCTCAAGCAGGAACTGATCTGGGTCCCGATCATCGGCCTGTGCTGGTGGGCCCTCGATTTCCCCTTCATGAAGCGCTACAGCAAGGCCTACCTGGCCAGGCACCCGGAGAAGAAAGGCCAGGACCTGGCGACCACGCGCAAGGCCTGCGCCAAGTTCAGCCGCATCCCGGTAGCGGTGTTCAACTTCCTCGAAGGCACCCGTTTCACCCGCGCCAAGCACGACGAGCAGCAGTCGCCGTTCCGCCACCTGCTCAAGCCCAAGGCCGGCGGTATCGCCTTCGTCCTCGACGCCATGGGCGAGCAATTGAAGACCCTGGTCAACGTGACCATCCACTACCCGGACGGCAGCCCGACCTTCTGGTGCCTGCTTTCCGGACGCCTGAAGGACGTCGTGGTGCGCTTCGAGGAACTGGAGATTCCGCGCCAGTTCGTTGGCAAGAGCTACGACCAGGATGCCGGCTACCGCGCGGAATTCCAGCAATGGGTCAACCAGCTGTGGGAGCGCAAGGACCAGTTGCTCGACAGCCTGCACCGCGAGTTTCCCGGTAACGCCAAGGCGTAGGACGAAGAGCGCCGACCAGCGCCCATGAAAAAGCCCGCCAAATGGCGGGCTTTTTCGTCCAGGCCGCGATCAGTACTGCGGCTGGGTCTGCGCCGGGCCCTGGGCGCCCGGAACCGGTCGCAGGTTGACCTCGACACGCCGGTTCTGCGCGCGACCGTCGGCAGTGGAGTTGCTCGCGATCGGCTGGTCCGGGCCCATGCCGCGGGTGCTCAGGCGGGTGCCGTCGACGCCCTGGGCGGTCAGGTAGCCGGCCACGCTCTGCGCACGACGCTGGGACAGGTCCATGTTGTGCTGGCGGCTGCCGGTGCTGTCGGTGTAGCCGACGATCTCGATGGTGTTCTGGTTGTACTGCTTGAACGAGTTCGCCAGGTTGTTCAGCGGCGCGTAGAAGCTCGGGGCGATGTTCGCCGAATCGGTGGCGAAGGTGATGTTGCCCGGCATGATCAGCTTGATGTCGTCACCTTGGCGCTGCACTTCCACGCCGGTGCCTTCCATCTGCCGACGCAGCTCGGCTTCCTGCTTGTCGGCGTAGTAGCCATAACCCGCGGCGGCCGCGCCGGCAACGGCAGCGCCGATCAGCGCGCCCTTGCCACGGTTGTTGTGGTCGATCGCAGCGCCGGCGACGGCGCCGGCCAGCGCACCCAGTCCGCCGTACTTGGCCGTCTTGCTCATGCCACCCTGGCTTTGGCTTTGCGTGTCGTAGGGGTTGTTGTTGGCACAACCGGCGAGCAGCGCCAGCGCGGTGACGGCTGCGGCCAGAGGCAGGCAACGGGAGGTGAACATGGGAAAACTACTCCTCGAGGTACTGAAACGCCCCTGCGTGAGGGGCGGCCGATATCTTAGAGCATAGCCAAGTGGCAAAATTCCCGATGCTCGGAAAAATCCTTTTCAGCCCCTGACGAAGGGGTTCTCGCGCATCTCTTCGCCTAGCGTGGTGTCCGGGCCATGGCCGGCGACCACCGTGGCGTCCTCGTCGAGGCTGTACAGGCGCTGCCGGATCGAACGCTGGATCGCCGCCGAGTCGCCGCCCCACAGGTCGGTGCGGCCGATGCCACGGCGGAACAGGGTGTCGCCGGCGATCAGCAGCTTCGCCCGGGGGAACCAGAAACTCATCGAGCCCGGCGTATGCCCCGGCGTGTGCAGTGCCACTCCGCAACCGCAGGCCAGTTCCTCGTCGTCGGCCAGCCAGCGGTCCGGGGCCGGCACCGGCGTGTAGGGCACGCCGAACAGTTGGCACTGCATCTCCAGGTTGTCCCAGAGGAACTGGTCGTCCTTGTGCAGGTGCAGGCTGGCGCCGGTGCGCTTCTTCATCTCGCCGGAGGCTAGGAAGTGATCCAGGTGCGCGTGGGTATGGATGATGCTGACCAGCTGCAGACCGAGGCGGTCGAGGCGCTGCAGGATCAGTTCGTGGTCGCCGCCCGGATCGACGACAATGGCCTTCCTGGTCAGCGGATCGCCAATGATGGTGCAGTTGCACTGCAAAGGCCCGACGGGAAAGGTTTCGCGGATCAGCGCGGGGGATGTCGACATGCAAGACTCCGATCACGGTCGGCGCGGCAAGCGCGCCATGGATTTCTATGAAACGCCAAGCATGGCACATCCATCCGCTGCCGAGGATCGCCGGCGTCGGCTCAGGGCGCTTCGCGGTAGTCGCTGGGCAGCTTGCCGGTCCACTTGCGAAACGCCCGGCGGAAGTTCGACGAATCGTTGAAGCCGAGCAGCAGGGCGATCTCGTACAGAGGTAGCTGGGTGGTGGTCAGGTATTGCAGGGCCAGGCGCTTGCGCACATCGTCGAGGACCTGCTGGTAGGTGGTGCCCAACGACGACAGGTGCCGGCGCAGGCTGCGCCCGCTGGTGTGCAGTTCGCGGGCGGCCTGTTCGAGATCGGGGAAGTCGCCGGGACGCGCCAGCAGCAGGCGGCGCACACGGGTCAGCAGGCCTTCCTGGACGTCCAGGGTGGCCAGCAGCGCCTCGCACTGCTGCTCGCACATCTGCACCGTGGCCGGGTTGGCCAGCGCCATCGGTCGTTCCAGGTACTCGCTGGGCATGCTCAGCCAGTGCCAGGGCTGCTCGAACTCCGCGGCCACCCCGAACACCTCGGCGTAGCGCCGGGCATGGGCCGGCGGCGGATAGGCGAAGCCGACCCGCACGTCCTGCAACGGCTCGCCGACCAGGAAGCAGGCGATGGAATACAGCGTCGCCATCAGGCCCTCGGCGGCGAACACCGAGGCGGCGCCCAGCGGCATCGACTCCACCGCGCGCAACTCGGCGCGGCCGTCATCGAGCACCAGTTCCAGTTCGTAGGCCAGGCCGAGCACCCGGTAGTACTTGAGGGCGAACTGGATGGCCTTGCCCAGGTTGGCGCTGGACAGCACCGCGTAGCCGAGGATGCCGTGGGCGGAGACGTTCAGGCGCTGGCCGAGCACCAGCCCCAGCGCCGGCTCGCCGCACAGGGCCTGGGCGCTGTAGGTGAGCTGGTTGAAGTCGAGGAAGGACAGGCGGCCGTTCGGGCTGTCCAGCACCTCGGGACGCACCCGCGCAGCGTCGAACAGCGCCTGGCGGGATACGCCGTACTCCGCGACAAGATCGAGGAGTGCCTCGGCATAGGCCACCGGCACCAGTTCGGCGGTGAAATTGAGCGGTTGTTTCATGGCTGTTTATTGTTCTGACCGCTGGCCGGATATGACCGGAAAGTTGGCAGAAGATAACCTTGTGAGGCTATCCCCCGCAAGCGATAGTCGATCCCATGGTCCTTCACCATCACAGGGAGCCGCTATGGCCAGCACCACCCCCGAAGGTCTGGAGATCCGCCCGCGTCATCTGGACTTCGACCTGCCCGATCCGATGCCGCGCCATTGGCACAGCGGCGACGCTTTCAAGACCCACATGTTCAACGCCATGTCGGTGCTGTTCCCCGATGGCGAGCGCTTCTTCATCGACTCCGTGCGCCACTACCGCGAACGGGTCGAGGACCCGGCGCTGAAGCAACAGATCCGTGGCTTCATCGGCCAGGAAGGCCACCACAGCCGCGAGCACCTGGTCTACAGCGACCGCCTGCGCGCCCTCGGCTACGACATCGACCGCCTGGAAGGCGGCGCCAAACGGCGCATCCGCTTCGCCCAGCAGAAACTGCACCCGTCGCGGCAACTGGCGGCCACCGCGGCCCTGGAGCACCTCACCGCGATCATGGCCGACGGCCTGCTGAGCAACCCCAGGTGGCTGGAAGGCGCCGACCCGACCATGGCCCGCCTGTGGCGCTGGCACGCACTGGAGGAAACCGAGCACAAGGCGGTGGCCTACGACGTGTTCATGCTGGTCAACGGCAAGGCCAGGCTGCGCCGCCGGGCGATGGTCCAGGGCACCTTCTTCTTCGCCCTCGACACCACCAAGGGCCTGGTCCACATGCTCAAGCGCGACGGCCTGCTGTGGAACTTCAAGGTCTGGCGCGACGGCATCAAGTGGCTGTGGGGCAAGGACGGCGTGTTCCGCTCGCTGGTGGGCGTGTACCTGGACTTCTACAAGAAGGACTTCCACCCCTGGCAGCACAATAACCTGCACCTCATCGAGCAGTACCGCGACCAGTTCGAACCGGAACCGAAGGCCGCCTGACCCTCCTCGCCGCCCCTCCGCGCCGCGAGAGGGGCATGCATCGTTTCCCTGCCCTGCCTGGTATTTCGGCCCTTCGTCCACGCATTAAAAAGCCCGCGACTGACCAGCGCGGGCTTCTTCATGACGGCCTGGGATCAGGCCATCAGGAAGCGCAGTGCATCCGCCGCGGTCTGCTCGGGAATCTCCTCCATGGGGATATGCCCGACGCCCGGATAGGTCTTCACCTGGATCCCCGGCAGGTCGCGTTGCCACAGCGGTACGTGCTTCGGCGAGATCCAGCGGTCGCGTTCGCCCCACATCAGCAGGGTCGGCGCGACGATCCGGGCGATGCGTTCGCCAGAGGTGCCGAGTTCCTCGCGGTTGACCTTCAGCAACACGCGGAAGATCTCCATCATGCCCTTGCGGTTGCCCGGGCGGCGGCTCAGATCGTAGTAGCGGTCGACCACCCCCGGCTTGATCCGCCCCGGCTCGCCATAGACTTCCTTGATGCCCTGGGCGATCAGCGCTCGCGGCATCCACAGCGGCATCGCCAGGGTCGAGCCGGGCAGCGCCGCCGAGGCGATCATCCACGGCACCTTGCGCATCTGGTAACCGGCCGGGTCGATCAGCACCAGCCGCTCCACCCGCTGCGGCTGCGCCAGGGCGAAGTTCCAGGCGATATAGCCGCCCAGGGAGTTGCCGGCGATCGAGGCCTTGTCGATCTTCAGGAAATCGAGCAACTGGCCGAGGATCGCCACCATGCGCTCGCCAGAGTAACGGCTGTCACGCCCCGGCCCGGTCAGGCCGAAGCCCGGTACGTCGAAGCGCACGATGCGGAAGTACGGCGACATCGCCTTCACCCAGTCGTCCCAGGTGTGCAGCGAGGCCACTACGCCGTGGATCATCACCAGTACCGGCTTGTCGCGGCTGCCTTCGTCGCGGTAGTGCAGCGGGAAACCGTCCAGCTCGATGAAGCGCGAGCCGCTGGACGGTGCGGCGTAGCGTTCGCGCAACGACTCCAGCGAGAGAGAGCCGAAGCCCAGGCGGGCGAATCCGACCGCCAGCGGCGGTTGCAGCAGATAGGGTGTCGCGGACATGGACGCACGTCTCCCGTCTTGTTGTTATGACAGGGCATCAGAGCATGGCCACGACGGACTGCGAGCCCAACCTAGGTTCTGTAGGCGCGAGCGGCGACTGCCCGGCTGTTACCCTTGCAATCTCGTCGGAGCCTGGGTGCGGGGACAGAGCGTACCCACCAGCAGGTCGCCGAGCACCCGCTTGACCCGCGGCAGCTCCAGCGGGTCGCTGGCATTGAGCAGCTCCAGCGAAGCCGCCTCCATCGCCCAGATCAGCACCCGGTAGGTCAGCGCATCGTGGGCCGCGCCCTGGGCGCCCAGGCGCTCGGCCCACAGCTCGATAATCTTCAGGTGCGCGCGCTGCCGGTGCGCCGCCAGCGGCGAGCCGGCATGCAGGGCCTCCTCCTGCATCATGCGAATGATCGGACCGACCGCCAGGTGGTAGTCGAAGAACAGCGAGACCATCGCCCGCAACCAGTCCTCGTCGCTGCCGGCCTCGCTGCGCAGCCCGCCGAAGCGCGCCAGCAGCAATTGCACGGCGCTGTGGTAGATGCTTTCCAGCACCTCCAGCTTGCCGGCGAAATACTTGTAGAAAGTCCGCCGCGAGACCCGCGCCGCCTCCAGCAAGTCGTTGACCGTGGTCTCGGCGATCCCCTTGCGGGTGAACACCGGGATCGCCGCGAGCTGGATGTTGGTTCGTTGCAGATGCCCCACCAGCGGCCCCTCGCCCTGCGCCGCCTGGCGCGCCAGCGCGCCGTAGCCGCCGAGGTCCTCGAATACCGCCTGCAAGCCGTCCCACTGCGCCGTTGCCATCCCGTCCGCCCCAATCGAAGCGCGGGGTGACGGCGGCCCCGGCCATCGCTAACCTAGGCCGATCCACGCGCCCCGCAAGGAAAGTCCGTGCCGACCCTATCACGCCGCCTGCTCTGGCCGCTGGCCATCCTTTTACTGGTTCTCGGCCGCCCGCTCGCGGCCGCCGACCTCTACTACCTCGGCCAGCGCATCCCGGACATCCAGAAGCCCTGGGACAGCCACGACTACCAGGTGCTGATCGACGCCCTGAAGAAGATCGAGGAAACCCAGAAGAACGCCCTGCCGCGACGCAGCGGCGAATTCACCGGGCCGCTCTACCTGCGCATGGTCAGCGAGGAAAACTTCCGCCCGCAGCTGAACATCTACAGCCCCCTGGAGATCCGCCAGAACGAGGCCCGCGAAGTGCTGTTCAAGCTCAAGGAACTGATGCGCCTGTACTTCGATTTCCGCGCCGCCAAACAGCCCTACGGCGCCGAGGCGCTGGGCCTGATGAGCTACTCGCTGCGCGAGCAGTCGATCCTGTTCACCCTCACCGTCGAATTCTGGATGACCCTGTCCCAGGCCGAACAGCGCAACCCCGCGCGCCTGCAGGGTATGCAGGAAACCAAGGCGGCCGCGGCGATGCTCACCGGCAGCGCTCTCGACTACCTCGGCCTCACCGCCCAGTTCGAGCGCCAGGACCTGGTGCTCTACTCCGCCGAACTGGCCAAGGAAATGCCCGAGCTGTTCATCCACCTGCCCTCCCCGGTGCGCGCCCAGTTGCTGGAACGCATCGCCGGTTTCGCCAAGGACCACCCTTACCCCGAGGTCCGCGACAACATGCGCGACCTGCAACCGGTGTTGCAGGCGATCCAGGCCGACGTGGAAAAACAGCTGGCGCCCGGGCGGAACGCCAAGGCACCGGCCAAAGCCCTGGACCTGAGCCCGCCTCCGGAGGGGAAACCCAGCGGCGTCAAAGGTTTATGAGCGGCGGATTGGACTCTCGCAGCCCTTTGCCGTAGACTGGTCGTCGACCTGTCAAGGTTTTGGGGCCGATTAGGATTCGACGCCGGTAACAAAACTTGAGGGGCATGCCGAGCTGGTAGCAGAACTCGTAAATTCGCTGCTGCAAACTTATAGTTGCCAACGACGACAACTACGCTCTAGCTGCTTAATGCGGCTAGCAGTCGCTAGGGGATGCCTGTAAACCCGAAACGACTGTCAGATAGAACAGGATCGCCGCCAAGTTCGCTGTAGACGTAACGGCTAAAACTCATACAGCTCGCTCCAAGCACCCTGCCACTCGGGCGGCGCGGAGTTAACTCAGTAGAGCTGGCTAAGCATGTAGAACCGATAGCGGAGAGCTGGCGGACGGGGGTTCAAATCCCCCCGGCTCCACCAAACGCAAACGATAAGCCCCTGATTTTCCTAGTGAATTTCAGGGGCTTTTTCTTTGCCCAGTCCCTTGCCTGCTCCTCCAGCGCCGGGCCTTTCCTGTTGCCGGCTCGCCTTGCTGCTCCCTCCCCTACCGTGACCGACACCCGGCGAGCTTCGCCAGCCCGCTCTTTTGGCTGCGGACGCGCGGAATGATATTTCCCGAATCTGTTAATGAGACCGTTCGATTCCGCCGCCAACAAGGCTCTGGAACGCTGGCAGGAAAACATTCATGGCTTCAGGTTCGAAACTCCCCGTCCAAGAAAACGAGCCTCCGAGAAACCGACGCATACTTTTCGTCAAGCACAGAAAAAGAATTTGAGCTAGACACTCACTACCAGGGTAAGCAGGCGTCTTATATCCCTGGAAAGCGAAACCTAAAACAGAGATTCCAAAACACGATAAACCGGCCTCCACAGACGCTCGAAGGGCAAGAAAAATGAAAAAGGAACCGAAAGGAGCAAAAAACAGGATAGTCATCGCCAAAGATGAGAAGAACGTTCTGACCTGCACCAGCGAAGGGTTCGAATATACGCCAGACATCGTCAAGAACGTCTACGGAAAGAGCAGCCGACCCGCACTGGAAGACTGGTTCCTGACGGAACTTGATTTCTTTCGCAGGTATTACCCGGGATACGAGATTTTCACCCTCGGCTCCAGTTGTGTCTTCGGCGAAAAGTTCGTGAACTACCTGACCATCTGCGAATTCGACATAGACAGTACCTACGCCTTCGACTGTCTCAAGAAGGCCCTGAGGGAGTCCGACCAGGCCATTAGGCGGAAACTCTCCGCCATGTGGAAATGGGACATAGCCGCCAGGAAGGACTGGAACATCGTCTTCATGGTTGGGCACATGGACTTCGCCTACTTCCTCCAGCACAGGAAGGAGTTCCAGGGGGATGCCCATAAGCGCTTCATGAGTACATTCACCACGGCGGAGACGAAAATCACCTCTCGCGACTACAAGGTCATGCATGACGGCGCGATCCTGCCCTTCGACGAAACGGCCCTGTCGCCGGAAGACAGGTTCATTTTCGAGAACTATCAAAAGATAAAGTTCGAAACCACGCCACTATGAAGTTAACGGACAAAAGCGAAAGGCGCCCGGCCGGACGCCTTTCGCCAATAAACTCCAGCCACTCGCCAGTTTGTTTTAAGCACTTCTACGAAGTCCAGGAGTTCCGACTCCTGGCCGACTCTTCCAGAGCCTCGCAATAAAACTACAAATCAAAAACATCCTCAGACTGGACGCTTGAAAAAACACCGTTGGCAACGTTTCAATTCCCACCATGTCTTCCGCATGGATCAGTGGGAAAACTCATGTCACTACAGTCTGAAATGCTCGTGGAGCAGAAAGTTTCCAACGCCCAGAAATCCACCGGCACCGCCTATCTTCTGTGGTTCTTCCTGGGCGGTTTCGGCGCACACCGCTTCTACCTGGGGAAAACCGGCACGGCGGTTACCCAACTGATCATCACGCTGATCGGTTGTTTCACCCTGTTCCCCCTGATCATTACCGGCATCTGGTGGATCGTCGATGCCTTCCTGATTCCCGGCATCATCCAGGGCCATACGGAGCAGACCCGCCGCGACGCCCGGCTGGAAGTTGCAGCGCTGCAGGTAGCCGGCGCTTCCGCGTCGCACCCTCAAGACTGACCGGCGCACCTCGCTACGGTCCTCGGCGGGCCGGAGAAGAAACCAATGCCGGGAGGTGGGACAAGGAGAAGTCCCCTTCTGCGTTTCTTCCGCTGGCGATAGGTGCCGACTCGTTCAATCCCGAATTGGCCACCAGAACGGCCAGCACATCTCACTGATGCAAGGACCCGCACATGAGTGGAAAACCCGCCGCCCGCGTCACCGATCCAACGACCTGCCCAGTGCCAGGGCATGGCAGTGTAGTGGTCAACCCATCCCGGACAGTGGGTTGAGTTTTTCTTCGGCCACCGCAGGTGGTAACCCGTCGTTGAATTGATGCGGCCTGATCCAGTTGTAGCGATGCATCAGGTAATGACTGATGTCCCGTTGGGCCTCCTGCGCCGTCAGGTAACCCGTTGACGGGACCCACTCCGACTTCAGACTGCGGAACAGGCGCTCCATCGGCGAGTTATCCCAGCAATTCCCTCGGCGACTCATGCTCTGCTGCATCCGATAGCGCCAGAGCCGTTGCCGAA